>NZ_CP062167.1:3163750-3486875 GCF_014844055.1 Aureimonas sp. OT7
AACAATGGGGCCCTACCAGGTGCTGGCCGGCCGCAATTCGCATATCCTGCACGAGACGCAGGAGATCGTGCTGTTCTGCCTGCTCGTGGGCAGCATCGCCATCGCCATCGGCGCCCTCGTCACGGGTTTCGCGCTGAGCCGGGAACCCGCCGCCCGTGTGAACGCCATCCTGGCACTGACGCGACAGGTAACGTCGGGCCGTTTCGACGGGCGCCTGCCCGTCAGGCCACGCGGCGACGAGATCGACCGTCTGGCCGAACATATCAACGTCATGGTGGCGCGGATCGAGCGGTTGATGGACAGCCTGCGGCAGGTGTCCACCGACATCGCGCACGATCTGCGTACCCCGCTGGCACGGCTGCGACAGCGGTTGGACCGCCTCCAGTCGCATCCGCCGACGCCGGCCGAGTTCGATGCCGCGATGGACGACGCCATTGCCGAGGCCGACGGGATCATCGAAACCTTCAACGCCCTGCTGCGCATCGCCCAGGTGGAAGCCGGCGTGCGCCGGGAGCGGTTCCGCGCAACCGACCTGTCTGCCCTGACGGCGCGGATCTGCGACATCTACGGAGAGGTGGCCGCCGATGCCGGGCATGCGTTGACCCTTCAGATGGAAGACGCGTTGCAGGTTGCCGGAGATCCGGACCTTCTCACCCAGATGATGGCGAACCTGATCGAGAATGCGATCAACCATGCGCCCGCGCCGGCCCGCATCGCCGTGTCCCTGCGGGGCCAGGCGGACGGGTCGGTGCTGTGGCGGATCCAGGACGATGGTCCCGGCATACCGGAGGCGGAGCACAAGAATGTCTTTCGCCGCCTGTACCGCCTCAACTCCAGCCGCAGCACGCCGGGCAACGGGCTCGGCCTCTCAATGGTGGCCGCCGTCGCGGACCTGCATCGGGCCACCGTCCGCCTCGACGACGCCGCGCCCGGCCTGCGCGTCAGCCTGCGTTTCGCCGGGCTGGTCGACGAAGACGGTGGTGCTGGCCGCAACTCCGTCACTGTCGATGACGGAAATGTCGGCAAAGCCGGCTGACGCCGGCCGATAGGCGGCTTCACGCCCGAATATTCCGGACAGCGCCGGCCGGCCACCGATATACCAGGTGAAGGGTGGCCGCCCGCCCCGCACTTTCAATGACAGTTGCGCGCCGAGGGCACCGGGGGCGAGCTCGACCCGCGCGCCCACCGGCGGATAGACGATCTGCGGCGCGTCGGCGGGCTGGAACCGCCCGGCGACCGTACCGACCTTGCGCATATGCGCCGGCAACCGCGCATTGCCCGCCGCCAGGATGCCGGGCGGCGGCCCGGGCAGCCGCTCGGCACCTCCCAGCCGGGAGAAGACCCCCTTCAGCAGCGGAAGGGCCGCATCCTGCCCGACCAGGCCGGGAACGGGCACGCCGTCCGGGCGCCCCACCCAGACGCCCGCCACATGCCGCCCGTCATAGCCGAGGCTCCAGGCGTCGCGGTAGCCGTAGGACGTGCCCGTCTTGTAGGCGAGGCTGCCCGGTGGACCGCTGGCGGTCGTCGGCGCGCCGGCCAGAACGGATGTCACATACCACGCCGCCGTCTGCGACAGCATGCGATGGCCGCCCTGCCGGGGCCCCTCCTCGTAGGAGAGCGGCATGGCAAGCCCACCATTGGCGAGCCCGCCGTAAAGACGCAGGAGATCTTCCAGCGAGATGCCGAGCCCGCCCAGCCCGATGGCCAGTCCGGGCAGGCTGTTGCTGCCCAGCTCGGGCGTGGCCCCTGCGCGCCGCATGCGCTGGACCAGGCGTACCGGGCCGACGGCGCGCAACAGCTCCACGGCGGGCAGGTTTCGCGACAATTGCAGGGCGCGGCGAACCGTCATCACGCCCTCATAGCCATGGTCGAAATTCTGCGGCCGGTAGCCGGCGAAACTGGCGGGACGGTCGTCGACGAGGCTTTCCGGGTGCGCCACGCCGCGCTCGAAGGCCAGGCCGTAGATCAGCGGCTTCAGCGTCGACCCGGGAGAGCGGCGCGCCCGTGTCAGGTCGACATAGCCTTGTCGCGCGCGATCGAACATATCGGCCGACCCCACCTGCGCCAGAACCTCGCCCGTCCGATAATCGCCCACCATCAGCGCCAGCCCGGCGGCACCGGGCAAGCCGGCGCTTTCGCGCCGCGCATAATCCTCCAGGCGCGCCTGCAGCCCGGCATCGATGGTCAGGCGATACAGCATCCGGCCCGGGTTTTCGCGCCGCAATCTGTCGGTGAGATGCGCGGCCATCATCGGCATGGCGCGGCGTTGGTGCGGTATCGGCTCACGGCTGGCGCGGTCGGCCTCCGCCTGCGAGAGGACCCCCAGCTCGGCCATCCGCGCCAGGACACGGTTGCGCGCGCGTTCCGCGCGGTCCGGATAAAGATCCGGCCGGATACGCTCCGGCGCTTGCGGCAACGCCACGAGAAGGGCGGCCTCGCCGGCCGTCAGCCGGCGCGGCTCCTTGCCGAACCAGGCGAGGCTGGCGGCCCGTATCCCTTCCACCGACCCGCCATAGGGTGCGAGGCGCAGATAAAGGACCGCGATTTCGTCCTTGGTGAAACGCCGTTCCAGCGCCAGCGCGACCACGGCCTGTTCCAGCTTGGCGGTCATGCTGCCGGTCGGCAGTCGGCGCACCATGCGCGCCACCTGCATGGTCAGCGTCGATCCGCCGGAGACGATCCGCCCATGCCGCACGGACTGCCAGGCCGCGCGACCGATGGCCAGCCAGTCGATGCCGGAATGGCGTTCGAATCTCCTGTCTTCCCAGGCCAGCAGCATGGTCAGAAACCGTGGATCGACATCGGCCAGCGCCACATCCATGCGCCATCGCCCCGCATCCACCGGGAAGACACGGAGCAGCGCGCCGTTCCTGTCCAGCGCCACGGCCCCCAGCTGCGGCTCCCGCCAGTCGGCAAGCCGCCTGTCGCCCTCCTGGCGTACGAGATCGAGCGCCGCGAAAAGTGCGACAAGACTGGCCAGCAGCGCCGACAGGATCAGCCAGCGCCGTAGCCTCATTGCAGCGGACCGACGACTTCGACACGGCTCTCTTCTGTCCGTGCCCGGCGACCCGGCTGATACATATTTTCCACCAGTGCGGCCGGATGCAGGAAACGGCCCGGCGAAACGGCCCGCACGATGTAGGCAAAGCGCATCGGCGCCAGGTCGCCATCATCCTTGTCGACCGAAGCGACGAAGCGGTCGGCTCGGAACTCCGTGTGCGCGGCGTCGTCCGTCAGGTCCAGGAAGTCCAGGGCGGCCACGTCGCCGCCCCTGAGTATGGACGGGTTGTCGATCTCGAAGCCGGCGGGCAACGGATCGTCGATAATCAGGTGTGCCGACTGCCGGTCGATGGGCGTCACCTCGATGACGGCCACGAGCCTGTCTCCCTGCCCCACCGTATCGAGGGACGCGGGCGCACCATCCAGCGTATAGACGCTGCGCGCGATGCCATATCCGGAGCTTTCCCCCGGCAGGGCCACCGTCGGCTTGCCGCGCACGGTGATATCCGCCGTGAGGGCTTTGTCGCCGGCGTTGCGGATCGCCGCCGGCGTGGCCAGCGAAGCCGCATCGAAGCGCGTGGCATAGGCGCCTTCGCGCAGCTCTCCATCCAGTTCGAGCCTGGACTTGTCGCGCGTCACAATGGCATGGGCCGCCAGCAGCGACCACGCCTCGTCCTGTGTCGACATATGGCGCGGGGCGGCCCGCTCCATGCCGATTTTGCGGACTAGCGGCTCCATATCCGTACCGGGAATATCCTGCTCCAGACCGAGGGTCAGCACGCCGGCCGCATCGCGCAGGGCCGAGCCGTAGTCGGATCGGCCCAACCTGTCGCCGCCGCCTTCGAGGGCCTCCGCCACAGCCGTGCGGTAGATGGTTTCGGCGCGGAGCCGGTCTCCGTAGAGGGCGAGCGCGGCGGCCATCTGTGCGCGGGCCAGCGGCGTGCCGAACTCGTCCATGCGGTTGTCCGCCACATAGCGCAGGTCGCCGATGGCCGCACGGCCATTGCGCGCCAGCACGTAATAGGCATAGGCAGCGGACGCCCAGTCTGGCTTCTCCTGCAGATAGGCGACCCGGTTTGCAAGGTTGTCGAGCGCCTGCGACAGCGCCTCTGCCGGCACGGACTGGCCCTTGCCGGCCGCGCGCGACAGGAAATCCGTGACGTAGGAATCGAGCCAGAGGTCGCCGTAACCCGGAGCCCAAAGGCCGAAGCTCCCCGAGGAGCCCTGGTTGGCCAATATGCCGGAGATCGCCTTGGAGACGCGCTCGCCGACATCGGGCCGCTCGCCGAGGCCCGCCGAAAGGATCGTCTCGTCCAGATAGAGCATGGGCAGGACGCGGCTGGTGAGCTGCTCCGTGCAGCCGTAGGGATACAGATCCAGGGCGCGCACCGCGCCCGCCACGTCGAAACCGGGGAAGCTCGAGACCGTCAGCGTCGCCGAGGCTGTCTCAGGTGCAAGATCGACGAAGATGTCCGACCCCAGCGTCAGGTTGCGGCCGGCAGCCATTTCGAAGCTGGAGCGGCGCACCACATCCGGCCTGAGCGAGCGCACGGTCACATGCACCTCTTTCGTCAGCCTCTCGCCGTCCGGCGGCGTCATATCGAGCGTCAGGGTGGCCTCCCCTTCGTCGATGGCGGTCATCTGGACGAGGCGGCGTACACGCTGCCCCTCGGCAAGCTCGACAGCGCCCTCCACCGCGCCGTCCAGTTGCAGGACGCCGCCGCCACCGCGCAGGGCATAGCGGACCATGCCCGCAGGGCCATCGGCATGGGCGAGGTCGAGCGCGATGCGCGACGTATCGCCGGGCCCGAGGAACAGCGGCCGGCTGATCTGCGCCACCACCGGATCGCGCACCGTAACGGTGGCGTCTGCCTGGCCGATGCCCGTATCGCTCCAGGCGATGGCCATCAGCTTCAATTCGCCGTCGAAGTCGGGAATATCGAGCGCCACCACGGCGCGGCCGGCCGCGTCCAACTGCACCACGCCGGAAAAGAGCGAGACGAGTTCGTCCATCGGGGGCGGGCTGAAGGCATCGGCGCCGGCATCGCCGCCGGAGCGGACCGAGCCCGGCGCGCCCTGCATGCGGTCGATCAGTCGGCTATAGAGATCGCGGATATCGACGCCCAGCCGGCGCTGGCCGAAATACCAATCGCCGGGCGATGGCGGTTGAAAACCGGTGATATTGAGGATGCCGGCATCGACGGCGGCAAGCGTTATAAAGGCGCGCTCGCCGGGCCGCACACCCGATACCTGGACGGGGACGTCCAGCCGCCGACGCGGACGAATGGACCGTGGCGTCCCGATGGCGACAGACAGCGCCTTTTCAGCCGGGTCCACCGCCGCATAGGCAAGGCCGATGGCGCGCGCCGGCATCTGGCGCGCCTCGATATCCATGGGCCGCCAGGCGAAGGCCGTCACATAGGCGCCGGCTCCCCATTCGGCGGTCACGGGCAGGCGCGCCTCTCCGCCGCCGGCCGGGATATCGACGACCGTTCGGCCGATGACGCCCTCGCGCATCACGACGATTTCGGCACGCCCGGCAAACCGTGGCTCGATCCGCACGACCGCCTCCTCGCCGACGCGGTAGCGGGGTTTGTCGAGTGTCAGGCGGGCCATGTCGGGCGTATCGGCCGAACCGGCCGCGACATGCCAGCCCGCGTTGAAGGACAGGCTGGCCGGCACGGCATCCGGGGCGGAGACCACGAGTTCGTAGCCGCCCCAGTCGACCGGCACGGACAGGCTGCCCGGATCACCGGCGGCGAGGTCGAGCGTACCGTCCGCAACGCGCTCGACCCGCCGGATCGGCTCGAAGTTCCACCGGCCATTGGTGGAATACCACTGGAAATCCGTTGTCACGCGGTTCAGCACCCAGTTGACCCGGGGTGCGGCCACCGGCTGAAGATCCTCGTCGAACAGCGCGACCGAGAAGCCGGCCTGCGTCCCCTGCGGAACCGACCCATCGAAGCCGGGCCTGACAGCCAGCCGCGCCCCGCGCGATATCAGGGGAACGTCGACGCGGCGCTCCACCGGACGGCCGCCGGCATCCGTGACGCGCACGATCAGCTCGGCGGACATCGGACGCGTCGTGCCCGGAGTATCGAGCGCAGGCAGCGACACGGTGGCATGGCCATCGGCATCGGTGGCAGTCTGCTCCAGCGCCTGCCGCCCGGGCGTCGATTCCTCGTCGGCAAGGCCGAAAAGCCAACCGCTCAGCTTCGGAAGGCCGCGCACCGCGCTGACCACGACCTCGCCCTCCACTGCCAGGCTGGCGGCCGGCGCCCCGAACAGGTAACGCACATCGAAGGACAGTTCCGGCGGCGCTTCCGGGTCGATCGGGCCCGGTTGCGGCAAATCGAAATCGATCTTCTGCGGCTCGAAATCCTGGACCTGGACACTGGCCGAGGCGATGGCCGCCCGTGCCGGATTGATGTGCAACGCCATTCGCCAGCCGCCACGCATGGCTGCGGAGGGCAGGTCGACCGCCTCGGCGGCTCCGCCGGCATCGCGCGCCGTCACCGCACGCCGCAGGTACTCGACCCCGTCGGGCCGCGTGACGACGAGCGTCAGGGCGGCGCCCTCGATGGCGGTTGCAGCGCCATCGCGGACCAGCATCGTCAGGTTGACGGTGTCACCCGGCCGATAGATTCCACGGTCCGGCGTCAGGAACACATCCATCGGCCCGGCCGGTGCACGCCCCTCCACCCCCCTGTCCGTCAGGTCGAAGGGGGCGGTCGTCATGTCCAGGAAGACGAAGTCCTGCCCATCGCCGCGCGCGGCCGTCAACACCGCCGGCCTCTGCCCGCCCTCTCCGGCGCTGAGTCCCGGCGCAAAGACGGCGCGCCCCTCCGCATCGGTCCGGGCGCGCCCGAGAACCTCGTTATTGGCGGCGACGAGTTCCAGTTCGATTCCTTCCAGCGCCTCGGCCGTGCCGAGCGAGCGGGCGGAAACGGCCAGTCCGTCGGCGCCGGACAATGTCGTCAGGCCGATATCGGTAAGCACGAACCATTGCTGTGCGGGGGCGTCGTCCTCGCGCGGCCTGTTGGCCGGGGCCGCCGACAGGATGTAGACGCCGGGCCGGGCCTCGGCCAGCACGTCGCGGAGCGGAATGGCGGTGACCGTCTCCGCGTTCGTGGCGCCGGCGACATCCATCTCGCCGTGCCAGACCTCCTCGCCGGTCTCGCCTGCGATCGTATCGAGCTGATAGGTTGCAAGCTGCGACAGGAACGTGCTTTCGCCGATGGTCCGCGCCAGTTGCCTGTCGCCGATCCGCAGCAGGCGCAATTTCAGGCGGTCGGTATTGATGCTGGTGACGGGAATGGAAACCGCGCCGCCGGCCGGCAGGACATAGGCATTGCCGGCGAAATGCGCCGAGGGATCGCGGTCGCGGACATAGATGTTGCTGTCCACCTGACGCGGCAGCGTCTCTCCGGATGCGGCGGGGATGCCGGCGCGCGCCAAAATCCGGTAACGCTGCCCATGCTTCACCCCCTCCACGCAAATCTGGCTGCCGGAGGCCGAGACGGGATAATCGTCGCCGCCGTCTACCGACAGGAAGTCGCCCGCCGTATCGCCGCCGGAAAGGGATGGCGCCAGATCCTCGGAGAAGTTCAGGCAGATGCGGGGTGTTGCCGCATTGTTGTCTACGCTGTTGCCGACGATGCGGAAGCCGTGCGCCGCGAGCGCCTCGTCGAGGCGCGCGGCGATCCCCGCGTCGGAACCGCGTGAGACGGCAAGCCGCCACGCGGCGATGGCAGGCTTCCACTCGTCATCGTCGCCGAGCGCGGTGGCCAGCACGTCGAGCGCCTGCGCCTGCAGGGTCGGGTCTTCGGCCAGGACGAACGCCGAGATCGAGGCGGTCCGGCGCAAGGCGGCATTTTCCTGCCGTTCATCCCAATCGTCGGGGCGGCTGTTCAATGCATCGCGCGCCGCCTCCAGCCATACCGAGGCGTCCTTTGGGGGGCCGTCCTGCGACAGCCGCGCATTGCGCGCCGCGTCGATCAGCGATGCCGGCAGGAAGGGCAAAAGCCTTTCGCGGGCGGCGACGGCACCCGGGTCGGCGATCGTGGCAAGCACGATGCGGCCCGAGAGCGCACCGGGCGTCTGCCGCAGTTCCCCCACATCTTCCTTCAGGAAACACCAGCCGCTCGATCGGTTGAGCGTGAAGGCCTTGCAGCGATTGTCGGACAGGCAGGCCGTCTCGCAGACATTCTCATCGACGTCGCGAAGGATATCGTAGTCATGGCCGAAATAGTCGGCATCCGGCGTGGGCACGATGCGGCGTTCGGCCTCCTGGGCGGGTGCCGCCTCGACAAGCAGCAGCATTGCGACAAGCACCTTTGCCGCCAACCGTCCGAATCCCGCCATGATGCCCTCCTCACTGAACGTGGCGAAGAGTAGAACAAGGCTTCGTGAACGCAAAGCGACTGCACCGGGGGCATGCCGGAGACCGACAGGCCCGAAGCCTAGACCGCCAAAGCCGGTGTCGCGGACGGCGCCCGGACGCGGGCGACGACATGATCGCCCAGGCGAAGCGCCAGCGCCACGGCCGGCAGCGTCGGGTTTGCCTGGCCTGCGGTCGGGAAGACAGAGCTGCCGGCAAGGTACAGATTGCAAAGATCGAACGCGCGGCAATCGCCATCGACCACGCCGGCCGAACGGTCCTGCGCCATCCGCGTCAGCCCGATCTGATGGTAGCCGTCCAATGCCTGGGCACGGGCGTGGTCCACCAGCGCATCCGGCGGAGCAAGATAGCGCAGCGTCCCGATCCGTTCGGCCTGCAACCAGTCGTCCAGGAGCATATGGGAGCGCACCACCGAATCGAGATCGGCGTGGGAGAAGCGCAGATCCACCGCCAGCCGGCCATCGGCAGACAAAATGGCGCGGCTGTCCGGGTTCGGCGCGTGCTCGGCATGATAGCGCAGCAGATAACGGCCTTCGGGGTTGAACAGCGCAAATGTCTTGCCCTCGACGCCGCGCCGCAGCACTTGCCTGACAATGCCCTGGCAGGCGCGCAGATCGATGCGCGATCGGCGCAGATTGGCGAAATGGCCGGCCATCGCGTCCTGCTTCGTCCCCGTGGGCGCAAGCCCGGTCCGAACCCGGGGCAGGACGGAAAGGCCCTTCATCGCCATGTAAAGGCTGGACAGGAGGCCGCTGCCATGCGCGGGGTCCGAGATGGAATAGCTCTCCAGCCAGAACGCCGTATTCAGCAATGCCTGCTGCCTCTGGACGGGAGAACTCAGCGTCAGGCGCCGTCGACTGACGCCCCCCGCCCGCTGCCGTTGAAACCAGAGCGTTCGTGCGAAGCGTGGATCGTTGAAGCGGATTTCGGCCAGATAACCCGTCAGGTGCCCGCAATAGAAGCGGCCCAGCGGCCCGTCTTCGCCTCCGAACAGGTCCGGCCTGTCGCGCCGCGTGTGAAGAAGCAGCCGTGTATTCTCCAGCCCGCCGGCTGCCAGCGCGAAGGCGCCCGCCGCAACCCGTACGATACGTCCGGCGCGCTCCACCTCTATCGCGGTGACACGCTGCGACGCTGGATCGATGATCAGGCGGCGGGCCACGCATCCCGTATGGATCTTCAGGTTGGGAAGGTCGCGAATGGCCTCGGCGTGCAAGGCGGCGATATCGCTGGAGCCGCTCCACCATTCGGTGTTGCGGTCATCGACCGTCTTGTCCGATGTCTCGGCCGGAGATTCGGTCGGCTCGCATCCAAGGAAACGCAGCGCTTCGGGATAATGCGAGGCCAGCTCCGCATGGGCGATGGGCCAGCC
This sequence comes from Aureimonas sp. OT7, assembly GCF_014844055.1. Lineage (NCBI taxonomy): Bacteria > Pseudomonadati > Pseudomonadota > Alphaproteobacteria > Hyphomicrobiales > Aurantimonadaceae > Aureimonas > Aureimonas sp. OT7. Next base: position 3,173,521 of record NZ_CP062167.1, read on the forward strand.
CGAATGGGCGACATGGCCGCGCGGCGCAAAATCGATATCGTCGAAGCGGACGCATCGGCCGCCCCACAGGTTGGCGGTGCCGCCCAGCGCACGCATGACGGCGGTTTCGGCGCCGACATGATGATTGTTCAGAAGCTCGACCGCCGGCACTTCCGCACGATGGCCGGAGGAAACGGGATAGCCCGCTTCCAGCACGGTTACGGCCAATCCCTGTCGTGCACATCGGAAGGCCAGCGCCAGGCCGACCGGGCCGGAGCCGACGATGCAGATATCCGCAACCACGGCGGTATCCGGCGTGTCGTCTATAATCATGCGCCTGCTAAGCGTTGCCGCGTCCGGTTCGGGCTGATACCCCCCCGACAATCGAAGCGAGCCTCGCACGTCTTCGCAGGTGCAGCAAGGCGAAACTACGCCTTTAGGTGTATAATCAACCTTAAGCCGTCATTAGCTTCCGCCCTGGGCGATCAGCTCCTCGATCGTCATGGCGGAGGGTGCGGGCCGGGGCGCGGCAGGCGCCATGTTTGCGGCGATGCTGCGCGGCGAATAGCGGGGCAACGGCCTGGAAGCGAACATGTCCTGCGTCTGCGTGGGGTTCTTGCGCTTCTCATAGAAGGCGTTGCCACCGGCGATGGCCACGTAATGCATGTTGTTGTACGGGTAGGAATAGCCCGCCGTATGGAAGAACATGGCGTTATTGCCGACGCCCGAATGGCGTGCACCACGCAGCACCTTGCGTGCCGTGGCTTCGGCCAAATCCCGCCCGGCGCCCATCGGCTTGGTGAGCACGCCGGGGGCGAACTGGTTTTTCTGCCCCACGACGCCGCAGACGGATGGCGGATAGCGACCCGAATTCTTGCGGTTCATCACCACGGTTCCGACGGCGACCATGCCCTCTTCGCTGGAGCGGTTGGACTCGAAATACATGACGCGCGTCATGCACTCATGCTCGCTCATGGTCTGCCGCTTGACCGAGGCGCAGCCGGACACAAGCATGATAGTCGATAGAAGCAGTAGGGTCGGGGCGCCAAGCCGCATCGCAGGGTTCCAGCGTCGCAAACAGGCCGGCACTCTACCGCCCCAGCCTTAACGCCGGGTTGACGCAACGCCTCTCATTCGACTGTTTCGGCTGCGTCGACGATGCGGAAAGCGGCCTGTGCCCTGCCCTGGAAATGATCGAGGGTAACCGATCCGGCCAGATGCAGCGGCCTGTCGCCCCCGGCCAGAAGCCGTTCCGCCAGCGGCGTGCCGCCGGCCCTGAACGCGACGGCGGAGACGGCGGCGCCGTCCGGAGCCGCCAGGCGCAGGCGCACATGCCCCCCCGCCCCGAAAAGCTGCGCATTCTGCACACGGTGGCGTGGCATCGCGAAGACGGGTTGCGCGTGGCCAGAGCCGTAGGGGCCGGCGCGGCGCAGGGTTTCCGCCAGGTCCAGCGTCAGGCCGCGCGCCGAAATCGCGCCGTCGAGGCGCAGCCCGTCGGCGTCGCGGAGCGCCTCGACCTTGTCCGAAGCGGCCTCTTCGATGAAGTGGCGCAACGCGCCGAGCCGGTCGCGCCGGATGGTCAGCCCGGCAGCCATGGCGTGGCCACCGCCCTTTTCGAGGATGCCGGCCAGCACCGCCTCGCGCACCAGTCCGCCGATGTTGAAGCCCGGTATCGAGCGCGCCGAACCGCTGCCCTTGCCGGCCGCGTCGAAGGCGATGGCGATGGCCGGACGGTTGAAGCGCTCCTTCAGCCGTGCCGCCACCAGCCCCACGATGCCGGGGTGCCAGTTCTCGCGCGCGGTGACGAGCACGGAAGGGCCGGGGCCGTCGCCCTGCTCGCCCAGAACCTCCAGCTCGGCCTGGTCGAGCATGGCGCGCTCCATCGTCTGCCGCTCTTCGTTCAGGAGATGGAGCCGGCCGGCAATCTCGTCGGCCTCGTCGATGTCGGCGACCGTCAACAGACGGCTGCCCAGCGCCGGATCGCCGATCCGTCCGCCGGCGTTGATGCGCGGCCCCAGCAGAAAACCCAGATGATGCGACGAGATAGGGCCCGACAGGCGCGCGGCGCGCGCCAGTGCGGCAAGGCCGACATTGCGTTGTGCGCGCATCGCCGCCATGCCACGGATGACGAAGGCCCGGTTGAGGCCGAGCAGCGGCACCACGTCGCACACCGTGGCGAGCGCCACGAGGTCCAGCTCGTCCATCAGGTCGGGCAGGTTCGACACGCCGCGCGCCCGCAGGACGCGCGACACGGAAACGAGCGCCATGAAGACGACGCCGGCCGCGCAGAGATGGCCGAGGCCGGACAGATCGTCCTGCCGGTTGGGATTGACGACGGCGAGAGCCGCGGGCAGCTCGGCCCCCGTTTGATGATGATCCAGCACCACGACGTCGGCGCGCCCGGCCACGGCGGCGATGGCCTCCGGGCTGGTCGTCCCGCAATCCACCGTTACGATCAGCGTGGCTCCGGCATCCGCCAATGCCGTCAGGGCCGCCGGGTTGGGGCCATAGCCTTCCGTCAGCCGGTCCGGGATGCGGATCGGGGCATGAATGCCGAACCGCAGCAGATAGCGATGCAGCAATGCGGCGGATGCGGCGCCGTCGACGTCATAATCGCCGAAGATGGCGATCCGCTCCTTGCGCGCGATGGCGTCGGCGATCCGCGCCGCGGCCACGTCCATATCCGTCAGGGTGGACGGATCGGGCATCAGGTCGCGGATCGTTGGCGCCAGGAAGCGTTCCGCCTGGTCGGGCGCGACGCCGCGCGCGGCCAGCACCCGTGAAACGATGTCGGGCAGGCCGAGGGCCTGACTCATCTGCGTGGCCAGCGCCTCGGAACGCGGATCGAGGGCATGGACCCAGCGCCGTCCCCCCAGCGAACGCTCGACGTTGAGAAAGATCCGCTCCGTACCGAAGGCCGACATCAGAGACCGAATTTTTCCCGGTCGTAGTGGCGCGCGCGGATGTGGCGGACCGTCCGTGAGTAGGAGCGCATCACCAGCGTATGCGTCTCGATGCGGTTGGCATACATGCGCACGCCGTTCAACAGGTTGCCGTCCGTCACGCCGGTCGCCGCGAAGATGACGTCGCCGCAGGCAAGGTCGTCCAGTGTATAGATGCGATATGGGTCGCGTACGCCCATTTCCTCGGCGCGGGCGCGCTTCTCGTTGGTGTTGAGCTGCAGGCGGCCTTCCATCTGGCCCCCCATGCAGCGCAACGCCGCGGCCGCCAGCACCCCCTCCGGCGCGCCGCCGATGCCCATATAGACGTCGATACCCGTCTCTTCGGGGTCGGTCGTATGGATGACGCCGGCCACGTCGCCATCGCCGATGAGGCGGATGGCGGCGCCGAGGGCCCGGATTTCCTCGATCAACTGCGCGTGGCGCGGCCTGTCGAGGATGCAGGCGGTGACCTGCGATACCGGAACGCCCTTCGCCTCGGCCAGCGCGGTGAGGTTTTCGGAGGCGCTGCGACGCAGGCTGACGATGCCCGGCGGATAGCCCGGCCCGATCGCGATCTTCTCCATGTAGACGTCGGGCGCGTTGAGAAGACTGCCCTTGGCGGCGACGGCGATGACGGTGAGCGCGTTGGGCAGGTTCTTGGCACAGATGGTGGTGCCTTCGAGGGGGTCGAGGGCGATATCGACGCCGGGCCCCTCGCCCGTGCCGACCTCCTCGCCGATGAAAAGCATCGGCGCCATGTCGCGCTCGCCCTCGCCGATGACGATGCGCCCCGCGATATGCATCCTGTTGAGTTCGCGGCGCATCGCATCGACGGCCGCCTGGTCGGCCGCCTTCTCGTCGCCCCGGCCGCGCCACAGAGCCGCAGCCACGGCGGCGCGCTCCGTAACCCGGGCGATTTCGATGGACAGCACCCGGTCCAGCGGGTTCTGCCTTTGGCTTTCACTCATTGCCATGCCTCCCAGAAGAACCGGAACCGACACTGTCAGGCCAGCTTCTCGATGCGGATCATGCGCGGGTCTCCCCGCAGGTGGCCATCGCGTTGCACGGCGTCGAGCGCCTTGCGTACCGCTGCCTCCGTCGTGTCGTGCGTGATCAGGATGACGGGCGCAACGCCGCCATCCTCGTCTTCGCGGCGGCGCTGGACGATCGATTCCAGCGATATCTGGTTTTCCGCCATCCGCCGGGCGATGGCGGCGAAGGCGCCTACCTCGTCGGCCACCTGCAGCCGGATATAGTATCCCCCTTCATGCGCCCGCATGCGCGCCCGGCGATAGGGCGCCAGCTGCTGCGGCGCGATGCCCAGCGTCGGGACGCTGGTGCCGGCAGCCACATCCAGTATATCGGACAGGACGGCGGAGGCCGTCGCGGCGCCACCGGCGCCGGGCCCGGCAAGCAGGATGGAGCCGAGAAGGTCGGTATCCACGGCAACCGCGTTGACGACCCCGTCCACGCGCGCCAGCGCCGCATTGGCGGGGATCATCGTCGGATGGACGCGCTGCTCGATGCCGGTGTCGGTGCGCTGCGCCACGGCCAGCAGCTTGATGCGGAAGCCGAGTTCGGATGCCGCGCGGATATCCTCCAGCGTGATCTGCGAAATGCCCTCGATGTAGATGGCATCGAGATCGATTTCGCAGCCGAATGCCAGCGAGGTCAGGATTGCCAGCTTGTGGGCGGCATCGAAGCCGCCGATGTCGAAGGTCGGGTCCGCCTCGGCATAGCCGAGGCCCTGCGCCTCGGCCAGGACGTCGGCGAAGGCGATGCCCTCGCGCTCCATCCGCGTCAGCATATAGTTGCAGGTGCCGTTGAGGATGCCGTAGACCCGGGTGACGCCGTTGCCGCGCAGGGCCTCGCGCATGGTCTTGATGATGGGGATGCCGCCCGCCACGGCCGCCTCGAACAGGATGGTGGTATTTTTGCGCTGGGCGAGCTTGGCAAGCTGCACGCCATGATGCGCCAGCAGCGCCTTGTTGGCGGTGACCACCGGTATACCGCGGTTGAGGGCGGCGCGCACGCTGTCCAGTGCCGGCCCGTCCGACCCGCCGATCAGCTCGACATAGATATCGATGTCGCCTTCGGCCGCCAGCTTTACCGGATCGTCGAACCAGGTCGCGGCTGAAACGTCGACGCCCCGGTCGCGGCTGCGGTCGCGGGCGCTGACCGCCGACAGAACCACCGTGCGGCCGATCGTATCGGAGAATTGCTCCCGCTTGCCGGCCAGGATACGCGCGACCGACGCGCCAACGGTGCCAAGCCCGGCCAGGCCGAGCTTCAAGGGGGAAGCCATCACGATCCTCTACGTTCTCATGCCCCGGGGCGAGACGCCCGGGAGCCCTATCACTGGATTGCATCACGCGGATGTCCGCGCACCCGCGATGCGGGTGCAGGCATCAGACAGCCGATGCCACCTTCTGCCCCGCCTCGTCGCCGCTTGCAAGAAACCGGCGAATATTGCGTGCCGCCTGCCGGATGCGATGCTCGTTCTCGACCAGCGCGATCCGGACATGGTCGTCGCCATATTCACCGAACCCGATGCCCGGCGCCACGGCGACATCGGCCTTTTCGATCAGCAGCTTGGAGAACTCCAGAGAGCCCATGTCCCGGTAGGGGGCCGGAATCGGCACCCAGGCGAACATGGTGGAGGGCGGCGGCGGCACCTGCCATCCCGCACGGCCGAACGATTCGACCATGACGTCGCGGCGGTGATGATAGATGTCGCGCGCATGGCGCACCACCTCGTCGCCGGCGTTGATGGCGGCGGCGGCAGCGACCTGGATGGGCGTGAAGGCCCCGTAGTCGAGATAGGATTTCACACGCGCCAAAGCGGCGATCAGCCTTTCGTTGCCGACGGCGAAGCCGACCCGCCATCCCGGCATGGAGAAGGTCTTGGACATGGAGGTGAACTCCACCGCGACGTCCATCGCGCCTTCGACCTGCAGGACCGAGGGCGGCGGGGCGCCGTCGAAATAGATCTCGGCATAGGCGAGGTCCGACAGGATGATGATCTCGTTGCGACGGGCGAAGTCCACCACTTCGCGGTAGAAGTCGAGATCGGCCTGGTAGGCCGTCGGATTGGCCGGATAATTGAGGATGATGGCGATCGGCTTGGGGATCGAGTGCCGCACCGCGCGGTCGATGGCCCGCATGAACTCTTCATCGGGACGCGCCGGGATGGAGCGGATCGTGCCGCCCGTCATCAGGAAGCCGAAGGCGTGGATGGGATAGGTCGGGTTGGGGCACAGCACCACATCGCCGGGCGCGGTTATGGCCTGCGCCATGTTGGCGAAGCCTTCCTTGGAGCCCAGCGTGGCAACGATCTGCGTATCCGGGTTCAGCTTCACGCCGAAGCGGCGCTCGTAATAGGCGGCCTGGGCGCGGCGCAGCCCGGCAATGCCCTTGGACGCGGAGTAGCGGTGGGTACGGGGATCGCGAATCGCCTCGCACATCTTGTCCACCACGAAGGCCGGCGTCGGCAGGTCCGGGTTGCCCATGCCCAGATCGATGATATCGACCCCGCGTGCGCGCGCCGCGGCCTTCTTGCGGTTGACCTCTTCGAAGACGTAAGGCGGAAGCCTGCGGACCTTGTGAAACTCTTCCATCGTGATTGTCCTTGCGCCGATTTGGGGTTCTTCGACCCGGCCACCCGAAGGACGGCAACAACGAGCGTGACCGGGAAATCATCCGGGGCAGCTCGCGTCGACGACGTCGTTTGCGGGCGCTCCCCTCAGTTCGTCTGGGCCGGACCGGCTGCCCGCACACGGGCCGCGGTAGCCTGCAACTCCGCCACGCTCTGCTGATAGCGCCCGGCACTGGAGGGGGCGGCTCCGCGCGTGGCGGCGCCGGCATGACGCTCGCGCGTTTCCACCACGGTCGCGTCGTCGACCTGGGTGGTAGCGGCGGTCGGATAAGCCCCGATGACCGGATATCCGTTCTTGTCGAGCCGCTGGTTGGACGGGCCCGGGTCGATCCTGTCCAGCACGGGCGAAAGGCGCAACGGTGCGTCGTTCTGCGGGAGATAGCTCTGGCAGGCCGCGACGAGGGGCAGACACGCCAGAAGTGCCATTGCACCAGCCCTGCCCTTCGCCATCCGCGCCATTGCGTTTCCCCTCACGTCCTACATCCTTCCATAATCGCCCTGCGCGAAGCAGGAAAGCGCAAATTTCATGGACGCGGTCGGGCGCGCCTGCGTGTTCACCTCCCGAATTGGCGCTATAGTATCGACTGTAAGCGCCAGGGAGACGCCTATGAGCCATTCCGCCGATACGGCCGAGGAAGGACTTGCGGCCTATGCCGTGAAGGATCCGGAAACCTTCGCGCTCAATATGGCGCGCGCCGTGGAACAGGCGGGCAAGGCGGCATCGGCATGGCTTGCCCCGCGTGAGAACGGCTCGATGGCCGACCCGGCCGGCGCCATCCATGCGGAGATGGCGGCCGCGCTGTCGGAGGTAGCGAATTACTGGCTGTCCGAACCGACCCGCGCCTTCCAGGCGCAGACGCGGCTGATGGCCGGCTATCTGGGTTTGTGGACGGCAGCCGCGCAACGGATGGCTGCGACCGAACAGCCGGCTGAGGAAACCCCCGCCGGCACCCCCGACAAGCGCTTCGCCGACCCGGAATGGCGACGGAACCTGTTCTTCGACTTTCTGCGGCAGGCCTATCTTCTGACCGCGCGATGGGCGCAGGACCTGGTCACGGAGGCCGAGGGCCTGGATGACGACACCCGCCAGCGGGCACGCTTCTATGTGGGGCAGATCCTGAATGCGATCTCGCCGTCCAACTTCGTGCCGACCAACCCGGAACTCTACCGGCAGACCGTGGCCGAGAACGGCCAGAACCTAGTACGGGGCATGACCATGTTTGCCGAGGACATGGCGCGCGGAGCCGGCACGCTGCGCCTGCGGCAGAGCGGCGGCGACGGATTCTGCGTGGGCGTCAACCTTGCTTTGACGCCCGGCGCCGTGGTGGCGGAAAACGACATCTGCCAGATCATCCAGTACGCGCCCGCCACGAAAACCGTCTTCAAGCGGCCGCTGCTCATCTGCCCGCCCTGGATCAACAAGTTCTACATCCTCGACCTGGCGCCCGGCAAAAGCTTCATTGGCTGGCTGGTCGAGCAGGGGCACACCGTCTTCGTGATCTCCTGGGTCAACCCGACCGAGCGCCACGCCGCCAAGGACTGGCTTTCCTATATCGACGAAGGGATCGTCTTCGCGCTGGACACGATCCGGAAGGCGACGCGCCAGACCGAGGTGAACGCCATGGGCTACTGCGTCGGCGGGACGCTGCTGTCGGCGGCGCTGGCGCTTCTGCACGCACGGGGCGACGACCGCATCAGGACGGCGACGCTGCTGGCGACCCAGGTGGATTTTACCGACGCGGGCGAACTCAAGGTCTTCGTGGACGAGCGGCAGATCGCGGCCCTGGACGCGGCCATGGCGGCCTCCGGAACGCTCGACGGCGGCCATATGGCGACCGCCTTCAACCTTCTGCGGTCCCAGGACCTGATCTGGCCCTACGTCGTCGGCAACTACATGAAGGGCAATGAACCGCCGCCCTTCGATCTTTTGTACTGGAACTCGGACGCCACGCGCATGACGCGTTCCAACCACTTGTTCTACCTGCGCAACTGCTATCTGGAGAATCGCCTGTCGCAAGGGCGGATGGAACTGGACGGCACGGTCGTCGACATGTCGTCGGTGACGATTCCGGTCTACAGCCTTGCGACCAAGGAAGACCATATCGCCCCGGCGCGCAGCGTCTATACCGGCACCCTGGCCTTCGGCGGCGACGTCACTTACGTGCTGGGCGGCTCGGGCCACATCGCGGGCGTCGTCAACCCGCCGGCGAAGGGCAAGTACCAGTACTGGACGGGACCGGCGCCCGATGCCGGCACGAGCTTCGACGCATGGGTACAGGCGGCAGGGATGACGCCCGGCTCGTGGTGGCCGCACTGGCAATCCTGGATCGAGCCCCATGCCGGAGCGAAGGTCAAGGCGCGCAAACCGGGCATCGGCGGCAAGACCATCGAGCCGGCGCCGGGGCGCTATGTGCGCGGGGCTTGAAGAGCGTGCTCCAAGGTGCGACATGAGGGGCAGCCAAATTCCTTGCAAGCGCAGTGCCCATGACGACCTACCTGGAAGCGGAAGCCAATCCGCAACGCAATACCGGCAGCATCCGCCTTTACGACGAAGCCGCCTTCGCCGGCATGCGGAAGGCTTGCCAGCTGACCGCCCGATGCCTGGACGAACTCGCCGGCCTCGTGGCGCCGGGCGTGCCGACGCAGGTGCTGGACGATTTCGTCTTCGATTTCGCCATGCGCAACGGCGCCCTGCCTGCAACCCTCAACTATCGCGGCTACACCAAGAGCACCTGCACCTCGATCAACCATGTCGTCTGCCACGGCATTCCCAACGACAAGCCGCTGAGGGAAGGCGACATCGTCAATATCGACGTGACGCTGATCGTCGACGGCTACTACGGCGATTCCTCGCGGATGTATCCGGTGGGCCGGATCAAGCGCGCCGCCGAGCGGCTCTGCGAGATCACCTACCGGTCGCTGATGCTGGCCATCGACGAGGTGAAGCCAGGCGCGCATCTCGGCGATATCGGCGCCGCCATCCAGGACTATGCGGAAGGAGAGCGCTGCTCCGTGGTGCGTGATTTCTGCGGCCATGGCGTCGGCAAGCTGTTCCATGACGCGCCGAACGTCCTGCATTACGGCCGGCGCGGCGAAGGGGCGGAACTCAAGCCCGGCATGATCTTCACCATCGAGCCGATGATCAATCTTGGACGGCCGCATGTGAAGGTTTTGTCGGACGGATGGACGGCCGTCACCCGGGATCGCTCGCTGACGGCGCAGTACGAGCATACGGTCGGCGTGACCGAAACGGGCTGCGAGGTGTTTACCTTCTCGCCCGGCGGGCTCGATACGCCCGGCATCGTCCTCGACCCGATCAATCTCTGAGACGACCCTGCATGGTCAAGCGTGGGCGGCGCGGCCTCGGCGAAGCGGCGGGTTTCGGGCTGGCGCGGCATGGCAGTCCGGCGCCGCACGAAGCGATCGCCGTTCCGGCGCTGCCGGATACACCTCATTATGCCGGGCACCGGGACCGGCTGCGCGAGCGTTTCGAGGCGGCCGGCGCGGATGCCCTGCCCGACTACGAGCTTCTGGAACTGGTTCTGTTCCGCTCCATCCCACGGCGTGACGTGAAGCCGCTGGCCAAGGCGCTGATCCGGCGCTTCGGCAGCATCGCCGACATTGCGGGGGCAAGCGTTCCGAGGTTGATGGAGGTCGACGGGATCGGGCACGCCACAGCGCTGGACCTGCGCATCATCGCGGCCTTCTCCAGCCGGGCCATGAAGGCCGATGTCGCCCGGCGCGACGTGCTGTCGTCCATCGCCAGCGTGGTCGACTATCTCGGCGCATCGATGGGGCAACTCGGCCGCGAACAGTTCCGCATCCTGTTTCTCGACAACCGCAATGGCCTTATCGCCGACGAGGTGCAGCATGAGGGCACGGTGGACTATACGCCCGTTACCCCGCGCGAGATCATGCGCCGCGCGCTGGAGCTGGACGCCGTCTCCATCGTGCTCTGCCACAACCATCCGTCCGGCGACGTGACACCGTCGCTCGCCGATATCGACATGACCCGGCAGATCATCGGCATGGCGACGCCGCTGGGCATCCGCGTCCACGACCATATCATCGTGGGGCGCGGCAAAAGCCTGTCGATGCGCACGGAACGTTATATCGACTGACGGCCCGGGGTCATTGCAGCCGGTGTTCCGAGCCGAACCGAAGTTCGCGCGGACGGATCAAGCCGTGATGCATGACGCTGACGGAATGGATGGTGGCCTCGACCTCTGCCCGCCAATGATCGAGAAACCTGTGCAGGCGCGGAAACTGGGGGGCGACATCCTCGAACTGCCAAAGGAAGCTCTGCAGGAAATCCGGATGGTCGGGCATGTGGTAGAGAACCTCCGCCGTGGTGGCGGAAAAACCGGAAAGCATCTTCTGGAACGCAGGATCTGCAACGCGACTGATCATGGACGCAACACTCCTTGGCGCAAAGCTGGCGGCCTTACGGCCGCACTTCAGGGATGCTGCGCCCAACCGGTTTCGGCCAAGCCGCGCACCATTAGGTGCAGCGCAAGAATCTTCCCAAAGTTTCAGCCTTTCGGCAAGTGCCCTCCGGTGGACAGTATCGCCTCCACCGTATCGATGTCGCAACTGGCCGTCGCCCCCAACTCCACCAGCCGGACGGGCGCGTAGTCACGGATCAGCCGTCTGGCGCCGGTATCGCCGGACAGCGTTTCGACCGCCGCCGCCATCGACGCCGGCAGGATGACGGGATTGCGCGTTGCGCTTCTATCCGTGGCGGCGACGACCGTTCCGGGTACGAAGGCAGCAATGAGCGCGTCGATATCTGCCGTGTCGAGCAAAGGCATATCGGCCGGCACCATCATGACGCCATCGGCCGGCATGCCGGCGGCAAAGCCCATCTTCACCGAGCCGGAAAGGCCCCCCTCGTGATCGGGGTTCACCAGGATACGGGTCGGCAACTCTTCGATCAGCGGCCTGAGCCTGTGCGCATCGTGCCCGAGAACGGTCACGATGCCGGCAAGGCGGCTGGCGGCAAGACAACGGATAATCCGCACGATCTGGGGAACGTCGGCGTACCGGGCCAGCAGCTTGTGGTGCGGGGCGGTGCGGCTGGACCGCCCCGCCGCCAGCACGACCGCCACCACTTCAGGCGGCAACGGACCCGCCGGTGGCAAGGTGGCGCGCGGTGCCGTGCCGGGCGGCGATAAGGGATGCGAGGATCGACACCGCGATCTCCGCCGGTGTCACCGACCCGATATCGAGGCCGATCGGCGCCTCTATCCGTGCGATCCGGGCTGCGGAAAGGCCGGCCTTGGCCAGCCGCTCGGTACGGGCGGCGTGCGATTTGCGGCTGCCGAGCGCACCGATGTAGAAAGCCGGCGAGGTACAGGCCGCAAGCAGGGCCGGATCGTCGATATCCGGATTGTGGCTCAGCGCGACGAGGGCCGTCCGGGCATCCAGCGGATGGCTGGCCAGATGATCCTGCGGCCACGCCTCATGTATCTCGAAGCCGTCGAAACGGGCGCCCGACGCAAAGGCCCCGCGCGGGTCCACGATGACGACGTCCAGCTCGGTCATGGCGGCCATTGCGGCAAGCGACTGGGCGATGTGCACGGCCCCGACCACGATAAGCCTTGGCTGCGGCAGGTACACCTTTACGAAAAGGCCACGCTCGGGCTGATGCATGCACGCAGACCTGCTTGCCATCGCCCCCGCGATCTCGTTGGCGAGGGCATCGCCTGCAAAGCCGGCGGCCAGGATGAGGCGGCTGTGGCCCGATTCGGTATCGGTCGCCAGCGCCACGGGGCGCCGGGCCCGGCGCTCTTCGTTGAGTGCGGACAGGATGGCGCGATCCATCAGGCGATCCGCTCGACGAGAATCCGGATACGCCCGCCGCACGACAGGCCGGCCTGCCAGGCGCTCTGGTCGGAAACACCGAACTCCAGAAGGCGCGGCTGTCCGTCGGCGATCACCTCCTGCGCCTCTGCGATCACGTCCGCCTCGACGCAACCGCCAGAGACGGAGCCCTCGAATGCGCCGTCGGAGGCGACCAGAAGATGGCTGCCGACCGGCCTCGGAGACGAGCCCCATGTTTCGACGACAGTGGCGAGCGCCGCCGGACGACCCTCGCTCGTCCAGGCTTCGGCCAGTTCGAGAACGTCCATGCTGGCCACCTTTCATTGCCCCTACAGGCTATGAAACTGGCGTTCCTTGTAGAGAAGGCTAGGCGCGGCAGGCGCGACCTTCAGCCCCACGACCTCGCCGATGATGACCCGGTGGGTCGCGACGATGCGCGAATCGGTGACGCGGCAGTCGAAACTGGCGAGCGCACCCTTCAGCATCGGGGCGCCGGTGGCGGCGGTTTCCCAGGCGGCCAGGGCGAAGCGTTCCTCGGCGGGCAGCTTCCCCTCGCCGGCGAATGCCCGTGCGACGGCCTCCTGCCCGGCCTCCAGCACGTTGACGGCGAAAGCGCCGTTTTCCGAGAAGCGGTCATTGCCGGCGCTGGAGAGGTTGAGGCACACGAGAAGCGTCGGCGGATCGTCCGATACGGAGCAGACGGAGGTAACCGTGGTGCCGCGCAAGCCGAAGCGACCATCTGTCGTGACGATATGGACGGCCGCCGCGAAATGGCTCATCGCGTTGCGGAAGTCGAAGCGATCGATCAACGGCCCTGTCAGCAAATCCATGTCCAAATCTCCCCGGCACATGCGCCGTACCGCCTTGCGGCGATGAGACGATCCACGTCCTCAGGGTAGAAGTTAAGCATCATGCACGGTTACACAACCTGCCCATTCGGGTGAGCGCCATCCATCACCGTCGCTTGCGGCCTCATGCTTTCAGCATATACGTTCGCGGGAATCCAGTGTCAGGAGCATACAGAGGGATGATCCGCAATTCGAGGTGGCTATCGGGCCCCGTGGCCTTGCTGGCCCTCCTGGCCCATCCGGCGCTGGCGCAGCAGGCGACCCTGGGTGTCGCCGCGCCGTTGAGCGGGCCTTACGAGACGCTCGGCAGGCAATTCGTCGAGGGCGTTCGTGCGGGGGCGCCCGGCCTTTCCATCACCGAGCGGGATACGCCGTGCACCCCGGAGGGCGGGCGCGATACGGCACTGGCCTTCATCGCCGCCGACATCACGCTGGCCGTCGGCTTCCTCTGTACGCCCTCCGCCGAGGCAGCCCTGCCCGCCCTTGCCGATGCGGGCGTACCCACAATGGTCGTGGGTGCGCGCAGCACCCGGCTGACGGATGTCCGGCGCGGGCAGGAGCGGCATGTCTGGCGCCTGGCGCCCCGGCCCGAGGGCGAGGCGCAGGCGCTCGCCGCCGCCATCGCCGATCTCTGGCCGGGCCTGCCCTTCGGCATCGTCGAGGACGGGTCGGTACGCGCTCGCAGCCTTGCCGACGAATTGCGCGCGGCATTGACGCTGCGCGGGATGGAGCCGGCGCTGGTGGACAATTACCGCCCCGCCGAAGACCGCCAATTCGCACTGGCGCGGCGCATAGCGCAAAGCGGCCTCACGCGGATCGTGGCTTTGGGCAACGTGGCCGACACGGCCATCATCCTGCGCGATGCGGCGTCGCTGAACATCGATCTCGCGGTGCTTGGCGGGGAGAACCTGATCGACGAGACAAGTGAGCCCCCCTTGCCCGACGGGGTGCGCGCGATTGCACCCAAGGGTTTCGCCATTGCCGATGCGGATGCGGCTGCACCGCGACGGGAGGGGTATTTCCTGGATGGCGAGGCAGCGGGCCAGATCGCCGCATCGGCCATCGACACGGCGCCGTCGCCCGGCGCGGCGTTGAGCGGACAGACGTTGGAGACAGTCGCGGGGCCGGTACGCTTCGGCCCCGACGGGGAATCCGGCATGCCCCGTTACGAGATGGTGGAATGGCTGGACGGTCGGTTCGTCGTGCAGCCGGAGGGTTGATCGTGGCTTGGCGCGCAGGCAGGCGAAATGCGTTGACGGACGTTGCAGGCATCGCGGTCGGGCATGCCGAGGATGCGCGGTTGCGCAGCGGCGTGACGGCCATTCTCTTCGACAGGCCGGCCGTCGCTTCCGTCGCCATCCATGGCGGCGCGCCCGGCACGCGGGAAACGCCGCTTCTGGATGCCGAAAACCTCGTTCCGGGGATCGATGGCATCTCGCTGTCCGGCGGCTCGGCATTCGGGCTCGACGCCGCATCCGGCCTGCAAGCTGCCCTGCGGGCGCAGGGCCGTGGCTTCGAGGTTGCCGGGATGCGCGTACCCATCGTACCGGGTGCCATCCTGTTCGACCTCATCAATGGCGGTGACAAGGACTGGGGGTTGCACTCCCCGTACCGGGACCTTGGCCATGCGGCCGCGCTGGCCGCCGGTGACGACAGGCGGGTGGGCACCGTGGGCGCGGGCTTCGGAGCAACGACGGCAGCGTGCAAGGGCGGCCTCGGAACGGCGTCCTGCGTGCTTCCAGGCGGCATCACCGTGGCAGCGCTGGTGGCGGTGAACGCGGTGGGCTCTCCCCTCTTTCCCGGCACACGCCATTTTCGCGCCGCTGCCTTCGAGATGAATGGCGAGTTCGGCGGGCTTGGTTTTCCGCCACGCACGCCGCAGGACAGCGCCACGCCCGCCACCAAGTTGAACCCGACGCCGGGCGGCAACACCACGATCGCCGTCATCGCCACCGACGCCATATTGGACAAGGCCGCAGCCAAGCGGCTGGCCGTTGCGGCGCATGACGGTTTTGCCCATGCACTATGGCCGGCCCATACCGATTTCGACGGCGATCTCGTTTTCGGCGTCGCGACGGGCGGCAGCGGCATCGCCCCCGACGCTGTCGCGCGCATCGACCTCGGCGCGGCGGCGGCCGCCGTCATGGCGCGCGCGATAGCGCGGGGCGTCCACGCCGCGCGCCCCGAGCCGGGCGACATGGTGCCGGCCTGGAGCACGCTGCGGATTGAGGCGCAGTAGCGCGTCTGTTAAAGGGGCGCTTCTCCTGCAGCTACAGCGCCGAAAGTCAGAGCCTATGATCCCCCGTTATTCCCGCCCCGAAATGGTATCCATCTGGTCGCAGGAAACGAAGTTCCGAATCTGGTTCGAGATCGAGGCGCACGCGGCCGACGCCCTGGCGGATCTGGGCGTGATACCCAAGGAAGCGGCGAGGACGATCTGGGAAAAGGGCGGCGCGGCCACCTTCGACGTCGACCGGATCGACGAAATCGAGCGCGAGACCAAGCACGACGTGATCGCCTTCCTGACGCATCTGGCCGAATTCGTCGGGCCGGATGCCCGCTTCGTGCATCAGGGCATGACGTCATCCGACGTGCTGGACACCTGTTTCAATGTGCAGCTGCAGCGCGCCAGCGACCTGTTGCTGGCCGATCTGGACGCGCTTCTGGCCGCGCTCAAGCGCCGCGCCTTCGAGCACAAGGACACCGTCACCATCGGCCGCAGCCATGGCATCCACGCCGAACCGACGACCTTCGGCGTCAAGATGGCGCTGGCCTATGTCGAGTTCGAGCGCGCGCGCGCCCGGCTCGTCGCCGCGCGCGAGGAAATCTCGACGGCGGCGATCTCGGGCGCGGTCGGCACGTTCGCCAATATCGATCCACGCGTCGAGGAACATGTCGCCAAGGCCATGGGCCTCAACGTGGAGCCTGTATCCACGCAGGTCATCCCGCGCGACAGGCACGCCATGTACTTCGCCACGCTGGCGGTCATCGCCTCGTCGGTCGAGCGCCTGGCTGTGGAGATCCGCCATCTGCAGCGGACCGAGGTGCTCGAGGCCGAGGAATATTTCTCGCCCGGCCAGAAGGGCTCGTCGGCAATGCCGCACAAGCGCAACCCGGTGCTGACCGAGAACCTCACGGGCCTTGCCCGCATGGTGCGCTCCTATGCCTTCCCCGCGATGGAAAACGTCGCCCTGTGGCACGAGCGCGACATCTCCCACTCCTCCGTGGAGCGGATGATCGGGCCGGACGCCACCATCACGCTGGACTTCGCGCTTGCACGCCTGACCGGCGTCATCGACAAGCTGCTCGTCTATCCCGAGCGGATGGACCGCAACCTCAACCAGTTCCGCGGGCTGGTCCATTCGCAGCGCGTGCTGCTTGCGCTGACCCAGGCCGGAAAATCGCGCGAGGATGCCTATCGTCTGGTGCAGCGCAACGCCATGAAGGTTTGGGAACAGGGCGCCGACTTCCTGCAGGAGCTTCTGGCGGACGCGGAAGTGCGCGCGGCGCTGTCGGAAGAGGAACTGCGCGAGAAGTTCGACCTCGGCTATCACACCAAGCATGTCGACACCATCTTCCGCCGGGTCTTCGGGGATGCAACCCCGGTGTCATGACGCCGAAGGGGCACGGGTTGCGCTAGGCGGCGTCAGCCTGCCTTGCGCAGGCGGGCCTCCATCGCCGTGTCGACGTCGATCATCAGCATCTGGTGGTCCGAGAAGGGCATGTCGATGATCTCGATCCGGCAGCGGCCCATCAGGTCGCCCGATACGATGCAAGGGTCCAGGCTGGCCTTCCAGGGCCCCAGCCTGAATGTGGGCGCCATCTGGCCGTTGAGATAGGTAAAGCGCCCATCGGCCAGAAGCGGCGCCAATTCCTGCGGGCCGCCGAACATGTTGAAGTCACCGGTGATGATGGTCGGTGTATCGCGCTCCCGCGCCCAGCTCGCCAGTTGCTCCAACTGGCGGTGGCGCACCCGCCGCAGCAAAGAGCAGTGCGCCAGAAGGACGCGGACGCCCGGCAGGTCGATATCGTAGACAAGGCGCTTCTTGCCGTCGTCCAGATACCGCGCCGTGAACGGCAGATCGCCCGTGGCAAGGAACGCGCTGGACTTGCCGCGCGACACCGACAGGCGGCGGAACCGCTTGCCGGCACTGTACTTGCCATCGATTCGCACCGTGCGGTGATGATCTTCGCACAAGACGGGGAACTGGTCGAAGAAGCCGTTGGTGACGGAGCCCTTGTCGATTTCCAGAAAGCAGGACAGGTCCGGTTGCAACTCCCGCAACTTGTCCTTGAGGAAGTTAAGCGCGCGCAACTGCGCGTGCCGCGGTGTGTAGATGTGATGGTGGGCCCGCCCGATATGGTGCTTGAGAGACCCGTCGATATCGCGCGCATATCCGAGATTGGCGTAGACGATCCGCAACTCGCACCCTTTCCGATGAAGCGGCCTGGCGGTCCGCGCGACATCCATGCACGCCCCATCGGGCGAAATTCCGGCATGGATATTGGCCTTGCGGGCGGCAAATTCAACATCGCGTCGACCGGTCGGCACGCCGCACCGCCGATGCGTTTCCACTTTTGTCCGATCTGGTCTAATTGCGGTCGAACCACAGCACATGGATGCCTGCCGCAATGCAAGTCGACGCCGCCTTCTGGACGACCTGGTCGGTCGCGACGGGGATACTCAACTGGGGAATCATCTTCGGAGCGCTGATCTACATTCCGTTCAGGCGCTCGCCCGCGGCGGCCCAGGCATGGATGATCCTGTTCTTCTTTCTGCCCATCGTCGCGCTGCTGATCTACCTGGCGCTTGGCCATGCGGAACATCCCCGCTGGCGCAAGGACCGGCTGAAGCGCCTTCCAGCCGTACTGAGCCGCGCGCTGGGCGACCTGACCCTGGAACAGCGAAGCGGATACGAGGAGGCGCTTGCGCCGCGCTACGCCATGGCGGCGCGGCTGGTGCAGCGGCTGGGCCGCCAGCCATGCCTGCCCGGCAACCAGATAGACCTGGACGCGGACTACAACCGCGTGGTCGATCGCATCGTCGCCGATATCGACGATGCGCAGAACCATGTCCACATGCTGTTCTACATCCTGATGATGGACGAGGCCGGTGACAAGGTCCTGGCGGCGCTGGAGCGCGCGGCGCGACGCGGCGTCACCTGCCGCCTCCTGATCGACGCCGTCGGCTCGTCCACCGACAGGCGGCGCATCGCCCGCCGCCTGGACGGATCGGGCGTGGCGCTTCGGGTCATCCTGCCCCTGCGCTTCTGGAACCGGGCGACGCGGGCCGATCTGCGCAACCATCGCAAGATCGTGGTCGTCGACGGGCATGTGGGCTGGGTGGGTTCGCAGAACATGCATCGCAGCGAATACGAGCCGAACACCTTCTACCGCGAGGTCATGGCCCGCGTCGTGGGCCCCGTGGTGCTGGAGATGCAGGCCGTCTTCATCGGCGACTGGTACCTGGAAACGGAAGAGGACATCGGCTCTCCGGACCTGATGCCCGTGACCGATTTCGCCGACGCGGACGGCAGCGCGCTGGCCCAGTTGCTGCCGACGGGCCCGGATTATCCCGGGGCGCAGGTGGATACGCTGTTTACCGATCTGATCCACAACGCCCGGGACCGGGTGGTGTTGGCGACGCCATATTTCATCCCCAACGAGCCGTTGCTGCAAGCCATGAGCACCGCCGTCGCCAAGGGCGTGACCGTCTCGCTGTTCGTCACCTACACCACCAATTCGATCCTGATCGACCACGCGCAGCGCTCCTACTACGACGATCTCCTGTCGGCGGGGGTAGAGGTGATGCTGTACCGGGAGCGGTTCCTGCATGCCAAGCACCTGTCGATCGACGAGGATATCGCCATCATCGGCTCGGCCAACATGGATCGTCGCTCCTTCGAGCTGAACTCCGAAGTGACGCTGCTGATCTACGATGCCGACATGGTCCGCAAATTGCGCGGCATAGAACAGGACTACCGGGCAAACAGCGAGCGCCTGGACGCGGAAAGCTGGGAGAAGCGTGGCTTCGCCACGCAGCTTGCCGAAAACATCATGCGGCTGATCAGTCCCCTGATGTAGACGCCTGCCGAACTTGACAAGCATGCGGCGACCGCACATCTGGCAGCCATGCGCGTTTCAGAAGTCGATATACTCATCGTTCCCGGCTATACCGGGGCATCCGAACAGCACTGGCAAAGCCGATGGGAGCGCAAGCTGTCCACCGCAAGCCGCGTCGTGCAGGCGGAATGGACCAAGCCCGTCCGCGAGGATTGGACGAAGGCGGTTGCCGATGCCGTCAACGCCACCACCAAGCCCTGCGTCATCGTGGCCCATTCGCTGGGCGTCGCCAGCGTCGTACAGGCGATTCCGCTGTTCAAGAAGCCGATCGCCGGCGCGTTCTTCGTGGCTCCGCCTGACGTAACGAACGAGGCGATCCGCCCAAGGCACCTGATGACCTTCGGCCCCTACCCGCGCGAACCGCTGCCGTTCCCGTCGGTCGTGGTTGCCAGCCGCAACGACCACTATTCGAGCTTCGAAGCATCGGAGGATATCGCCGCGGCCTGGGGATCGCTGTTCATCGATGCCGGCGAAAGCGGCCATCTGAACGCCGACAGCGGACACGGGCCCTGGCCCGAGGGCCTCTTGACCTTCGGCAAGTTCCTTGCCGCCTTGAAGGCTCCGCCGCATCATCATTGATGCGGCGAAGCATCGGCAACGTCAGCGCCCGGTCGTCACGCGCAGCGCCGCAAGACCCGCATTGAAGATTGCCATGTCCGAAGACAGGGTCACCAGGTCGACGCCCATCTCCTTGGCCCGCGCGGTCTCATCCGCATCGAAAACGTAGAGGGCCGTGAACTTGCCGCAGGCCCGCGCCTTGGCGGCGATGGCCTGGATGGCATTGGTGACCTCGGGCCCATCATGGCTGAGGCGCCCCCCGGTCAGGGCGATCGACAGGTCCGACGGGCCGATGAAGACGCCGTCCAGCCCTTCGACGGCCAGGATCTGATCCAGCGCGGCGTAGGCCGCCGGCGTCTCGATCATGGCAAATGCCAGGGTTTCGCGATTTGCCGCCTCGAAATAGGCCTTGCCGCTGCCGTAGCCGTGCAGCATCACCGCGCGCGTCGGCCCATAGGAGCGCTGGCCGAGCGGCGGGTACTTGGCCGCCGCCACCAGCGCGCGGGCATCGTCCGCCGACTCGATCATGGGCAGGATGACGCCGGTGGCACCGTAATCCAGAACGCGCGATACGGTGGCATAGCCGCCCACGGGCACGCGCACCAGCGAGGCCATGCCCATGTGCGATGCGGTGGCGATGCCCCGGCCGACGCTGGCCTCGTCATGCATGCCGTGCTGCATGTCGAAAGTCGCCAGGTCGAAGCCGCCCTGCAACATCCGCTCGAGCAGTTCGGGCTGCGCCAGGCTGGACCATGCGGATATCAGAAAGCCGCGAGATTCGAGCCGGCCACGCAGATCGGGCGCCGCCATCAGGCGCTCTTGACCTGGGATTCGGCCTCGACCAGGAGCTCGCTCATCCGGCGGCGCACCTGATGTTCGGACTGGGCGACACCGGCAGCGGTGAAGTCGGCCATGACCTTGGCGACGACGTCTTCTTCGCCCTCTTTCTGCAGGTCGGCCTTGACGACCTCCATCGCGTAGGCGTCCGCCTCGGCGCCGCTGCGGCCGAGCTTTTCCGCCGCCCAGAGGCCGAGAAGCTTGTTGCGCCGCGCCTCGATCCGAAAACGCAACTCCTGATCGTGGACGTAACGGCTCTCGAATTCCTGCTTGCGGTCGTCGAATGTCATCGGGCTGCCTCTTCCATTTCGGGCGTCAACGCGTGGTGTTTAGAACATCACCTTCGACATTTGAAGCGCCGGTGCGCACCGGCCGGCACGAAGGCAGGAAATTCGGGGTAACGATTGTGAAAATCCCCCATTTGGTCTATTGACCCGGCTGAGAGCAGAGTTTTTTCCCGCCCGGGCCTCCCACCCTGGCGCTCCAGCACGATCGAGCACACGCAATGACACGTCGCCGCCGTATCTACGAAGGCAAGGGCAAGATTCTCTACGAAGGCCCGGAACCCGGCACGCTGGTGCAGTTCTTCAAGGACGACGCCACCGCCTTCAACAAGAAGAAGCACGAAGTGGTGGACGGCAAGGGCGTCCTCAACAATCGTATTTCGGAATACATCTTCAGCCACCTCAACCGGATCGGCATTCCCACGCACTTCATCCGCCGCCTCAACATGCGCGAGCAGTTGATCAAGGAAGTGGAGATCATCCCGCTCGAGGTCGTGGTGCGCAACGTGGCTGCCGGCTCGCTGGCCAAGCGCCTCGGTATCGAGGAAGGCACCGTACTGCCGCGCTCGATCATCGAGTTCTACTACAAGGCCGACGCGCTGGACGATCCGATGGTCTCGGAAGAGCACATCACCGCGTTCGGATGGGCCAGCCCCCAGGAAATCGACGACATCATGGCGCTCGCCATTCGCGTCAACGACTTCCTGACCGGCCTGTTCCTGGGCGTCGGCATCCAGCTCGTGGACTTCAAGATCGAGACGGGCCGCCTGTTCGAGGGCGACATGATGCGGATCATCGTCGCCGACGAGATCTCGCCCGATTCCTGCCGCCTCTGGGACGTGCAGACCCAGGACAAGCTGGACAAGGACAGGTTCCGCCGCGACATGGGCGGCCTCGTCGAGGCCTACCAGGAAGTCGCCCGGCGCCTTGGCATCATGAACGAAAACGACCCGCCCCGCCCTTCCGGGCCGGTGTTGGTAAAGTGACGCAAAGTCCTGCGTCGCGACCGGCGCCGGCTCTCAAACTCGTGTATTCGCAAGGCAGGCTGAAACAGTGATCAAGGCGCGTATTGTCGTTACGTTGAAGAACGGCGTTCTCGACCCGCAGGGCAAGGCCATCGAGGGTGCGCTCGGCGCCCTCGGCTTCGACGGTGTCGGAAGCGTGCGGCAGGGCAAGGTCTTCGACGTCGAGATCGATGGCGACGACGCTTCCGCGGCCGAGGCCAAGGTCAAGGCCATGTGCGAGAAGCTGCTCGCCAACACCGTCATCGAGAACTACGCCGTCGAAATCCGTTGACGTTGCGGCGGGCCCGCCCGCCCCATCCACGGCCCGGAGCTGAACCTTATGAAATCCGCCGTCGTCCTGTTGCCAGGCCTCAACCGGGACCGCGACATGATCGCCGCCCTCCGCACGGTCAGCGGCCAGGAGCCGCTGACCGTCTGGCAGACCGAAACGGACATTCCGTCCGTTGACCTGATCGTCATACCGGGCGGATTCTCCTTTGGAGATTATCTGCGTTGCGGGGCCATTGCGGCGCGGTCTCCCGTCATGCGCGCCGTGGCTGACAAAGCCCGCGCCGGCGTGCCCGTTCTGGGCGTCTGCAACGGATTCCAGATTCTGTGCGAGGCCGGGCTTCTGCCAGGCGCGCTGATGCGCAACCGCAGCCTCAACTTCGTCTGCCGCGAAGTGAAGCTTGAGGTGGCCAACGCCGGGACGCGGTTCACCACGGCCTACAGCCCCGGCCAGGTGATCCGGTGCCCCGTGGCCCACCATGACGGTAATTATTTCGCCGATGCCGACACGCTCGCCCGGATCGAGGGCGAAGGCCAGGTCGTGTTCCGCTATGCAGAAGGGACCAACCCCAATGGGGCGGTCAACGACATCGCCGGCATCGTCAACGACGGCGGCAATGTGCTGGGCCTGATGCCTCATCCGGAAAACCTCATCGAGCCGGAGCATGGTGGCACCGACGGGCGCGGCATATTCGAGAGCGCGCTGGGCATGTCCGGCAGGGGGCTGGCCGCGTGAGGCCGTTTCTGCGCACCGGTGCCTTTGCGGTGGTTCTGGGCGTCCTTGCCGGATGCAGCGGCAAGCCGCAGGAAGCGTCGATCGAAACAAGCGGCGAACCGGCGCTCAAGGTGATGGAGCGTGTGGCGCTGGCCGCCCGCGACTGCTGGTTCCGCGGCCGCGATACGGCTTTTGCCGGCTACAGCATGGCGCCGGAACTGGATTCCCATTCCGGACGGCCGCGTATCCTCGTCGTGCCCCGATCCAACCCCGGCGGGTTGCCCCTCCTCGTCGTCGAGGGCCAGGGCAAGCCTGCACGAATCCAGACGTTCGGCCCGCTGCTGAATGGGCCCAGCGGATCGCGGATCGCCGCCGATGTCGCCCGCTGGCAGGGCGGCGACCGCACCTGCGCCAATGCATAAGCCTGTGCAGCTTGGGCTGCTGGGGCTGGCCTCGGCCGTGCTTCTGTGCGGCTGCGCCGTGGCGCGGACGGTGCCGCCGGCCATGGCGACAGCCGAACCGAACGGCGACGTACTCAGCCAGGTCGAGGCCGACTATGTCGTCCAGACGGCGCGCACGCTGTATCGCAGCGCCACGGTAGACCGGGCGTTTCGTTTCGTGGCCGGCCCGGCCGGCGCGCATGGTGCCTGTGTCCGCTCGCCCGCAGGGGCCGTCACCGGCGGCGACTACACGCTCATCGTGCTGCAAAGACGCGTCACCGATGACTATATCCCGCAAGCGGCCGATGACGCGCTCATCCTGCGGAGCGCATCGGAAGTCGCGGCATGCCGCGCCCGCGCGGCGGAAGCCGGTTTCTGGCTTCCGGCACGCTAGACTGTTCGAACCCTTTCCCGTCCGCCATCAAGCCGGACACCGCCTCAGGACCGCCGACGATGAACGAGATCGCCATCACCCCCGACCTGATCGCCGCGCATGGGCTGAAGCCCGACGAATACCAGCGCATCCTCGATCTGATCGGCCGCGAGCCCAGCATTACCGAGCTCGGCATCTTTTCGGCCATGTGGAACGAGCATTGCTCCTACAAATCCTCCAAGCGCTGGCTGCGGACCTTGCCCACCAAGGGGCCGCAGGTCATCCAGGGCCCCGGTGAAAATGCCGGCGTGGTGGACATCGGCGACGGGGACTGTGTGGTCTTCAAGATGGAGAGCCACAACCACCCTTCCTATATCGAGCC
This sequence comes from Aureimonas sp. OT7, assembly GCF_014844055.1. NCBI lineage: Bacteria > Pseudomonadati > Pseudomonadota > Alphaproteobacteria > Hyphomicrobiales > Aurantimonadaceae > Aureimonas > Aureimonas sp. OT7. The sequence continues at coordinate 3,197,772 of NZ_CP062167.1, forward strand.
CTACCAGGGCGCGGCCACCGGTGTCGGCGGCATCCTGCGCGACGTCTTCACCATGGGCGCGCGGCCCATCGCGGCCATGAACGCGCTGCGCTTCGGCGACCCGGGCCACGAAAAGACCCGCCATCTCGTGGCTGGCGTGGTGGCCGGCGTCGGCGGCTACGGCAACTCGTTCGGGGTGCCGACGGTGGGGGGCGAAGTCAACTTCCACCCGCGCTACAACGGCAATTGCCTTGTCAACGCCTTTGCCGCCGGTCTCGCCAGGACCGACGCGATCTTCTATTCCAAGGCGGAGGGCGTCGGCCTGCCGGTCGTCTATCTGGGCGCCAAGACCGGGCGCGACGGCGTCGGCGGCGCCACCATGGCCTCTGCCGAATTCGACGAGAAGATCGAGGAAAAGCGTCCGACCGTGCAGGTCGGTGACCCTTTCACCGAAAAGTGCCTGCTCGAGGCGTGCCTGGAACTGATGAAGACGGGTGCCGTCATCGCCATCCAGGACATGGGCGCGGCCGGCCTGACCTGCTCGGCGGTGGAGATGGGCGCCAAGGGAGACCTCGGCATCGAACTGGACCTGAACGCCGTGCCGGTGCGCGAAGAGGCGATGACGCCTTACGAGATGATGCTTTCGGAAAGCCAGGAGCGCATGCTCATGGTTCTAGAGCCGTCCAAGCGCGAGGTGGCCGAAGGCATCTTCCGCAAATGGGGGCTGGATTTTGCCGTGGTCGGCCGCACGACGGACGATCTGCGTTTCCGCATCCTGTTCGATGGCAAGGAAGTGGCCAACCTGCCCATCAAGGAACTCGGCGACGAGGCGCCCGAATACGACCGCCCGTGGCTGGAGCCGCGGCCGGCCGAAGTGCTGGCGGCGGCGGACGTGCCCCAGCCGACCGACTATTCCGATGCGCTGCTGCGGGTGATCGGCTCCCCGGACATCGCATCGCGCCGCTGGGTCTTCGAACAGTACGACACGCTGATCCAGGGAAATTCGCTGCAGCGCCCCGGCGGCGATGCGGGCGTCGTCCGCGTAGACGGGCATGCCACGAAGGCGCTTGCCTTTTCGTCCGATGTGACCCCCCGCTACTGCGAGGCCGACCCCTATCAGGGTGGCGCGCAGGCGGTGGCGGAGTGCTGGCGCAACCTGACCGCGGTCGGCGCGCTGCCGCTTGCGGCGACGGACAACCTCAATTTCGGCAACCCGGAAAAGCCGGAAGCGATGGGGCAGTTCGTCATGGCCGTCCAGGGCATCGGCGCCGCCTGCGAGGCACTCGGCTTCCCGATCGTGTCCGGCAACGTCTCGCTCTATAACGAGACCCAGGGACAGGGCATCCTGCCCACGCCCACCATCGGTGGCGTCGGCCTGATCGCCGACAGGGCGCGCTGCGCGCGCACCGATACGCTGGCGGACGGCGACGTCCTCCTTCTGATCGGCGGCGACGGCACGCATCTGGGTGCCTCCATCTATCTGCGGGAAATCACGGGCAGCGAGGCGGGCGCGCCGCCGCCGGTGGACCTTGCCGCCGAGAAGCGCAATGGCGACTTCGTCCGGGGCCTGATCTCCAATGGCACGGTCAGGACGTGCCATGACCTTTCGGACGGCGGGCTTATCGTCGCGCTGGCGGAAATGTGCATGGCCTCTGGCGTCGGAGCCCGCATGGAAATCGCCGGCGGCCCGGTCCACGCCGAGCTGTTCGGCGAGGACCAGGCCCGCTATCTGATCGCCGTTCCGCGCGATGGGGCAGCGTCCATCCTGGCGGCGGCATCCGCGGCCGGCGTGCCGGCACGTCTGATCGGCGAGGCCGGCGGCGCCACGCTGGAGGTATCCGGCATCCTGCAGGTTTCCGTGGCGGCGCTGAAAAGCCGGCACGAAGGCTGGTTCCCGGCCTACATGGCCGGCGAACTGCCATCCCTGCAGGCCGCCGAATAGACAGGCCTCATTGCGGTCGCGACGCACAGACCCTATCCTTTGGTCCTACGGTGCCGTGACAAGGAGTTGCACTTCATGCCAATGAACGCCCAAGACATCGAACGGATGATCAAGGACGGCATTCCCGACGCGGTCGTAACGATCCGCGATCTGGCTGGCGACGGCGACCACTATGCCGCCGAAGTGGTGGCGGAGAGTTTCAGGGGCAAGACACGGGTGCAGCAGCACCAGATGGTCTACCAGGCCCTTCAAGGAAATATGGGCGGCATCCTCCATGCGCTCGCATTGCAGACGAGCGCGCCCGCCCACGACCAGGAACAGCGGAGTTTGACATGAGCGGAATTCAGGACTGGATCGACAACGAAGTGAAGACGAACGACGTGATCGTCTTCATGAAGGGCACACCGGCCTTTCCGCAATGCGGTTTTTCCGGCCAGGTGGTGCAGATCCTCGATTATCTTGGCGTGGACTACAAGGGCGTTAATGTCCTTTCATCCGACGATCTGCGCAACGGCATCAAAGAGTATGGCTCCTGGCCGACGATTCCGCAGGTCTATGTAAAGGGTGAATTCGTCGGCGGCTGCGACATCCTGCGGGAAATGTTCCAGGCCGGCGAATTGCAGCAGTTCTTTGCCGACAAGGGCATCGCCACAGAGGACCGGAGCGCGGCCACCGCCTGACGGAACGGCTGACGAAACGACCGAAGACACAGGGCGGGGCGCCGGCGCCCCGCCCATTTTTTTATCTGCCGTCAGCCGATGACAGTCCGCAGATCGTGCCAGCCTGCCTCGTCCGGCGCCACCAGCAGGCCGCCTGCAACGTGGCCGGGCCGGTAGACCGACCCGTCGAGACGGCGCACAAAGGCACCCGCCTCCTGGCACATCATGGCACCGGCCAGATGATCCCACGGCATCAGCTTGACGTAATAGAGGTAATGCAGCGCGCCGGACAGCGCCAGGCGATATTCCTGCGCGGCGCTGCGGAAGCTGGACAGGATGCGCGTTTCGCCAAAACCGGCAAGCGTACGCCTGCGCTGCTCCAACGGCAGTTGGCTCGTCGCCGCGGCGCCGACCATGTCCGCCAGTGGCACCGGCTCTGCGTACCGCAGGCGTTTCGCCGCCTCGTCACCGCTTTTGAAGAAGACGCCTCCACCCTTCTCGCCCACCATCGCATCGTCGCCGAGCGGGTCGTAGATCACGCCGGCAATCGTTTCGCCCTTGCGCACGACGGCCGCCATGACGCCGAACATCGGCGCGCCACTGGCGAAATTGGCCGTCCCGTCGATGGGATCGACGACGATGGCAAGGTCTGCGCCGGCCACTCTGTCGAGGAGGGCGGCGTTCGCAGCCACGCCCTCTTCCCCGACAAAGGCCGCATCCGGAAATGCCTGCCGGCATGCGGCCTCTATGGCACGCTCCGCGGCTTCGTCGGCCTCGGTGACAAGGTCGACAGCGGATGTCTTCTCACGAATGTCGCCGGCGGACAGCCGGCGAAAGCGCGGCATGATCTCGGAGCGGGCCGCCTGCCGGAGAATGTCCGCGAGCCTGTCCGTATCGAATTGCGTCACGAGCGTTCCTTTCATGATTCTTTTGGCATGAGGGATGCGAAATCGAACAGGCGCGCGTCGTGCAAATGGCTTGGGCTGACGTTGCCGAGGGCCCGGGCGATCACGTCCTTGCGTCCAGGGTTGGTGCGTTCCAGGTCGGCAAGGAACGCCTTGATCACGTTGCGCTGCAGCCCATCCTGGCTGCCGCACAGGTCGCAGGGAATGATCGGGAAGCGCATGGCGGCGGCAAAGCGCGCGATGTCGCCTTCGCAGGAGGTGATCAGCGGCCGCAGGACGAGCAGGTCACCATCGTCGTTGAGGAGCTTGGCCGGCATGGCCGCCAGTTTGCCGCCATGGAACATGTTGAGAAAGAAGGTTTCGAGGCTGTCGTCCCGGTGGTGGCCAAGAACCAGGGCCTCGCACCCCTCCTCCCGGGCGATCCGGTAGAGGTTGCCGCGTCGCAGCCGCGAGCAGAGGGCGCAATAGGTTCCCCCGGCGGGGACCTTCGCCTTCACCACCGAGTAGGTATCGCGATACTCGATGCGGTGGACGATGCCGTTGGATGACAGGAAATCCGGCAGGACATGCTTCGGGAAGCCCGGCTGCCCCTGGTCGAGATTGCAGGCGAGAATGTCGACGGGCAGCAGCCCGCGCCACTGCAGGTCGACCAGGAGGGACAGCAGGGTATAGGAGTCCTTGCCGCCGGAGATGCCGACGAGCCACCGCGCGCCCGGCCGCACCATGGCATGCGCACTCATCGTTTCACGGACCTCGCGCAGCAGGCGCTTGCGAAGCTTGCGGAAGGAAACGCTGTCGGGCGCATCTGCGAACAGCTTGTGCGCGCCCTCACCTTCCTGTGCCAGGTCCTGCGTTTCGGCAGCCTCGTCCAGCATATTCGGCCCTCGTCCGGGATCATGCCAAGGCAATACGTCAGGCCGTGTCGGAACGGAACCCCGGCCCCGTATCGAAGGGCAGTTTCATGATGGCACCGGCCGTCATCGGACGCGACAGGTAGTAACCTTGCAGATAATCGCAGCCGATATCCGCGAGCGTGCGGGCGGCCTCGGCGCTTTCCACCCCTTCGGCGACGACCTCCATATCCAGCGCGTGGCCGAGCCCGACGAGCGCGCGCAGCAGGCGCACCACGCTCTCGCCCTTCCCCAGGTCGGCGGCAAAGCTGCGGTCGATCTTCAGGCGGCTGACACGCACGTAGCGGATGGATTGAAGCGATGAATAGCCCTCGCCGAAATCGTCGATGACGATCCGCACGCCGGCCTGGGACAACGGCATCAGCCGACTCCGGATCACGTTCAGGTCGAGCGCGGTTTCCTCGGTGATCTCGACCTCGATTCGATCGGGCGCCACCCCCCTGAGCGCGCAACGCCCCAGAAGGATCTCGTCGGCTGGGATCTTCGCCGCCTCACGCGGGGACAGGTTGACGGCCACCCGGACAGTGTCCGCGCCCACCCGGTCCAGTTGAAGCAGCATCGACAAGGCATCGTCGACCACCCGGCGGAACAGGTTTTCCGCCTGCCCGACGCGGCCCGCCGTCCGGACGATCAACTCGGGATTGATCGGCCCGTGCACCGGGTGCGTCCAGCGCAACAGGGCTTCAAGCGTGTCGAGACGACCCGAACGATGGTAGATGGGCTGGAACCAGACTTCCACCGCCTGCCTGTCCAGCGCATCACCCAGATCGCGCTCCAGGTCCCGTTCCAGTTCGATACGCTCCTGGAGGGCACCGTCGAACACGGAATGGCTGTTTTTACCCGCGGACTTGGCGGCGTAGAGCGCCGCATCGGCCCGTGCGAGCAGTTCCCCGACACTGCCCTCGGCGGCGATGCAAATGCCGACGCTGCCGCTGACGGGGCTGGACTCGAACGTCTCGAAGGGGGCGGATATGGTGGCCAGGATGCGGGAGGCCAACCTCTCGACAGGTTCCGGCCTGTCGTCGTCCAGTTCCAGCAGCAAGGCGAATTCATCTCCGCCCAGCCGGGCAATGGATGTTCCGCTGGGTGTCGCTTCGTTAAGCCGCCGCGCCACCTTCTGCAGCACGCGGTCGCCTGTTGCATGGCCGAAGATGTCGTTGACGGCCTTGAAGTCGTCCAGGTCCAGCAGCATCAGGCACAATGGCCGATTCCCCGCCTGTAGCGCGACCTCAAGGCTGCGCAGGATGCCGCTGCGGTTCAATAGCCCGGTCAGCGCATCGTGCGTGGCGCGATGCAGCATCTCGCGGGCGGTGGCATCGGAACTTGCATTGGCGATCTCAAGCGACTGCGCCATCTCGCGCGCCTCGTGCGTCAACCTTGAAAAATCGCGAAACGCAAGATCGCTTTCACGCGCCGAAAGCAGCAGCGCAATCAGGTAGATCGTCACGGTGCTGCCCAGCAGGACGGAATTGAAATCGCCCTGCCACAGGAGGCATCCGATCATCACCAGGAGTGGCGGGGTAATGAAGAAGGTCGGCACCGGAGAATAGGACGCACCATGCGTCACCGCACCGGCGGTGATGCCGCACAGGACGGTCAGGTAGAAGATCGAGTCCGGGGTCGTGAAGCCGGAAGAGAGGATCGCGACCAGCGCCCACACGATTCCGGACGAGAATGCAGCGAAACGGTGCATCATCAGGTGCCAGGCAACGGACCCCGGCTCATTGGCGTCGACGGGCAGGACCGGCATGCGGCACAAGGTATAACGCGCGACATTGACGCTCAGCGAGGCGGCAAACCACGCCAGGCCCAGCCCCGGCAGACCGCCCCGGTAGGCCACGGTAAGAACGGCAAGACCGAGAATGCCGTTGACCGGGATGGCGCGCCGCAGGCTGCGCCGGACCGCGGCAAGGCGATCGGCCTGTATCATGTCGTGGAGAGCGAGATTACGGCCGGAGAGACTGGACAAAGGAACGAGGGCTTCGGTCGTGGTGGCTTAGGATGCCAACCTACATCCAAAGTTGTGCGATTGATACCACAACCCTCGATCCGTGACAGGATAACTTCAAAGGAAAAAGGGCCGCCCCGAAGGACGGCCCTTTTCTGTTTGGCGATGGCCGATCGGTTAGCGCGAGTAGAACTCGACCACCAGGTTCGGCTCCATCTGAACCGGGTACGGCACATCGCCGAGGCCTGGTACGCGAGTGAAGGTCGCGACCAATTTGTTGTGATCGACCTCGATGTAGTCCGGTACGTCACGCTCTGCGAGCTGAACCGACTCGAGGACGACGACGAGCTGCTTGGACTTCTGGCGCACTTCGATGACATCGCCCGGCTTGCAGCGGTACGAGCCGATATTGGTGCGTACGCCATTGACGCTGACGTGGCCGTGGTTGACGAACTGCCGTGCGGCAAAGATCGTCGGCACAAACTTCGAGCGATAGACGATGGCGTCCAGACGGGACTCCAGAAGGCCGATCAGGTTTTCCGAGGTGTCGCCACGACGGCGGGCGGCCTCTTCATAGATGCGGCGGAACTGCTTCTCGGAGACGTCGCCGTAATAGCCCTTCAGCTTCTGCTTGGCGCGCAGCTGCGTGCCGAAGTCGGAAAGCTTGGACTTGCGGCGCTGGCCATGCTGGCCCGGGCCGTACTGGCGGCGGTTGACCGGAGACTTCGGACGACCCCAGATGTTTTCACCAAGGCGTCGGTCGATTTTGTATTTCGCGGATTCGCGCTTGCTCATCGCATTTCCCTAGAGCGTTCGCCCGGACGAACCATTCGCCGGGCTCAGGAAACGCGCCCTCCTTTGCCCGCATTGCGGGCCGACAGAGCGGCCCAGGGCCGTTCACGGGACACGTAAAAAAACCGGCGGACCTTGCGGCCCGCCGATGAACGCTTCCTTAAACGAGCAGGGCCGAAGCGTCAACCCAGGTGCTGACGCTCGCCGGACCGGCGCGAGATGAACCAGACTGCATGGACGACGCCCGGAATGTAGCCGAGCAGAGTGAGTATCAGGTTCACCCAGAAATGCTTTCCGAGACCGGTGGTGAGGAAGACGGCGAGAGGGGGAATGAAGATTGCGATGATGATGCGCAGGAGATCCATGGACCGTTTTCCACATTGATACGTTCATTGATGCAACCGAAACGCCGGGGCATCCCTTCCGTTCCCGTAAGGGAAACCCGCCACGACGAGGGAAGCGCCATGCATCGAACCCTGGTGACACTGTACGTGTGGGCGATCGCCGCCGGCCCGGCGTTGGCCGATGCGGCCTTCCTCCAGCGTTTCGAGGGGCGTTTCAATGGCGGCGGCACGATCCAGCGCGACGTCGATCCGCAGCCACGCAAGGTCACGTGCAGGCTCACCGGCTCGCTTTCAGGCCCGAACGCATTGTCCATCAAGGGCAGTTGCCGCGCCGCCGTGATCTTTACCCGTCCGGTTGCCGCAACCATCCGCTACGACCCGGCGACCGACCGTTTCTCCGGAACATATGACGCGTCCACCACAGGCCCGGCGCAATTGTCCAACGGGCGGCTGAGTGGCAATGCCCTCACCCTTGCCGTCACGTACGCAAAGCCGATCTACGGCGACCGCAATGCCACGATGACCATCACCAATGCCGGCGATGGCGGCCTGTCCATGGTGGTCACCGACCGGATCGACGGGCGATCCGCCCAGACATCGGCGATCAGCCTGCGGCGGTGAGCCCGAAGCCGTGGACAAGCCGGCGTACGGCATAGACCGGCTGTCCCGCCGTGAAGACGGCGCGGTCGAACCCTTCCGGCAGGGTGGATGGCGTGTCGGCCATCAGCCGCTCGGCCTGCCGCGCGATGGCCTCGGCAGGGTCGAGCCAGTCGACCGGCCAGGGAGCCACCTTGCGGAACGCACCCACCAGGAACGGGTAATGCGTACAGGCCAGGACGACGATGTCGGTTTTCCGCGCGCCGCGCTCGACGAAGCATGGCGATATCTCGGATAGAAGCATTTCGGGCCGGGCCCGGTCGCCGCGCATATGTGCTTCGGCCATGGCGGCCAGCCGGGGCGATCCCACCAGTTGCACCTCGCAGTCGCGCGCGAAACTGTCGATGAGGCCGCGCGTGTAGTCGCGCCGCACGGTGCCGGGCGTCGCCAGGACGCTTATGAGACCGGAGCGCGTCTGTTCGGCGGCGGGCTTGATGGCAGGGACCGTCCCCACGAACGGAACGTCGAAGCGCGCCCGCAACTCAGGCAACACCAGCGTCGAGGCGGTGCCGCACGCAATGACGACCAAGGCCGGATCATGCGTGGCCAGAAGGCCGCCGAACATGCCGACGATGCGCTCCAGCAATGCCGTCTCTTCCCAGTCGCCATACGGAAACCCGGCGTCGTCGGCAATATAGACATAGCGCCTGTCGGGCATGCGCGCACGCAACTCCCGCAGGACCGACAGCCCGCCGATGCCGCTGTCGAAGACGAGGATGGGCTTTTCGCTCATGCTGTCGGAGCGCCTTTCTGCAGGGCGCGGATGACGCCGCGCAGCGCCCGGATCTCCGGTTCGGTAAAGGCGGCACGGGTCAGCATGGTGCGCAGATTATGCACCATCACCTCGCGCTTCTCGGGCGGGAAGAAGTAGCCCGTCGTCTCCAGCGCATCTTCCAGATGGTCGAACAGGCGATAGAGATCGTCCTTGGAGGCCGGCGTCAGGTCCGGTGCGAAGAAGCGCGGCCGCCCCTCGAACGGATTGCCCGAGCGCATCCACTCGTAGCTCATCAGCAGGACCGCCTGGGCGATGTTCAGCGAGGCGAAGGCCGGGTTGACGGGAAAGGTGACGATCTCGTCCGCCAGATCGACTTCTTCGTTGGAGAGACCGAAGCGCTCCCGGCCGAAGAGGATGCCACAGCCCTGCCCAGCTTCGACCCGCAGGCGCATCTGCGCGGACGCCTCGTCCGGCCCGCGCACGATCTTGGTGGAGTAACGAGGCCGCGCCGTGGTGGCGGCGACGTAGGTGAGATCGGCGACCGCCTCCTGCACCGTCGCAAAGACGCGCGCCGCCTCGATGACGTGATCGGCCCTGGAGGCGGCGGCAACCGCCTTTTCGTTGGGCCATCCGTCGCGGGGGTTGACGATCCGCAGGTCCGACAACCCGAAATTGGCCATGGCCCGCGCGACCATGCCGATATTCTCGCCCAGTTGCGGCTCCACCAGCACGATCGCCGGCCCGCCGCTCATCGTCTCGACCGTCCTGTCGGTTCCAGCCACATCGACCTCTTCAAAACTCCACGACGCCGCCTGATAGCCTGTCGCGACGCGACGGAAAAGCGTCGCCTTGCTTTGCACATGCGAAGCTTCTTGCTATAGCCGCCCCGACGCTTCCCGGCCGCCCGCCGCACAAGGCACGGCCGCATCCAACCGGAGGAATGGCATCGATGGCGAAAATCAAGGTTGCGAACCCGGTCGTCGAACTCGACGGCGACGAGATGACACGGATCATCTGGCACTTCATCAAGGACAAGTTGATCCACCCCTATCTCGATATCGACCTGGAGTATTACGATCTCTCGGTCGAGAACCGCGACGCCACCAGCGATCAGGTCACCATCGACGCCGCCAACGCCATCAAGAAGCATGGTGTCGGCGTGAAATGCGCCACGATCACGCCGGACGAAGCCCGTGTGGAAGAGTTCAGCCTGAAGAAGATGTGGCGTTCGCCCAACGGCACGATCCGCAACATCCTGGGCGGCGTGATCTTCCGCGAGCCGATCATCATGAAGAACGTGCCCCGTCTGGTTCCGGGCTGGACGCAGCCGATCGTCGTCGGCCGCCATGCCTATGGCGACCAGTACCGCGCCACCGACTTCAAGTTCCCCGGCTCGGGCACGCTGACCATCAAGTTCGTCGGCGACGACGGCGAGACGATCGAGCACGAGGTGTTCAAGGCGCCCTCCTCCGGCGTCGCGATGGCCATGTACAATCTGGACGATTCGATCCGCGATTTCGCACGCGCCTCGCTGAACTACGGCCTGATGCGCAACTATCCGGTCTACCTGTCCACCAAGAACACCATCCTGAAGGCCTATGACGGGCGCTTCAAGGACATCTTCCAGGAAGTCTACGAAGCCGAGTTCCAGGCCGAGTTCGAGAAGCGGAAGATCTGGTACGAGCATCGCCTGATCGACGACATGGTCGCCTCGGCGCTCAAATGGTCGGGCGGCTATGTGTGGGCCTGCAAGAACTACGATGGCGACGTGCAGTCCGACATCGTGGCGCAGGGCTTCGGCTCGCTCGGCCTGATGACCTCGGTACTGATGACGCCGGACGGCAAGACGGTGGAAGCCGAGGCCGCGCACGGCACGGTCACGCGCCACTATCGCCAGCACCAGAAGGGCCAGGAGACGTCGACCAACTCGATCGCATCGATCTTCGCCTGGACGCGCGGCCTCGCGCATCGCGCCAAGCTGGACGACAATGCCGAATTGAAGACCTTTGCCGAAACGCTCGAGCGCGTCTGCGTCCAGACGGTGGAAGCCGGCCACATGACCAAGGACCTGGCGCTGCTGATCGGTCCGGATCAGCCGTGGCTGTCGACAACCGGCTTCCTCGACAAGATCGACGAAAACCTCGCCAAGGCGATGGCTGCCTGACGAAAGGCCGCCGGATACGACAAGGGGCGCCGCGGCCAGGCCGCGGCGCCCCTTTTTTGTTTCCACGCCAACATTACCGCATGACGGGCATGGAGAATTCCGCGCCGGACTTGATGCCCGACGGCCAACGTGTCGTCACCGTCTTGGTACGGGTCCAGAACTTGATGGAATCCGGCCCGTGCTGGTTCAGGTCGCCGAAGGAGGACCGCTTCCAGCCGCCGAAGGAATGGTAGGCCAGCGGCGTGGGGATCGGCACGTTGACGCCGATCATCCCGACATTGACGCGCGCCGCGAAATCCCGGGCGGCATCGCCGTCACGGGTGAAGATCGCGACGCCGTTGCCGTATTCGTGCTTCATCGGCAGGGCCAGCGCGGACTCGTAGTCCGGCGCACGGACGACCGACAGCACCGGACCGAAGATTTCCTGCTTGTATATATCCATCTCGGGCGTCACCTCGTCGAAGAGGCAGGCGCCGACATAGAAACCGTCTTCATACCCCTGGAGCCTGAAGCCGCGCCCGTCGACACGCAACTTCGCGCCTTCCTCGACGCCCTTGTCGATCAACTTCAGGATCTTCTCCTGCGACGCCTTGGTCACGACGGGCCCGAAATCGGCGGTGGCGTCGGTATAGGGGGCGATCTTCAACTGCTCGACGCGCGGGATCAGCCGCTCCATCAACGCATCCGCCGTTGCCTGGCCCACCGGAACGGCGACGGAGATCGCCATGCAGCGCTCTCCGGCGGAGCCGTAGCCCGCGCCGATCAAGGCGTCGGCCGCCTGGTCGAGATCGGCGTCGGGCATGACGATCATATGGTTCTTGGCGCCGCCGAAGGTCTGCGCCCGCTTGCCGTGGCGCGCGGCCTCGCCATAGACATAGGCCGCGATCGGCGTGGAGCCGACGAAAGATACCGCGCCGATATCGGGATGCTGGAGGATGAGGTCCACCGCTTCCTTGTCACCGTTGACGACATTGAGAATCCCCTTGGGAAGCCCCGCCTCGATCATCAGTTCGGCAAGGCGCATCGGCACCGAGGGATCGCGCTCGGACGGCTTCAGGATGAAGGCGTTGCCCGCGGCAATGGCCGGCGCGAACATCCACATCGGGATCATGGCCGGAAAGTTGAACGGCGTGATGCCGGCGCCGATGCCCACCGGCTGGCGCATGGAGAACATGTCGATGCCCGGGCCGGCGCCCTCGGTATATTCGCCCTTCTGGAGGTGCGGAATGCCGATCACGAATTCGCATACTTCCAGCCCGCGCTGGATGTCGCCCTTGGAATCCTCGACGGTCTTGCCGTGCTCCGCCGACAGAAGCTCCGCCAGTTCCTGCATGTTGTCGTTGAGAAGCTGGACATATTTCATGAAAACACGGGCGCGGCGCTGCGGATTGGTCGCGGCCCAGGCCGGCTGCGCGGCCTTGGCAGCGTCCACGGCGGCCTGAAGGTCCGCGGCATTGGCCAGCGACAGCTGCGCGCTCGCCTGCCCCGTCGACGGGTTGAACACATCGGCGCTGCGACCGGATGTACCGGCCACGCGGGCGCCGTCGATGAAATGGCCGATGCTGCTCATGCGGGAAGACTCCTCCGTTCCTGTCGCCGCGCAGCGTATCGGCTCCTGACTTTATTTCAATGTCAGCACTCGCAGAACCGTTGTGCGGATTCTATAGTCGCGCCATGGACTGGGACGACCTCAAGATATTTCTAGCGATCGCCCGCGACGGCCAGATTCTCGGCGCGGCGCGTCGGCTGGCCCTCAACCACGCGACCGTCGCACGACGTCTCGACCGGCTTGAGCTGACGCTCGGAGAGCGTCTGTTCCTGCGCCGTTCGGGCGGCTGCGAGCTGACGGCCGCCGGTACCGCCCTTCTGCCGCGCGCGGAGCGGGTCGAGGCCGAGTTGCTGGCTGCCGAGGCCAGCGCGCGCAGCGCGGGCGGCCAGTTGTCGGGAACGGTGCGCATCGGGGCCCCGGACGGGTTCGGCACGGCCTTCCTGGCGCCGCGGCTTTGGCGGCTGCTCGACGGGCAGCCGCGCCTGACCCTGCAACTCGTGCCGGTGGCGCGCGCCTTCTCCCTGTCGCGGCGCGAGGCCGATCTGGCGATCACCGTGGAGAAGCCCGATCAGGGGCGGCTGGTATCCCGCAAGCTCGTCACCTATGGCCTCGGCCTCTATGCCGCACGCGCCTATCTTGCCTCCCATGGGGAGCCCTCGGATGCCGAGGCACTGGCGCGGCATCGGCTGATCGGCCATGTCGAAGACCTCGTCTACAGCCGGTCGCTGCACTATGCCGAGGATGCCGGCCTGCGCTGGCAGGCCGATTACGAGATTTCCTCCGCCGTCGGCCAGGTCGAGGCCGTCGCGGCGGGCGGCGGCATCGGCATCCTGCACCATTTTATGGCGCGCGGCAGAGCCGACCTGCAGCGGTTGCTGCCGGAGATCGGGATCACCCGGACCTATTGGCTGGTGTCGCACCAGAGCACCGCCAACCCCGCCGCCGTCCGCCATGTGGCCGACGGCATCCGCGATCTGGTCAACGATGAACGGGCGGTCTTCGCCTGACCGGGCTGATCAGGCGGCGGCTGAGGTGACGACCTGCGACTCGGCGGGCTTCTGCATTCCCGACAGGCGATCATCGACGATACGCCACCGGTCCATGGCGCCCGCACACAGGGCCGGAAACAACCAGGCCGGATCTCCGGACTCGACCTTCACACGCGGCAACGTCAACGCCTCGCGTCGCGTGGCTCCGGCCACGACCGGCCCGTGAAGGCTCGAGAATGCCAGGGTGTAGCCCGCCTCCTCCGCGCAGGCGACGACGTCGGGCGTCATGTCGTTCCGGGTGCCGAACGGATAGGCGAAGGAGCGGATCTCGCGGCCCATCTCGTCTTCCAGGCGTCGGCGCGAATCCTTCAGTTCCGCCAGGACCTCGCGGCGCGGCAGTCCGCCGAGCGACCGGTGCGAAATCGAGTGCGAGCCGATGGTAATGCCGCCATCCTGGACCTGCCGCACCTCGTCGAAGGTCATCAGCTCGAAACCGGCCGGGCGGCCGGCAAGGATATAGGCCACGGATGGCACCCGATGCTTCTGCAGGATCGGCATGGCGACCGTGCGCACCGACGGATCGCCATCGTCGAACGTCACCAGAACCGAGCCGTCGGCCAAGCTTTTCCGTCCGGCCACGAATGCCTCGATATCGGCCAGCGAAACGGCTTTTCCGGTGCTGGCCAGATAGCCCATCTCGCGATCGAACTGGGCGGCCGAGACAGTGAAGGGCGCGTGATGGTCGTCGCCGAAGCGGTGATAGGTCAGGACGCGGATTTCAACTCCGGCGACTCGCCTGGAAGGCAAGACGCGGCCAAGTCCACCGACGAGGCCTCGGGCACCCTTCTTGGCGATCCATCGGCTGGTTGCAATGCTGTGGCCTGGCATGAGGCGCCTCTCTCGAAAACGGCTCCGGCGCGCCGTTCTGCCGCCGCGGTCCGAAACATGCGATACATAAAAACCGGGTTGCCGATCAGATAACGGCGTGCCTTCCAGGGCTGCCGCAGCATCAGATGCACCCATTCGATGCCCAAGCTGCGCATCCAGCGCGGCGCACGGACGAGGCCGCCGCCCCAGTATTCGAACAGCCCCCCGACCGCGACCGTCAAGGCCGCCGGCAGGGCGGCGCGGTGCCGGTCGATCCACTTCTCCTGCAACGGGTTGCCCATGCCCACCAGCACGAGATTTGCCCCGCAACGGCGGATGTCGTCCAATACGGCCTCGCTGGCCGCCGCGTCGATGTAGCCATGATGGGCGCCGACGAAGTCGACCCCGGGAAACATGACCTGCGCGTTGGCGCGAATGGTCTCGATGCGTTCGGGTGCACTGCCGACGAGATAGCATTTGATGCCGCTGCCGCGGCTGAGCAGCATCGGCACGAGGTCGGTGCCGTTGACGTTGTCGAGAAGCGTCACACCGCGTCCGCGCGCGGCCCAGCGAACGCCGGTACCGTCTCCGTAGACGACGTCGGCGCGGTTGAGAATCGCCCGGTAGGCAGAGTCCTCGCAGGCATTGTTGAGCGTGTGCGCGTTGACGAAATAAAGCGAACGTGGGCCCTCGCCGTCGATCAGGGCGGCGATACGCTGGAAGGCGGCCTCGATCGTCTCGTTCGCGATGGTGACGCCCAGGATCTGGCAGCGGTCCACGATCACATCTCCGGAAAGGCCGAGGGCCGGAAGGCCTCGGAACCGGACGAAGTTTCGCACTCGCGGTGCTAGAGCATCAAGAAGCCTTCAACCACTTCGGGTTTAGGGCCGCATCCACCTTTGGTGGAAGATTTACAGCCGTCCTTCGAGCACCGTCCTCAACCGGCCAGCGTCGCCACGTCGGCCCGCCGTACGGGAGGCGGAAGATCGGTGATGCCGAGGCGATGGCGGATGGCGCCCTTGTCGCCCACCAGGGTCTCGATCGAATGCTTCTCGAGCGCCCCGAGAAAGGCGTTCAACGCCTCGCGGAGTGCGGAATTGAGCGCGCAACTGTCCACCAGGGGACAATCGACCGCGCCGGTCTCGAAGCATTCGGCAAGCGAAAAGCTCTCTTCCGTCACGACGACCACGGCCTTGAGCGAAATCTCCGATGCGGGCCGCGCCAGACGTATGCCGCCATTGCGACCGCGAATCGTCTCGATGAAGCCGGCTTCCACCAGCGGCTGCAAAATCTTGAACAGAAAGAGTTCGGAGACGGAGTATGCCGCGGCGATTTCGCCCACCCGGCTCAACTTACCGGAGTTGGCCGCGCAGTACATGAGCATCCGGATCGCATAGTTCGTCTGACGCGTAAGGCGCATCGGTTTCCTCCGAAAGCGGGGCGGCTTAAGGGCCGCTCGATACTGTTAGAACAATTCCAATCTGAATTAAAGACCGCCAAACCATACCGGACCATAAAATTGGAGTTTTCAACTCAATTTTCAACGCCGCCTATTTTAAACTTTAGATGATATTGCAAAGTCCATAAATCCAGTTGATCATCCCCATAAAAAATGATGCTACTTCAATCGTGCCTTTTTTTGAGGCGGATGGGATGCTGTAGCCAACCGGGAAGCGGGCGCCATGCGCCCGAGGGGGACTAACAATAATATGGAATACTTCCTTCAACAATTGATCAACGGGATCACCCTCGGGTCGATCTACGGGCTGATCGCCATCGGATACACGATGGTTTACGGTATTATCGGCATGATCAACTTTGCCCACGGCGAAGTGTTCATGATCGGCTCATTCATCGCGCTTACGACATTTCTCGTCCTTATATCTTTCGGTTTGACGTTCCTGCCGCTCATCCTGCTGCTGATCGTCATCGTGGCGATGGTGTTCACCTCGCTCTGGGGCTGGACGATCGAACGCATCGCCTATCGGCCGCTGCGTGGCTCGTTCCGGCTGGCGCCGCTGATCACCGCCATCGGCATGTCGATCTTCCTGCAGAACTTCGTGCAGGTGACGCAGGGCGCGCGCGTCAAGCCGTTGCCGCCCCAGATCCAGGGCAGCATCCAGCTGATTCCGGGCGTGCAGATCTCATACATGCAGATCACCATCATCGTGCTGACGCTGGTGTTGATGACGGTCTTCTCGCTCATCATCTCCCGCACATCGCTGGGCCGCCAGCAGCGCGCCTGCGAGCAGGACGCCAAGATGGCCTCGCTGCTCGGGGTCAACGTCGACCGGACGATCTCGCTCACCTTCATCATGGGTGCGGCACTCGCCTCGGTCGCGGGCCTGATGTACCTCCTCTATTACGGCGTCATCGACTTCTATATCGGCTTCCTGGCAGGCGTTAAGGCCTTCACGGCCGCGGTCCTCGGCGGCATCGGGTCGCTTCCCGGCGCAATGCTGGGCGGATTGCTGATCGGCCTCATAGAGACATTCTGGTCGGGATATTTCTCCGTCGAGTACAAGGACGTCGCCGCCTTCTCCATCCTGGCGATCGTGCTGATCTTCCTGCCCTCGGGCCTGCTTGGCCGCCCCGCCGTCGAGAAGGTCTGACCGTCATGTCCCGTACCACACCAGTCGACGTCAGCCCGGAAGCGGCTGAGATCACCAGCGAGCAGCGCGCCGCCGCAATGCGGGGCGAGCCGCCCTTTTCAACCCAGCCCGTCAAGCGCAGCAAGGTCGCGACGGCCCTGAAGGAATCGGTCATCACGGCCGCCGTCGTGGCAGGTCTCGGCGTGTTCTTCCTGCTACTGCGCACGGACATAGCGCCCGGCGGGCTCGTCTTGTCGTATCGCTGGGACATGTGGCTGATTGCCATCGGCCTCGCCTTCGCCATCCGCTTCGTTCTCAGCCTGACTCTCTTCCAGGCCGACAAGCCGCTCAAGGAGCGGTTCGGCGGCGGCAAGGCGCTGTCGGGTGTCGGCAGCCGCTTCGGCAAGGTGCTGGCTGCGGCGTTGTTCCTGCTGGCCCTGACGTTCCCCTTCGTGATCGGCTACGTGCTGCCGGGCCGGGAGCGCTACATGATCGACCTGGCCATTCTGATCGTCACCTATGTGATGCTCGGCTGGGGCCTCAACATCGTGGTCGGTCTGGCCGGTCTTCTCGACCTCGGCTATGTCGCCTTCTATGCGGTCGGCGCCTATTCGTTCGCGCTGCTCGCCATCAACTTCGATCTCGGCTTCTGGGTGTGCCTGCCGATGGCCGGCCTGTTCGCCGCCCTCTGGGGCGTGATGCTGGGCTTTCCGGTGCTGCGCCTGCGCGGCGACTACCTTGCCATCGTCACCCTCGCCTTCGGCGAGATCATCCGCGTCGTCCTGTTGAACTGGGGCGAGTTCACCGGCGGGCCGAACGGCCTCCTGGGCATTCCGCGTCCGACATTCTTCGGGCTGGAATTCGGGCGGGGCGAAGGCTCCTTCGCGGACTATTTCGGGCTGGAGCCTTCGACGCTCCATCGCTTCATCTACCTCTACTACATTATCCTGGCCCTGGCCCTTCTCACCAACTTCGTCACCATGCGGTTGCGCAAGCTGCCCATCGGCCGGGCCTGGGAGGCGCTGCGCGAGGACGAGATCGCCTGCCGCGCGCTGGGCATCAACACCACCAACGTCAAGCTGACGGCCTTCGCCACCGGCGCGATGTTCGGCGGCTTCGCCGGCTCGTTCTTCGCCACCCGGCAGGGCTTCATCTCGCCGGAAAGCTTTACCTTCCTGGAATCGGCGATCATCCTCGCCATCGTGGTCCTGGGTGGGCTAGGCTCGCAGATCGGCGTCGTGATCGCCTCGATCGTCATGATCGGGGGCATCGAACTCCTGCGTAACCTGACGGTCCTGCAGGCCGTGTTCGGCGCCAATTTCGACCCGACCGAGTATCGCATGCTGATCTTCGGTGTCGCCATGGTCGCCATCATGGTGTGGAAGCCGCGGGGCCTCGTTTCGTCGCGATCGCCATCGGCGGTCTACAAGGAAAAGAAGAAGATCGGCGCCGACATGGTAGCCCAGGGCGAAGGGCACTGAGCATGATCGCCAATACGGAACAGACAAGAATGGCATCCAGCGAGCGCTGGACGGCAGACCCCGTCCTGACGGTCGAGCATCTGACGATGCGCTTCGGTGGCCTCACGGCCATCGATGACCTCTCCTTCGACGTCGGACGCGGCGACATCACCGCGCTCATCGGCCCCAACGGCGCCGGCAAGACGACCGTGTTCAACTGCGTCACCGGTTTCTACAAGCCGACCGAAGGGCGCATCACCCTGCGGCGTGGGCGCGGCATACCCGCGCGCGCGGTCGAGGACCTGACGCGCAGCGGCCGCCAGTATATGAAGGCCGAGGGCGGCGAGCTCTTCCTGCTCGAACGCATGGCCGACTTCAGGATCACCCACACCGCCGGCGTCGCCCGCACCTTCCAGAACATCCGCCTGTTCGGCGGCATGACGGTCTTCGAAAACCTGCTCGTCGCACAGCACAACCGGCTGATGGTGGCTTCCGGCTTCACCTTCGCCGGACTGGTCGGCCTGCCCTCATACCGCCGTGCGCGGGAAGCGGCGCAGGACCTGGCGATCGACTGGTTGAAACGGACGGCTCTCCTGGACCGGGCCGACGACCCTGCCGCCGATCTTTCCTACGGCGACCAGCGCCGGCTGGAGATCGCCCGCGCCATGTGCACGCAGCCGGCGCTCCTGTGCCTCGACGAGCCCGCCGCCGGCCTCAACCCCCGCGAATCCGCCGAGCTCAACGACCTGCTGCGCTCGATCCGCGACGATGACGGCGTGTCCATCCTGTTGATCGAGCACGACATGGGCGTCGTCATGGAGATTTCGGACCACATCGTGGTTCTGGACTACGGCAGGAAAATCTCGGACGGCACGCCCGATAGCGTCCGCAACGACCCGAACGTCATCGCCGCCTATCTGGGCGTCGACGACGAAGAGGTCGAGGCCGTCGAGGAGAAGCTCGAGCAGGGCGACGTCGACGCGGCCATCGCAGAAGCCAACCTAGACCAGGGAACCGCCCGATGAGCGCCGTCAATCCCAACGCCGCGGCGGCCACGGCGCCGCTTCTGTCCATTCGCGGGGTCGAGACGTTCTACGGCAAGATCCAGGCGCTCCGGGGCGTCGACGTGGACGTCCACGAGGGCGAGATCGTAACGCTGATCGGCGCCAACGGCGCCGGCAAATCCACCCTCATGATGACGGTGTGCGGCAACCCGCGCGCCCGTTCCGGGCAGATCGTCTATCGCGGCGAAGACATCACCCATCTGCCGACGCACGACATCATGAAGCGTCAGATTGCCCAATCGCCGGAAGGCCGCCGCATCTTCGGCCGCATGACGGTGATGGAAAACCTGCAGATGGGCACCACCCTGATCGGGCAGGATCACTTCGACGAGGATCTGCAGCGCATCTTCACCCTCTTCCCGAGGCTGAAGGAGCGTATCGACCAGCGGGCCGGAACATTGTCGGGCGGCGAGCAACAGATGCTCGCCATCGCCCGCGCCCTGATGAGCCGTCCGAAGCTGCTGCTTCTGGACGAACCGTCGCTGGGTCTGGCGCCGATCATCGTGAAGCAGATTTTCGAAGCGATCCGCGAGCTGAACCGCACCGAAGGACTGACCGTCTTCCTGGTGGAACAGAACGCCTTCCATGCCCTGCGCCTCGCGCATCGCGGCTACGTGATGGTCAACGGTTCGATAACGATGTCCGGCACCGGACGCGAACTTCTGGCGCGTGAAGAGATCCGCAGCGCCTATCTCGAAGGCGGGAGGCACTGATGCAGCCGGAAATGACGCTTCTCTGGGAAGTCACCCTCTTCGAGTTCCTGCTGGTGACCGCGATCATCGGCGGCGGCATGGCCTACATGATCGGCCGGTCTACCGCCCTCACCTGGAGCGGGTGGGGGCTGATGGCCTTCTATGTCCTGCTGCTGACGATCGCCGTCCGCTTCATCCACTTCAGCCTGTTCCACGGAACGTTCTTCCTTCCGTTCGAAACGCTGCCGATCGCACTGCACTATGCGGCGATCGACTACGTCGTTCTGTTCCTGCTCGCCGCCACAGGTCGCTGGCGTACCCGCGCGTCGCAGATGGCGCGCCAGTACCGCTTCCTCGACCAGCAAGCTTGAACTGGGCACGGATTGACGCCGCACAAGAATTAATCTTCCGGCGGCGTCTTTCCCATTTCATAATCCCCTGGACTGGTCTTTAATCCATCCAGGGCACCGCGCGGCACCAGCATCAGAGAGCCTGCCGGGGTGGATCGTCAACAACATGGGAAGGTCATGATGAAGAAAGCACTTTTGGCCGGTGTGGCCCTCAATCTCGTTCTGTCCGGCGCGGCTCTCGCCGACATCACGATCGGTGTTGCCGGTCCGATGACGGGTCAGTACGCCACGTTCGGCCAGCAGCTTCGCGTCGGCGCCGAGCAGGCCGTAAAGGACATCAACGCGGCCGGCGGCATCAATGGCGAGCAGCTGAAGCTGTCGATCGGCGACGACGCCTGCGATCCGAAGCAGGCGGTGGCGGTCGCCAACCAGTACGCGTCGGAAGGCGTCGTCTTCGTGGCCGGTCACTTCTGCTCGGGCTCGTCCATCCCGGCCAGCCAGGTGTACGCCGAGGAAGGAATCGTCATGATTTCGCCCGCGTCGACCAACCCGGATTTCACCGACAAGCGTCCGGCTGACGGCATCTACCGCGTCTGCGGCCGCGACGACCAGCAGGGCGAAGTCGCCGGCGCCTATATCGCCGAGCATTTCGGCGACAAGAACGTCGCGATCCTCAACGACAAGTCGGCCTACGGCAAGGGCCTGGCCGACGAGACGCAGGCGTCCCTTGAGGCGGCCGGCAAGAAGCCTTCGCTGGTTGAAGCTTACACCGCCGGTGAGAAGGACTACACCGCGCTGGTTTCGAAGATGAAGCAGGCTGACATCGGCCTCGTCTACATCGGCGGCTATCACACCGAAGCCGGCCTGATCGCCCGCCAGATGAAGGAACAGGGCGTCAGCGCCGTGATCATGTCGGGCGACGCCATCGTGACCGACGAGTACTGGGCGATCACCGGCGACGCCGGCGAAGGCACCCTGATGACCTTCTCGCCGGATCCGCGCAAGAACCCGGTCGCCGAGCCGGTCGTCAAGGAGATCGAAGCCGAGGGCAAGTCCGCGGAAGGTTACGCGCTCTACACCTATGCGGCGATCCAGGCCTGGGCCGATGCGGTGAAGGCTGCCGGCTCGACAGACTACGAGCCCGTCGTCGAGGCGCTCGACTCCGGTGATTTCTCCACCGTCATCGGCGACCTGAAGTTCGACGACAAGGGTGACGTCACGCTGCCCGGCTATGTCGTCTACGAGTGGAAGAACGGCAAGTACGACTACGTCGAGACCGCATCCGCGCAGTAAGCGGACGTCCTCGCTCGCAGTATCCGGACCGGGGCGGCCCTGCCGCCCCGGTCCATTTTTTTCAGACCATCAGGCTGCGTACGATCGGGTAGGCAAGCCGATATCGGCGGTAGGCCGCTTCGAAGGAGCTTGCCGGCCCCTCACGCGGGGAGAAGCGGCTAGCCACGGGCGGCATCGTCATCACATCCTCCGGCGAAGCGCTTTCGGCCGCGCAGAGCCCGAGACGCGCGGCCCCGAAGGCCGCACCGAAATCGCCGGACGCCGGCAGCACGATATCGCGCCCAAGCACATCCGCCAGGATCTGCAGCCACACGGCCGAGCGGGACCCTGCGCCGACCGCGATCAACGGTCCCTCGCCCTTGACGCCGCCCCCCGCCTCCTGGCAGCCGCGCATCGAAAAGGCCACGCCTTCCATCACCGACCGGGTCATGTCCGACCGGGTCGTCTCGGCCGACAGGCCGACGAAGGCGCCCCGGACGACCGCGTCGTTATGGGGTGTCCGTTCTCCTGCCAGATACGGCAGGAACAGAAGGCGTGACGCCTCGTCCGGCGCCTGCGCGATCTCCCCGGCCAGGGCCTGCGGGGTCTGGCCCACGACACCTGCCAGCCACTCCAGCGAGCCGGCCGCCGACAGCGTCACGCCCATATGGTGCCATAGGCCCGGAATGGCATGGCAAAAGGTGTGGAGGGCGGTTTCCGGCGCCGGCTCGTAGCCGTGCGAAGGGGTAAACAGCACGCCGGAGGTGCCCAGCGATACGAAGCCCGTTCCCGACCGGGTCACGCCGACCCCGCATGCGGATGCTGCGTTATCGCCCGCACCGCCCGCAACGACGATTCCGGCAGGCAGGCCAAGGTCACGCGCAAGGTCGTCCCGCAGCCGGCCGGCCGGCTCGGTGCCCTCGACGAGGCCCGGCATTACGCTCCCATCGAGGCCGGTCTTTTCCAGCATGCGGGCAGACCAGCGCCGCGCGCCGGTATCGAGCCACGACGTTCCGGCGGAATCCGACAGGTCGGACAGCATTTCGCCCGTCAACCACAGGCGCAGATAATCCTTCGGCAACAGGACATGCGCAAGGCGCTCGCGCAGCTGCGGCTCATGACGCGCCACCCAGACCAGCTTGGGGGCGGTAAAGCCCGGAAACACGATATTGCCGGTGATCGCGCGCGACTCATCGTCGTCGAGGGCTTGCGCTTCCTCGTCGGCACGGCTGTCGTTCCACAGGATGCAGGGCCGCAGCACCGCATGATCGGCGTCCAGAAGGGTGGCGCCATGCATCTGGCCGGACAGGCCGATACCCCTCACCTGCGCCATCGCCTCCGGGGCCTGCCGGGCCAGTTCGACGATCGCGCCGCGCGCCGCCTCTATCCAGCTCGCCGGGTCCTGTTCCGACCAGCCGTAGCGTGGCCGCTGCACGGACAACGGCGCGTGTGCGGTGGCCACCGCCGTCTGCCGCTCGTCGATCAGCAGGGCCTTGAGGGACGAGGTACCGAGATCGAGCCCGAGATAATATGCCAACAGCGCCTCCCTTGATGCGGCTTCATCGTTTATAGGCTGGCGAGCCGAAGGCAAGCTCAAGGGTTCATCATGAGTCGCATCGTATACACCAACGGTATCTATGTGCCCGAGGACGAAGCCCGTGTTTCCGTCTTCGATCGTGGCTTCCTTTTCGGCGACGCGGTGTATGAGGTGACCAGCGTCCTCGAGGGCCGGCTGATCGATTTTGCCGGCCACATGCGCCGCCTGCGCCGTTCGCTCGCCGAGCTTTCCCTTGCCTCGCCGGCGGACGACCAGGCCCTGCTCGAGATTCATCGCGAGCTTCTGCGTCGCAACGGCCTGAGCGAAGGCGGTGTCTACATGATGGTGTCGCGCGGGGTCGCCGACCGCGACTTCGTCTTTCCGCCCGAAACAACCCGGCCGACGCTGGTTGCCTTCACGCAGAGCTGGAACGAGGCGAAATCGCCCGAGATCGAGACCGGGTTGAAGGTGGCCTTCGTCCCCGACCTCAGATGGGGACGCCGCGATATCAAGACGGTGCAACTTCTCTGGCCGTCCATGGCCAAGATGGAAGCCCGGCGGCAGGGCAAGGACGATGCCTGGCTGGTCGAGGACGGCATGGTCACCGAGGGCACGTCCAACAATGCCTTCATCATCGGCGCGGACGGGCACATCGTGACGCGGGCGCTGTCCAACAGCATCCTGCATGGCACGACACGGGCGAGCCTGCTGCGCCTTGCCGCGGAAAAGGGCCTGACGGTCGAGGAGCGCCCCTTCTCCACCGACGAGGCCCGCAACGCGGCGGAAGCGTTTATCACCTCGGCAGGTGCCTTCGTCATGCCCGTCACGGAGATCGACGGGGCCACCATCGGCGACGGCAGGCCAGGGCCCGTTACCCGCGCCCTGCGCCGCATCTACATGGAAGAAGCCCTGCGCACCGCGATTTGACTCTGCAGTCAATCAGCGGTGACTGGCGGCGGGACCAGACGCATGCAAGATCACGGCCTGATAATCCGGTAAAAGGGGAGCCCCATCCGAATGGAAACGCGTGATATCGTTCAGATCGCCCTGTTCGCGGCCATCATGGCCGTTCTTGGGTTGTTTCCGCCGCTGACCGTACCGTTGATCGGCATCCCCATCACCGCGCAATCCATGGGCCCGATGCTGATGGGCGGCGTGCTCGGCGCCCGCAAGGGCGGGCTGACGATGCTGCTGTTCATTCTGCTGGTCGCCGCCGGCCTCCCGCTCCTGTCCGGGGGACGCGGGGGCCTCGGCTATCTCATGGGTCCGTGGTCGGGCTTCATCTATGGCTGGCTGGCGGCCGCCATCGCGGCGGGCTGGCTCACCGAACGCGCCTGGAGCAGGCTCAACTTCGTTTCCTCCTTCCTCATCTCCGCGGTGGCCGGCATCGGCATCGTCTACGCGATCGGCGTGCCATGGTACGCGGCAGCATCCGGGATGGATCTCCTGTCCGCGTTCACGACATCGGTTCTGGCGTTCATCCCCGGCGACCTCATCAAGGCGGGCATCGCCGCCGCCGTCATCGTGCTGGTGAAACGGTCCTACCCGCTGATCCGGGGCCGTGTCGCCACAAGCCATTGATCGTCTTCGACAACGTAACGCTGACGCGCGGCGGGGCGACCGTCCTGTCGCATGTCAGCCTGCGGTTGACGGAAAGGCGGATCGGCATCGTCGGCGCCAACGGGTCGGGCAAAAGCAGCCTGTGCCGCCTGATCAACGGGCTGCTCCTGCCGACGACGGGCCAGGTCCGTGTTTTCGACCTCGACACGCGCGCAGACGCCAAGGCCATACGGCGGGAGGTCGGCTTCGTCTTCCAGAACCCGGACAATCAGATCGTCTATCCCACCGTCGGGGAGGACCTTGCCTTCGGGCTGAAAAACCGGGGCATTCCGAAAGCGGAGATGCAGCCGCGCATTGCCGCCGCCCTGGCCGAACGCGGGCTTGGCGGCTTCGAAGACCGTCTGGTGCATGAATTGTCGGGTGGCCAGCGCCAGCTCGTCGCCCTGGCCGGCGTGCTCGTGCTGCGCCCGCGCATCCTCGTTCTGGACGAACCCACCACCCTTCTGGACCTGCGCAATACGCGGATGCTGATGCGGGCGCTGGACACGGTTCCGGCCCAGGTGGTGATGGCGACCCATGACCTTTCCCTTCTGTCCGGCTTCGACCGGGTCATCTGCTTCGACGGCGGCGTCGTCGTCCAGGATGGCCGGCCGGATGCGGTCCTGGCGGCTTATTGGGACATGCAGGCATGATCGCGGGGCTCTACATGGCCGGGGACAGCCCCGTCCATCGGACGGCCGCCGGCCCCAAGCTGGCCGTCCTGGCGGTCGGCAGCACATTGCTGTTCCTTGTCGGCGGCTGGATCAGCGCGACGGTCGGCCTGGGCGCGGCGCTTTTGGCCTATGCCGTGGCCGGCCTCGGGCCACAAACGATCTGGCGGCAGTTTCGCGGGCTGCTTCCCATCCTGCTGTTGATCGGGCTGACACATGTCGTGCTGGGCGAGTGGCGATCCGCCTTCGTTCCGCTGCTGCGGCTGACGGCGGTGGTCCTGGCCGCGAACCTCGTCACCCTGACGACGCGCAGCATGGACATCACATCCGCGATAGAGCGCGCCCTCGTGCCGTTTGCGCGTATCGTACCCCCCGCCAAGGTGGCCCTTGCGATATCCCTGACACTGCGTTTCATACCCGTTCTCGCAGCCATCAAGGACGAGATCCGAGAGGCGCAACGCGCCCGCGGCCTGGAGCGCAGCGTGGTGGCCCTTGCCGTGCCGTTGATCGTGCGGAGCCTCCGGATGACCGACGAGGTGGCCGAGGCCATAGAAGCGCGAAGCTGACCGGATCATGCCGCACTGCAAAACCACGCTTGACTTGCAGGCCCGCCACGGCGGAACCTGCCGGCATGACAAAGATTCGATCCCTATGCGTCTATTGCGGCTCTTCCGCTGGTAACGCGCCTCACTATCTCGAAGCAGCATACGCCCTCGGCGAGGCCATGGGCCGATCCGGCATCCGCCTGGTCTATGGCGGCGGCACGCGCGGTATCATGGGCGCGGTGTCGGATGGCGTCATCCGCGCCGGCGGACAGGTCACCGGCATCATTCCACGCTTCCTGATCGACATGGAAGCGACGGAACGCGAATTGAAGCGGCTGGATGAGCTGATCGTCACCGAGGACATGCACGAGCGCAAGCACACGATGTTCGAACGCTCTGACGCCTTCGTCGCCCTGCCCGGCGGCATCGGTACGCTGGAAGAGCTCGTCGAGATCATGACCTGGGGGCAGCTCGGCCGTCACCGCAAGCCGATCGTCATCGCCAATATCGGCGATTTCTGGCGTCCGCTGGCCTCCCTTCTCGACCATATGAGCGCAGAAGGCTTCATCCACACCGCGCATCAGGTGCGCCCATTGGTCATCGACCGGGTGGAGGATATCCTCCCGTCCATCGAAGCCGCCGCGACGCCGACATCGGACATCGGCCGCGAGGAGATCATCGAGCGCCTCTGAGGCGTCAGCAGCCGGGCACGGCGTCCGCCTTGCGTGTTCGCCGGCGACGCCGTCCATCGGCGACGAGCGACCAGGTGTAGATCGCCAGCGCGACCCATATGAAGGCGAAGGCCACGAGCCTCCACGGCCCGAAGGGCTCTCCGAACAGATAGACCGCCGTGAGGACCAGCAGCGTCGGCACCATGTACTGCAGGATGCCGATGGTGGACAGTTTCAGCATGCGGGCGCCGGCTGCGAACAGGATCAACGGTATTGCGGTGGTGGGTCCCGAGCCGATCAGAAGCAGCGTCTCGCCGGTGCTGGTGCCGAACTGCGCCTCGCCGTGGGCAACCAGCCAGATGCAGACGGCCAGCGCCGGCAGCAGCAGAATCAGCACTTCCAGGAAGAAGCCCTCGGCCGCACCGATGGGAATGAGCTTGCGCAGCAGGCCATAGCTGCCGAAGGACAGCGCCAGGATCAGCGATACGATCGGCAGGCCACCCGCCATCACCGTCATCACCAGCACGCCGATCGCCGCAAGCACTATGGCGACGCATTGCAGCCGCGTAGGGCGCTCTCCCAGGAATGCCGCGCCCAGCAGAATGCTAACCAGGGGGTTGATGTAGTAGCCGAGCGCCGCCTCCACGGCCTGTCCGTTGATGACGGCGTAGACATAGGTGCCCCAGTTGAGCGTGATGACCGACGCGGTCAGCGCGGCAAGGCCCAGATAGGTGGGCGTCAGAAACGCGCGCATTCCCGCAAGGCGCCCGCGCCAGGCGAGCAGGATCGCCACGAAGGGGACCGCCCAGGCGATGCGGTGGGCCACGATCTCGGCCGTCGGGACATGCGAAAGGGATTTGAAATAGAGCGGAACCACCAGGCCCCAGATCAGATAGGCGCTGATTGCGGCGGCGTATCCACGACTGGATTCCGCCTCCGCGATGTTCGGAGCCGGGCTTCTTTGTTCCATCGGGCCGCCGCCTTCTCAATCGTTCAGGGTGGCAGCTCTACCACTTATGCCGGGCGCGCGATCAAGCATTCTCGTCATGGCTGCGATCAGGCCCGATGATGAATCGAGCCTGACGTCAGTCGTGGTCCGGATGCTGGTAGGACCGGATATCCGCCAGCCAGCCAAGGCCTTCGTGGTCGTCCGCCGTCGGCCGGCCGGGAAGCTTCGGCAGGTCGTCCGTATAGGGGAGCTTTCCTTCGGTGCCGTACTGCACCACGGGCCGCAGCGCGGCAGGGTCGTCGAAAGCGCCGATGGCCAGGGCAACGCCGTCCGGCGCCTCATAGGTGAGCGGCGTTCCGCAGCGCGGGCAGAAGCCGCGCATGACATGGTTGGACGATTGGAAGCGGCTGGGTTCGGCCCCGGTCCATGTCAGGCGCGCCGAGCCGACCGACACAAGGGGAGCGAAGACATTGCCGAAAGCCTTCTGGCACATGCGGCAATGACAGATGGAAGCATCGCCGGGGGCGCCCTCCAGAGTGAAACGGACTGCGCCGCATTGGCACCCGCCCTTCAACACAGGCTTGTTGTCCAACGTCATCCGGCTTCCCCCTCCCCGGCGGCAAAAATATTCGTAGCCTCGACCAGGCTCGCCAGCGTGCCCGGTTCAGAGAAGGCATGCCCGGCATCTTCAACGATCCGCAACACGGATCGCGGCCATGCCTTATGCAGATCCCACGCCGTTACTGGCGGCGTCACCACATCGTATCGCCCCTGCACGATCGTGCCGGGAATGTTCTCGAGGGCGCCGGCATTGGCGATGAGCTGTCCCTCCTCCAGCCACAGATGGTGGACGAAGAAGTGGTTCTCGATCCGGGCGAAGGCGATGGTTGCCTCGCCGGCCTGGCCGTCGACGCCGGAAGGCTGCGGCATGGAGCGCATCGACACGGTCTTGGCTTCCCAGTCCGTCCAGCTGCGTGCTGCCCGCGCGCGCACGGCGCGATCCTCGGATGTCAGCATGCGGCGATAGGCGGCTATCGGATCGTCGCGCTCTTCCACGTCCAGCGGCGCTATGAACCGCTCCCAGGCATCGGGAAACAGTCTGCTTGCGCCCTCGCGGTAGAACCAGTCCAGCTCGCTGCGACGACCGGTGAATACACCGCGCAGGATGAGGCCCGACACATTCTGCGGATGCGCCTGCGCATAGGCCAAGGCAAGCGTCGCGCCCCACGATCCACCGAAGACGAGCCAGCGTTCCGCGCCCGTCAGAAGGCGCAGCCGCTCGATGTCGGCGACGAGGTCGTGCGTGGTGTTGTCCTCCAGCCGCCCCAGCGGCGTCGAGCGGCCGCAGCCGCGCTGGTCGAACAGCAGGATGCGGTACCGTCGCGGATCGAAGAGCCTGCGATGCACGGGGCCGCACCCGCTGCCTGGCCCGCCATGCAGGAAAACCACCGGTATGCCGTCCGGATTTCCGCAGAGTTCCCAGTAGAGCTGGTGGCCTCCGCCGACATCGAGACGCCCCTGCCGGTATGGCTCGATCGCCGGGAACAGCAGTGTCGCTCCGTCCTTCATCTGCGTCTTTCCCAACTGGTCGTCCGCTCGCCCGTGGCCGCGTCGCGCCCATCCTTGAGGAGGATGCCTTCGACGGCAAGGGCATCGCGGATGGCATCGGCCGCCGCAAATTCCTTGCGCTTCAACAGATCGAGACGCTCTGCGATCCGTTCAAGGGATGCGACGTCGAGAGCGTCGGCGCGCAGCGGCTCGATGCCGATCAGGCGCAGGCTGGCAAGCGCCGCCCCCGCCTCGCCGCCGTCGAACAGCTCATGCACCCGCGCAAGGGCCGCCGACAGCGCCAGATCGTCCTTCAACGCATCCAGGAAACGCGCATCCGGCTCGGCGTCCGCAGGGGTGGCCGACAGGCCGGCCGCACGGGCCATCCGCTCCCATCGATCCAGTTCGCGCAGGGCCTCCTCCAGGCGGGCGTGGGTGAAGTCGAGGGGCTCGCGATAGTGCGTCTTCAAGAGCGCCAGCCGCACGACCTCGCCGGGCCAGGAACGGCCGCCGATCTTCCGGGTCGCCAGGATATCGTTGATGGTGACGAAATTGCCTTCCGACTTCGACATCTTGCGCCCTTCGACCTGCACGAAGCCGTTGTGCAGCCAGACCTGCGCCATGCGGTCGGTGCCGTGCGCGCAG
The DNA here is from genome assembly GCF_014844055.1 of Aureimonas sp. OT7. Taxonomy (NCBI): domain Bacteria; kingdom Pseudomonadati; phylum Pseudomonadota; class Alphaproteobacteria; order Hyphomicrobiales; family Aurantimonadaceae; genus Aureimonas; species Aureimonas sp. OT7. The sequence goes on from NZ_CP062167.1 coordinate 3,227,787, forward strand.
CAGGACTGGGCGATCTCGTTTTCATGATGCGGGAAGATCAGGTCCAGGCCCCCGCCATGGATGTCGAAGACGGGGCCGAGGTGCACCTCGCTCATGGCAGAGCATTCGATATGCCATCCCGGCCGCCCCCGCCCGCCGATCCCGGCAGGCGACGACCACCCCGGCTCCTCCATGGTGGAGGGCTTCCACAGCACGAAATCGGTCGGGTCTTTCTTGTACGATGCCACCTCGACCCGCGCGCCGGCGATCATCTCGTCCAGGCTTCGGCCGGACAAGGCGCCGTATTCCGGCATGGACGGCGTATGGAACAGGACGTGACGGTCGGCGACATAGGCGTTGCCCTTGTCGACCAGGGTTTCGATCATGGCCTTCATGGCGTCGATGTGGTCGGTGGCACGCGGCTCGACATCCGGCGGCAGCGCCCCGAGCGCGGCGATGTCGGCATGAAACTGCCGCGTCGTGCCGGCCGTCACCCGGGCGATGGCCTCGTTCAACGGCAGATCCGGATGCTCGCTTGCCGCCCGCGCGTTGATCTTGTCGTCGACGTCGGTGATGTTGCGGACGTAGCGCACATGCGCCTCGCCATAGAGGTGGCGCAGCAGGCGGTACAGCGTGTCGAAGACGATGACCGGGCGCGCATTCCCGATATGGGCGAAATCGTAGACGGTGGGCCCGCAGACATACATGCGCACCTGCCTTGCATCGGTCGTGCGGCCGGCATCCGCCCAATCCAGCGGACGGAATTCCTCCTTGCGGCGCGTCAGCGTGTTGGTCAGCGAAAGCCCGCGAAACCCGTCGTCCATGATGCATCATACCCCGTCATGACAGGTGGCGATTGCTAACCGGATTTCCCCGTAATGACAATTCGCGGGTGCCGGGCCTGAAGCCCTCGGGGCCGCAGCAACACGAAACCGTGTCTTCTTGTGGCGACGCCCGCAGGATTCGGCGTTCACGCTTCGTTACAGATCTTTTACTTTTTGTTAGCTGTAACGCGCAATATTACTGAGATACTCGCCGTTATCCGGTCGCAATTGTTCAGTTTAACGAAGGCCGGGACGAACAGATAACGAGACCGACGATGAAGACGCAGAACCAGACCCATGACCCATTCCGCTCCAGGCGCGAGCGCGAAAGCGAAGTAAAGCTGGTGCAGAAGTACCGGGGAATCGGGATCGCGGCAGTGGCTGCCGCGGGTTCGCGGATGGGCCGCGTGTCGGCGGTCGTTCAGCCGGCACCGCACGCCGGACATCTCGTCGAAGCCGTCGACTGAGCTTTACGCGTCAGAATGCCAGTCGCCCCTGCGCGGGCGGCTCCGGCGTCGGGCGCGGCCGCTGGATATCCGGCGACATGTCCGCAGCCGAGTTGACGCGATCGGAGATCGCGTCGATCTGCCAATCCATGCCCTGGGCGTCTTCGAATACGCGCTGCAGCGCATCCGGCGCCACGTGGCGGCAATCCAGCCAGAGCTGCTCGGTATTGCGCCTCAGCGTTACGGGCTCGCGCGGGTGGATATCGGCCAACGGCCCCGCGGCGGCACGCGTCAGGATGGCAACGGTGTCGATTTCGCTGCCATCGGGGGCGAGGTAGGTTTCCATGATGGCGGCGAAGCCGAAGACCTGCCGGTCGGTCGGCCGGACGAAATAGGGGATCGACTTTCCGGTCCCCTGCTTGTGCCACTCGTAGAAGCCGCTTGCCGGCACGATGCACCGCCGGTGAGTCAATGCCGGCCGGAAGGCATTCCGAACGGCGGCCGTTTCCGAGCGCGCGTTGAACAGAAGCGGCATGGAGGCAACGTCGCGCGTCCAGGCAGGAATGAGGCCCCAGCGCGCCAGCAGCGCCTGCCGGCCGCCTGCCAGGCCTCCGGCCTGTCCTCGCTGCCGCCGATCACCACAAGGACGGGTTGCGACGGCGCGATATTGTATCGCGCCGGAAACTCTTCCGGCAGCGCGACATCGAAGCGTTGGCTCACCTCTTCAGGCGCATGGGTCAGGCAAAAGCGTCCGCACATATCTGGCAGATGGCGGCCCCGCGGCCATCCGTCAAGCGAACCGGCCAGTCGTGAAAGGAAGATGCATGACGCCGCGCCTTGCCGTATCCGCCTGTCTCTTCGACCGAGAGGGCCGCGTTCTCCTGGTAAAACGCCGCAACGAACCCTATGCCGGGCGCTGGAGCCTGCCGGGTGGACGCGTCGAGGCCGGCGAGACCCTGGCCGGGGCGGTCCACCGCGAAGTGCTGGAGGAAACGGGGATCGTTGCCGGCTCCCTGACCCTTTTGTGCAAAATCACGGCGGGCGAAGGGCAACGGACGTTCGAGATTTCGGTATTCTTCGGAACGGTCGATCGGCCGGCCCAGGCGGGCGGGGATGCAGTGGCAACCGCGTTCGTGCAACGGGCCGCCCTCGCCCGGCTGGCCGAAACTGAGGACACGACACCGGATCTGATCAAGATCGTAACCATGGCGCAACAAAGACATCGGGAGGCTGACGGCACGCTTGCCAGCGGCGGGTCGTAAGGGCCATTGTTCAGCCATGATGAAAAGCCTACGCGATGCCCTCCCCGTCCTCTTCGTCGTGCTTGCGCTTGCGGGTCCGGGCGAGGCGCAGGAAGCCGCACCAGCGCCGGCCGCGCCGGCCCCCTACATGAAGCCGCTGGAGCGGCTGTCGACCATCCTGGGCTCGGTCCACTATCTGCGCAGCCTGTGCGGCGCCGACGACGCCGAAAGCTGGCGTGAGCGCATGAACGCCCTCCTGGAGACGCAGAAGCCGAGCGAAAGCGAACGGCGGATCCTCGTCGCTCATTTCAACGGCGGCTATCGTGCCTTCGAATCCACCTATCGGCGGTGCACGCCCTCCGCGGAACTGGCCGTCGACCGCTACCTCAAAGAGGGAGCGAAGCTTTCGACGGAGATCGCATCGCGCTACGGCACATGACCGCAATCGCGCCGGCTACGCCAAAAAGCTTAACATTAATGGCAGCTTGTGTCCTTCGGGCCCTTTCCTTCCAAAAGCAAAGAGGCTTAAACGGGGTGTTCGCATCGAAACGCAAGGGGTTTGGTACATGATCGATCTGCATGGGGCCGAACTGGACGAAGCGGTGGCCGCCGAAAAGAAGCAGGTCGCCTTCGAGTACCATAACGAAGCCTGGGCCGACGGCATGTCGGACGGAATCGAAGCCGAGATCCTTGCCGAGACAGCCATTTCCACGGCCTTGACGGAGCTTGTCCGCCGTCATGGGGAAACCGAAGTGCTGGAGCTGATGGACACATTGCGCACCCGGATCGAGCACGGCGAGTTCCGTGGTGAACGCAATCTTCAATAAGTCTTTCGTCCTCGCACTGCTCGCAGCCGCCAGCGCAGCGCCGCCGATTCTATCCGCCATCGCGGCGCCCGCGGCGGCCTTTTCGCAGATCCAGCCCGAGGAAGGCATATTCCAGCGCCGGGAAGGCATCGTGACGGTGCCGCTGCCGCCGCTGGACGATGCCCGACCGACGATCGTCGAACCCTCCCGGCGCGATTTCGAAGAACCATCCGACATGCCGCCCGCCCCGCCCGGCGGTCCGGCCCATACGCCGGACGGCTCCATCCGCGATCAGGACGCGCCGCCGGGCCGGCCAGCCGTCGATGACGATGTGTCCGGCGCCCCCGACGCACTGCCGCTGGCGGACGACGATACCAGCCCCCTTCCCGTCTTTTACGGCGACGATGCATTGCCAAAGCCGGTCCGCGACCTGCGGGAACGGCTTGTCGATGCCGCACGGAGCGGCGACATCGAGAAGCTGAGACCCTATCTGGAGCCGGGCGAAGACGGGACGGCGCTGTCGGTCTTTCCGCTGGACGGCGACCCGGTCGAATTCCTGAAGGCGAATTCAGGCGACGGCGACGGCGTCGAGCTGATGGCGATCCTGCTGGAGGTGCTGGAAAGCGGCCATGTTCGCGTCGATGCCGGCCGCGACAGCGAAATCTACGTCTGGCCCTACTTCACGCAGGTTCCGCTGGAAACACTCGACAAGCCGAAGCTCGTCGAGCTGTTCGAACTGGTCACCGCAGGCGACTATCAGCGTATGCTCGAAAACGGCGCCTATGATTTCTACCGCGTCGGCATTTCGCCGGAAGGGCGGCTGGAATTCTTCCTGATGGCGGACTGACGTGGCGTAGCGGAACACAACGCCCGTCAGGCCTGCAACGCCTCGGCGAAGCGGGCGACCTCGCCCCGCGACGGTGTGGCCACCTCGCCCTCCCACATCACCCGCTGGCCGCGAACGATGGTGCCCACCGGCCAGCCGGTCACCTCGACGCCGTCATACGGCGTCCACTGCGCCCGGGAGCCGATCCACGAATTGCGAATCGTCTCGCGCCGCTTGAGGTCGGCGATGGTGAAATCGGCGTCATAGCCGACGGCGATGCGCCCCTTGCCCGCCAGCCCGAAGATGCGCTGCGGCCCGGCCGATGTCAGGTCCACGAAACGGGCCAGGCTGAGCCGGCCCTTCGCCACGTGGTCCAGCATGATGGGCACCAGAGTCTGCACGCCGGTCATGCCGGAGGGCGATGCCGGGTAGGGTCTGGCCTTTTCCTCCAGCGTGTGCGGCGCATGGTCCGAGCCGAGCACGTCGACGATGCCCTGCGCGATGCCATGCCAGATGCCGCTGCGATGCGCGTCGGAGCGGACCGGCGGGTTCATCTGCAAAAGAGTGCCGAGGCGGGCGTAATCCGCGTCACACCTGGTCAGGTGATGCGGCGTCGCCTCGCAGGTTGCATGCTCCTTGTGATCCGCAAGGAAGAGGATCTCTTCGGCCGTCGAGATGTGCAGGACATGTATCCGCGCACCGGTTTCCCGCGCGATCCGGACAAGCCGCCGCGTGCATTCCATGGCGGCGACGGCATCGCGCCAGACGGGATGCGATGACGGGTCGCCCTCGACACGCTCGGACATGCGCTCGCGGAGCCGATACTCGTCCTCCGAATGGAAGGCCGCGCGGCGGCGCGTATTGCGCAGGATCTCCCGCACGCCTTGATCGTCCTCCACCAGCAGCGAGCCCGTGGAGGAGCCCATGAACACCTTGATGCCGGCAGCGCCGGGAAGCCGCTCCAGTTCTGCAACGTCGTGGGCGTTTTCACGCGTGCCGCCGACCCAGAAGGCGAAGTCGCAGTGCATGCGATGATGGCCGCGCGCCACCTTGTCGGCCAGGGCCGCCTCGCTTGTCGTCAGCGGATCGGTGTTGGGCATCTCGAAGACGGTCGTGACGCCGCCCAGCACGGCCGCCCGCGATCCCGTTTGCAGATCTTCCTTGTGGGTGGGGCCCGGCTCGCGGAAGTGGACCTGGCTGTCGATGACGCCGGGCAGGATATGCAGCCCGGTGCAGTCGACGACCTCGCCGGCGGCCTCCGCCGCGATGCTTCCGATATGGGCGATGCGTCCGTCGCGGATACCGATATCGCGCGGGCCCTCGCCATCCTGATTGACGACCGTGCCGCCCTTCAACACCGTTTCGAACCGCTCGGCCATCATCGTGCCCTCACTCCTGCGTCCAACCACGATCTGGGCGATACAGGGCCCGGAGCGGTTGCGCAACCGCTCCGGGCCGGCCATATCTGGCCGACGAACCAGCCCCTGGATGCCGCCATGCCCTCTGCCCGCCAGCCCGACCGAGCGACCCTTCATGTAACCGGTCCCGATGCCCGGCACTTCCTGCAGAACCTGATCACGACCGAGTTGGACGGCATGCCCGACACCGAGGCGCGTCCGGGCGCGCTGCTGACCCCGCAGGGCAAGATCCTGTTCGACTTCCTGGTATCCAGTCTGTCCGACGGCATCCGGCTGGACCTGGCCGCCTCGGCGCGCGATGCGCTTGCCAAGCGGCTGCACTTGTATCGCCTGCGCGCCAAGGTCGAGATTGCCCCCTCCGACGAGGCAATTGCCGCCGCCTGGGATCTGGATGTCCCCGGCCTGCGCGACATGCGCTTTCCGGACAGGACCGTTCTGCGGCTCTACGGGCCGGAAGCCGAAGGGGCGGACGACGAGGTGGTCGCCTACCGCGCCATTCGCATCGCCGACGGGGTCGCGGAAGCGGAGGTCGATTTTCCGTCCGGCGATGTGTTCCCCCATGACGTTCTGATGGACCAGAACGGTGGCGTCTCGTTTCGAAAGGGATGCTTCGTCGGGCAGGAGGTCGTCTCGCGGATTCAGCATCGCGGCACGGCGCGACGGCGCGTCATGGTGTTGCGGGCCGAGTCGCACATCACCCCCGGCGCCAATGTGGAAGCCGGCGGCAAGACGATCGGCACGGTGCTCTCGTCCGCCGATACGGTGGCCATGGCCATGATCCGCATCGACCGTCTGGCCGATGCCCTGCGCGCCGACCTGCAGCCGAGCGTGGACGGGGTTGCGGTGAGCGCGGAGGTTCCCGCCTGGGCCGGCTACGCACTGCCGGAAGCGGGCGGGGGCGAGGACGCGTGAGCCGCCGCGCACCCCGCGTCTGGCAGCGCATGCTGTCGGGCCGGCGTCTGGATCTGATGGACCCCTCGCCCCTCGATATCGAGTTGGCCGACATCGCGCATGGTCTGGCGCGGGTCGCCCGCTGGAACGGGCAGACCACCGGCGAACATGCCTTCTCCGTGGCCCAGCATTCCCTTGTGGTGGAGCAACTGGTTGCAGCCACCAGCAAGGATGCGCGATGGCAATTGGCCGCGCTGCTGCATGACGCCCCCGAATACGTCATCGGCGATATGATCTCGCCGTTCAAAAGCGTCCTCGGGGCCGGGTACAAGGCGATCGAAAGCCGTTTGCAACGGGCGATCCACCTGCGGTTCGGCCTGCCGGCAGACCTGCCGGCCGCGACGGCAAGGCTGGTGAAGCGGGCGGACAAGCTGTCGGCCTATTTCGAGGCGACACTTCTGGCGGGTTTCACCGTGCAGGAAGCGGAAACGCTGTTCTGCCGGCCCGACGGTGCCACTGTGGATCCGTATCTGTTGCGACCGCTTCCGGCGGGCGAGGTGGAAGCCCTGTATATCGAACGCTTTTCAACCCTCGACACCTTGGCGAAGGGCGCTGCTGTTCCAGTTTCCGGCTGACACCGGAACACCGCCGAAAGTAAAGGCCGATGTCCTATCTCGTCGTATCCTCTCTCCGGGACCTGCCCGCCACAGTCGCGGAACATGGCGCGCTCGATCTCGTCACGCTGATCAACGCGGACACCGATGTAACGCGCCCCGCCGAAATCGCTCCCGAGCGCCATCTGTTTCTGGGGATGAACGATATCGCGGCGCCACTGGACGGCATGATCCTGCCGGGAGACGACCATCTCGACGCCCTGCTGGAGTTCGGTCATCGGTGGGACAGGCACAAGCCGCTGGCCGTCCATTGCTGGGCGGGAATCTCTCGATCCACCGCCGCCGCCTACATCCTTGCGATTGCCATCAACGAGGAGCTCGACGAGGAAGCCCTGGCCCTGGAACTGCGGCGTCGGGCACCCTCCGCGACACCGAACGCGCTGCTGATCGCGCTGGCCGACCGCAAGCTCGGCCGTCAGGGCCGCATGGTAGAGGCCATCCGCAGGATCGGTCGCGGCGCGGACGCCTTTTCCGGTACGCCCTTCATTCTGCCACTGCAGCTCGAAGCGCACGCTCCAGCGCTGCAATGAATGCCCCCCGCGATTGCGGCTCGCCTTGGCCGCGGGGCATCCAGATATTGCGCGCCAGGAAATGGCCGGTCAGCGCAAACCCGTCGACCAGGTCGCTCCAGCCCGGCGCTTCGCCGGTGAAAAGGCAACGCGGCAGCGGCAGCAGCCGGTCTGCCCACGGCGCGCCCGCGGCTTGCGTCACCGCCCGGCCGGTGCGCGGCGATACATAGGCAAGGCCCTCGACGGCCCCGGTCAACGCACAGGCCGAGAGATCGAGCCCAAGCCCGAGTTCGTCCAGCAAGGCCAGTTCGAACCCCAGCATCATGCCACCGGCAAGACGGCAATCCTGGAGGTTCGGAAGCATTGTCAGACATGCCTCGTACAGGCGCTCGTGCGGATCGCGCTCCGCAAGCAGGCGGATGTGAGCGGCAAGCAGTTGCACGCCCTGCAGCGCCAGCGCGCTTTCCATGAAGGCGGCGGCGCGCATCTCGATTGGCTCGACGGTCAGCGTGCCCAGATGCTCGTCCAGCCGGGCACGCCAGTTGGCCTCCACCCGGTTGCCCGGTTGCAGCACCGGTTGCTGGCGCCGGGACCGGCCGCCGCGGACCAGGCCTAGATGCCGGCCCCGCGTACGCGTCATCACTTCGGCGACCACGCTGGTTTCGCCGTGGCGGCGCACCCCCAGTATGATCGCCTCTTCGCGCCATTCCATGAGCGTTCGGTCCGATGGACGGATGGATGGCTCAGGACGAGAAGTCCAGCCCCATCTCACGGTAGCGCTCCGGATCGTCGCTCCAGTGCTCGCGCACCTTGACGAACAGGAACAGGTGGATTTTCTGGTCGGCCGCCTCGGCGATCTCGGTACGGGCCGCCTGCCCGATCGCCTTGATCGTCTCGCCCTTGCGGCCCAGCACGATGGCCTTCTGACTATCGCGCTCGACGTAGATGGTCTGCTCGATCCGCACCGAGCCATCCGGCCGCTGCTCCCACAATTCCGTCTCCACCGTCGAGGCGTAGGGGATTTCCTGATGCAGGCGCAGGAACAGCTTCTCGCGCGTGATCTCGGCGGCAAGCTGGCGCAACGGCAGGTCGGAGATCTGGTCTTCCGGATAGTACCAGGGCCCTTCCGGCAGCCGGTCCGCAAGCCAGTTCATCAGGTCGTCGCAGCCCGAGCCGGTCAACGCCGAGATCATGAAGACGCGCTCGAACGCGACGCGGGAGCTGAGATCCTGCGTCAGCGCCAGCAGGTTCTCGCGCTTGATGCGATCCACCTTGTTGAGCAGAAGCACGACCGGGCGCCGGCTGTCCTTGAGGCGCTCGACGATCGTCTCGACGTCGGGCGAAACGCCACGCTCCGCATCGACGATGGCAAGCACCAGATCGGCATCCTTGGCGCCGCCCCATGCCGTGCGCACCATGGCCCTGTCCAGCCGCCGACGCGGCTGGAACACGCCCGGCGTATCCACGAAGACGATCTGGGTGCGGTTGCGGATGGCGATGCCGCGCACGAGAGCGCGCGTCGTCTGGACCTTGTGGGTGACGATCGACACCTTGGTGCCGACGAGCTGGTTCACGAGGGTCGACTTGCCGGCGTTCGGGGCGCCGATCAGCGCCACGAAGCCCGAGCGCGTGGGCGCCGTTTCGATTGTGGCGTCGCCGCCCGAGGTCTGTTCCTCAGTCAATTCAGGAGTTCTCTTTCGATCGATCTGTGTTCGGGAAGGATATCCCGCTTCGTCATGTCGGCATAGGGGCTGCCGTCAGCCCTTCGGCCAGATGCCTTCGCGGCGCAGGATCGTTTCGGCAGCCGCCGTTTCGGCCTGCCGCTTCGACCGCCCCTTGCCGGTCGCCGGGGCAATACCGTCGATGCTGGCCGATACCGTGAAAAGCGGTTCGTGGTCCGGCCCGCTCCGGTCGATCAGCGCGTAGACCGGCGGTCGGCCGACCTTCTGGTGCGCCCATTCCTGCAATTCGGTCTTTGGATCGCGCCGCGCCGAAGCTGGCGCCGTGACGCGGCTGCTCCAGTGCTTCATCACGAAGTCCCGCGCCGCGCCATAGCCATGCTCCAGATAGATGGCGGCGATCAACGCCTCCACCACGTCGGCACGGATGTTCCGCGTGCGTTGCGCCGCCAGTTTGGTCAACTCGCCCCCGTGGCGGATATACCGCCCCAGGCCGAGTTCGTCGGCGATGGCCGCGCATGTTTCCGCGGAGACGAGGAGGTTCAGGCGCAGCGAAAGCTCGCCCTCCGACGCCGTCGGAAATTCGTCGAAGAGGCGCTCCGCGATGGCGAGACCGAGCACCCTGTCGCCCAGGAACTCCATACGCTCGTAATTGGCGTCGTCCCGCCCCTGCTTGAGGCTCGAATGCGTCAGGGCGAGCTCCAGCCGATGGCGATCCTTGAAGGACAGGCCGATCAGCTTTTCCAACCCGTCGAGGCCCTTGGTCAGCTCAACCATGTGAAGAAACGTTCGATCCGCAGGTCGGACGGCCAGCGCCAGAACTTCAGGGCCCAGTCGCCATCGAGCGAGAAGAAGATGATCTGCGCCTTGCCGACGAGGTTTTCGAAGGGCACGTAACCGACGCTGCCACGGCTGTCGTCGGAGTTGTCCCGATTATCGCCCATCATGAAGTAATGGCCGGCAGGCACCACGAATTCGCGGGTGTTGTCCGCCATCGTCGTGGTCTTGTCGAGCGTCATGTAGCTGACGCCGTTGGGCAGCGTCTCGCGATACTGGGGCACCTCGATGCCGTTCGCCTCGACGAAGAAGCCCGCGGGCTCCTTCGGTACGGCGGTGCCGTTGATATAGAGCACACCGTCGCGCATCTGCACCGTATCGCCCGGCAGGCCGATCAGCCGCTTGATGAAGTCGACATCCGTGTCGGACGGCTTGCGGAACACGATGACGTCGCCGCGCTCCGGCTCCGACCCCAGGATACGGCCGTCGAACAGGTCGGGCGAGAATGGTAGCGAATATTTCGAGTAGCCGTAGCTCCATTTGGTGACGAGCACGTAGTCGCCCACCAGGAGTGTCGGGATCATGGAACCGGATGGAATCGAGAATGGCTGCAGCAGCACCGTGCGGATGACGAGCGCCAGCGCCACCGCCTGGACCACGGCGATGACCACCTCGACGAAGCTGGACGATTCCTTTTTTGCGGCCCGTTCAGCCATCTCGGTTTACCTCGATACATCGTGTGCAGGGGCGGAAACCTCCGCCATGTCGCAGAATTTCCCATGGTCTAAAGTGTTGTCGGTTTCAGGGCAATCGGCTGGCGGTCATCGCGTCGGCAGCGCCTCGATGATGACGAAGGCCTGCGCCAGCGGATAATCGTCCGTTATGGTCAAGTGGATGGCTGCTTCCATGCCGTCCGGCAGAAGCTTCGCCAGGCGTTCGGCCGCCCCGCCCGTCAACTGCATCGTCGGCTTGCCGGACGGCGCATTGACGACGCCCATGTCGCGCCAGAAGACACCCTGGGACAGCCCCGTGCCCAGCGCCTTTGCACAGGCCTCCTTGGCGGCGAATCGCTTGGCGTAGGAGGCCGCCCTCAGGGTGCGCCCGTTGGACTTGCGCCGTTCGACGTCGGTGAAGACGCGCGCTTCGAATCGGGTGCCGTGGCGCGCCAGCGTCGCCTCCACGCGGCGGATATCGATCAGGTCGCTGCCGATGCCGATGATCATGCCTGCCTCGGTCCTCCCTTGCGACGGTTCGCCTGATAGCCTTTCACGGCAGTGTAGAGAATGAAGTAGGCCAGTACCGCGAAAAGCGCGCCGAGGATCAGCGACCCGATCAGCATGGGTTCGAGATAGGGCTTCCATATGGCCGCGACGTCCATCGAGGACAGGGCTTCGCCGATGCCCTTGCGGCCCCCCTCCGCGCCTTGCGTCCCGATCAGCAGCCGGCCGACCTCGTAGGTGCCGGCCCAGATCATGGGGAAGGTCAGCGGATTGGCGACTGCCGTGCCCAACGCCGCCGCCGCCATGTTGCCGGAGATGCAGTAGGCGATGGCCAGCGCCATCAGGATATGTCCGCCGAGAATCGGGCTGAACGCCGCGAAGACGCCGGCCGAGAAGCCGGCCGCGATGGCGTGCGGCGTCGCCTTGAGCCGCAGCACGCGCTTCTTGAAATAGCGCATCGACCGCCCCCACGAGCGCCGGGGCCAGAGGAAGAGCCTCAGCCTGCCCCGGAACGTTTCGGGTTTACGGCGGCGGAACAGCATGGAGCGGCGACCTAGAGAGACCGGCTGCCGGGCTTGACCGGCGGGATCGCGGCAAGCTCGGGCGGCAGGGCGTCGACCGGATAGGCCGGCACCTCGTATTGCGCCAGCGCGATCAACGGTACGCCCACATCCACCTTGCCGGCCGACCGATCGATGACGCAGGCGGCGGCGACCACCTCGACGCCGATGTCCTGCAGCGCCTCGATCGTCTCGCGGATCGACAGCCCGGTCGAGACGATGTCCTCCACGATGACGACGCGGGCGCCGGGAGCCACCTCGAAGCGGCGCAGGCGGAAACGGCCGTTCTCGCGCTCGACATAGATGGCTGGCGGGCCGAGATGGCGCGACGTCTCGTAGGCGGGAATCAGGCCGCCGACGGCGGGCCCGACAATATAGTCGATCTGCCCGGGCACCGCCGCGCGTATCTTGTCGGCCAGCGCCCGGCAGAGACGCTCCGTCAGGTCGGGATGCATGAAGACGCGCGCCTTCTGCAGGAAGATCGGGCTCCGCAAGCCGGAGGTCAGGATGAAATGTCCCTCCAGATAGGCGCCCGCCTTGCGGAAGATTTCGATGACTTCGGACTGGTCCACGGGAGTTCCTGCCTGTTCCTGTTGCCGTCTCACCCGTTCACGCGGACGACATCCGTCACGCAGGCCTTGCCGCGCAACTGGTTCAGCGTACGGTTGAGATGCTGGAGGTTCCATACCTCAAGGTCGATCAGCATGACAGCGATATCCGGAGCGGAGGATACCGTTTCTAGCCCGCTGATATTGGCGTCGTTCAACGCCGTCGTCTCGGCGATCTCGGCGAGTGCCCCGGGCTCGTTCAAGGCCGATATCCGGATGCGGGCCGGAAAGCGCATGGTCATCTCGGCGTCGAGGTCCCAGCGGATGTCCACCCAGCGCTCCGGCTCGTCCTCGAAGGCGGCCAGCGCGGGAGACTGGATGGGATAGATGGTGATGCCCTTGCCCGGCTCCATGATGCCGATGATGCGGTCTCCCGGCACGGCCCCATCCGGACCGAAATGCACGGGCATGTCGTCCCCCACGCCGCGAATGGGAAGGGCTCCGCCATTGGCCTCGCCCTCGCCGCCTTCGCCGGGAATGCGGAAGATCATGCCGGTGGCGCTGCGCAGGCTGAACCATCCCCGCTCGTCGGACTTGAGGCCGTGGCGCGCGGCGCGGGTATCCTGAAAATCGGGATGCACCGCGCGCAGCACGTCCGCCGAGGCGATCTCGCCGCGTCCCACCGCCGCAAGCGCATCCTCGACGTCCTTGTGCCCCAGCTTGCCGAGATAGGGTTTCAGCCCATCGCGGGAGAAACTCTTGCCGGCGCGCTGGAAGCTGCGTTCCAGGATCTGCTGGCCGAGGCCGGAATATTGCTTGCGGATCGCCAGCCGGGTCGCGCGGCGGATGGCAGCGCGCGCCTTGCCGGTGACGGCGATGGATTCCCAGGCCTGAGGCGGCGTCGCGGCCTTGGAGCGGATGATCTCCACCTCGTCGCCATTGGCCAGTTCGGTGACGAGCGGCATGATGCGGCCGTCGATCTTGCAGCCGACGCAGGTATCCCCGACATCGGTATGCACGGCATAAGCGAAATCGATGGGCGTCGCGCCGCGCGGCAGCGAGATGAGCCGGCCCTTCGGAGTGAAGCAGAAGACCTGGTCCTGGAAGAGTTCCAGCTTGGTGTTTTCCAGGAATTCTTCCGGCGTGTCGCCCTGATTGAGAAGCTCGATCGTGCGGCGCAGCCAGGCATAGGCGCTGGACTCGTTCGACAGCCGCATATCCTGCTCGTCGCCGTCGATTCCGTCCTTGTAGAGCTCGTGCGCGGCGATTCCGTATTCGGCAATGTCGTGCATCGCGCGCGTGCGGATCTGAAGCTCCACGCGCTGGCGCGACGGGCCGACGATGGTCGTATGCAGGGAGCGGTAGCCATTCTGCTTGGGTATCGAGATGTAGTCCTTGAAGCGGCCGGGCACCATCGGCCAGGTCCGATGGACGATACCGAGGGTGCGGTAGCAATCCTCTTCCGTCTCGACCAGCACGCGGAAGCCGAAAATGTCCGACAACTGCTCCAGCGACAGGGCCTTGCGCTGCATCTTGGAGAAGACGGAATAGGGCTTCTTCTGCCGGCCGGAGACATCGGCCTCGATGCCGTTCTCCGCCAGCTTGTCGGACAGGACGCGCTCGATCTCGTCGATGGTCCCGGCATGCTTTTCCTTCAGCTCTTCGAGCCGTGCGGTCACCGTCTCGTAGGCTTCGAGATTGAGATGGCGGAAGGACAGGTTCTCGAGTTCCTCGCGCATGTCCTGCATGCCCATGCGGCCGGCCAGCGGCGCATAGATATCCATCGTCTCCTGCGCGATGCGGGCTCGCTTCTCGGGCCGCATGACGCCCAGCGTACGCATGTTGTGGAGGCGATCGGCGAGCTTGACGAGCAGCACGCGGATATCGTCCGCGATGGCCAGCAGCAGCTTGCGCAGGTTCTCGGCCTGCTCGGCCTTCTTGCTGACGAGTTCCAGCCGCTTGAGCTTGGTCAGCCCCTCGACGAGCTGGCCGATCTTGGAGCCGAAAAGCTGGTCGATCTCCTTGCGGGTGGCGTCGGTATCCTCAATCGTGTCGTGCAGCAGGGCCACGGCGATGGTGGCCTCGTCGAGGTGCAGATCGGTCAGGATCGCCGCCACTTCCAGCGGATGCGAGAAATACGGGTCGCCGCTGGCGCGCTTCTGCGATCCATGCTTCTGCATGGCATAGACATAGGCCCTGTTCAGCAACGCCTCGTCGAGATCCGGCTTGTAGGCCGCGACACGTTCGACGAGTTCATACTGACGCATCATGGCAGGCGCATTTCCGTGAAGCTGACGACGACAAAGAGGGCGCGCCGAACGTGCCGGCCGCGCCCTCTTTCATATAGGTTCTCCAAGGGGTGCACCGAAAGCCCCAATCGAGCGTAATCCGGCGCCGGAACCCTATCAGTAGTCGTCGTTCTTCTCGGGTGGGACGAGACCTTCGATACCGGCCAGGAGATCGTCCTCGGACATGCGGTCGAAGGTGATCGTCTCGACTTCGTCGGCATCGGCCTCGGCGATGACCGGCTGGGCCTGCGTGCCCGGCGCCGGAGCTGCCGTCTCGGGCTCGTCCACCTCGACATGCTTCTGCAGCGAGTGGATGAGGTCTTCCTTCAGGTCGCCGGGCGACAAGGTCTCGTCGGCGATCTCGCGCAGGGCGACAACCGGGTTCTTGTCGTTGTCGCGGTCGACCGTGATCGGCTGACCCTGCGAAATCTGGCGAGCGCGGTGACTGGCAAGCAGGACGAGTTCGAAGCGGTTCTCGACCTTGTCGACGCAATCTTCTACGGTGACGCGGGCCATGCCTGTCTCCTCGATCAAGGGGATTTACGGGTTGAAGCTGCACCCTTTAACGACTTGACAAAGGCAATACAAGGGCATGCCGCCGCAGTGCACGAAAACCCTCGCCAATCCTTGCTTGTTGACAAGTCAACGATGCAGTTGGCAAGCCACGGATTAACGGCTATCGTTCAGGCGCTTCCGGCAAGTCATGTGCGCATGGCACCGGATGCAGCAAAGATTTCAACCAAGACATTTTCATGACGAAGGACTTATGCACGTATTCGACTCCCGCGAAAAGATCGCTCTTTTCATCGATGGCGCCAACCTTTACGCCACATCGCGCAACCTCGGCTTCGACATCGATTACAAGAAGCTTCTGGTCGCGTTCCAGAAGCGGGGATACCTGCTCCGCGCCTACTACTACACGGCGCTTGTGGAAGATCAGGAATATTCATCCATCCGGCCGCTGGTCGACTGGCTCGACTATAACGGCTACAAGGTCGTAACCAAGCCGGCGCGCGAATTCACCGATTCTACGGGTCGTCGCAAGATCAAGGGCAACATGGACATCGAGCTTGCGCTCAATGCCATGGAGCTGGTGGAGACGGTGGATCATTTCGTGCTGTTTTCCGGCGACGGGGACTTCCGTTCCCTGGTGGCGGCGTTGCAGCGCAAGGGGCGCAAGGTCTCTGTCGTCTCCACGCTGGTCTCCAATCCGCCGATGGTCTCGGACGATCTGCGCCGCCACGCCGACCACTTCATCGACCTGAATTCCCTCCGCGCCGAAGTCGGCCGCAATCCCGCCGAGCGCGAAGCGCGGCTGGCGCGCCGCGCCGAGGCGGAAGCCGATCTCGACGACGACGCCGACTGAGCGCTTCATGCAGCTGGACGACCTGCCCGCCGCCGCGCATCCGGCGCCGGACTGCCCCATCTGCCCGCGTCTCGCCGCCTTCCGGCACGAGTGGCAGGCGCGCGAGCCGACATGGTTCAACGCGCCTGTTCCCCCTTTCATGCCGGTGAACGGGGCGGCGTCGGTCCGCCTGCTGATCTCCGGCCTTGCGCCGGGCCTTCGGGGCGCGAACCGAACCGGGCGCCCCTTCACCGGCGACTACGCCGGCGACCTGCTCTATTCCACGTTGAAGTCATTCGGTTTCGCCCAGGGCACCTTCGAGGCGCGGCCGGACGACACCCTGGAGCTGGTGGAAACCGCAATCGCGAACGGCGTGCGCTGCGTTCCGCCGCAGAACAAGCCGACCGGGCCGGAGATCAACAACTGCCGCCGCTTCCTGATGCCGGTGGTGGCGGCGATGCCCAATCTGCGAGTCATCGTGACGCTGGGCCGAATCGCGCACGAGACGACGCTTCGGGCCCTCGGCGCGCGGATGGCCGATGCGCCATTCTCGCATGGGGGATCAGCGGACGTGGGCGGCTATACGATCATATCGAGCTATCATTGCTCCCGCTACAACACCAATACCGGGCGCCTGACGGAAGAGATGTTCCACGCCGTCTTTGCCCGGGCGCGGTCCGCGCTCGACTCTGTTCCCAAGGTCAATCCGCGCGTGCCTGCTTCATCAGGCGCTGCTTCTGGCGGTTCCAGTCGCGCTCCTTGATGGTCTCGCGCTTGTCGGGCGCGTTCTTGCCCCGGGCCACGGCCAGCTCCAACTTCGCCATACCGCGGTCGTTGAAGTAGAGCCGCAGGGGCACCAGCGTCATGCCATCGCGCTGGACAGCGCCGGCCAACCGGTTGCGCTGAGTCTTGTGGACGAGCAGCTTGCGGCGTCGCTTCGGCTCATGGTTGAAGCGGTTGGCCTGCAGATATTCGGGCACGAAGGAATTGATGAGCCATATCTCACCGCCCTCCTCCGTCGCGTAGGACTCCGCGATGGTGGCCTTGCCCAGACGCAGCGACTTGACCTCCGTTCCCGTCAGGACGAGTCCGGCCTCGAGCGTATCCATGATCTCGTAGTGAAACCGAGCCTTGCGGTTTTCGGCCACGGTATTCGATTTCTGTTCCTTCGCCTTGGCCATATCTCGCTTCAGTCTCGAAAGGGCCGGCAATGCCGGCCCTGTGTCCATCTGGTCTGGTATCTAAATGGGGTTCCGGCCCGGGCGGGTCAAATCAGTTGATCAGCCCGGCATGGCGCAGGGCCGCGTCGATGGCCTCTTCCGTCTGCCGCTCGATCGGCAGCAGCGGCGAACGCAGATGGTTGCGGATCTTGCCAAGACGCTCCAGCGCATATTTCGGGCCACCGGGATTCGGCTCGATGAACATCGCCTTGTGCAGCGGCATCAGCTTGTCCTGGTAGGTCAGAGCCGCGGCGAAATCTCCCGCCAGGCATGCGTTCTGGAACTCGGCGCAGAGCCGTGGCGCGACATTGGCCGTGACCGAGATACAGCCATGGCCGCCATGGGCGTTGAAGCCGAGCGCCGTTGCATCCTCGCCCGAGAGCTGGATGAAGTCCGGGCCCATCGCGTGCCGCTGCTCGGAGACGCGATCGATCTTCGCCGTTGCGTCCTTGACGCCGACGATGTTGGAAAAATCCTTGGCCAGGCGCGCCATCGTCTCGACGCTCATGTCGATGACGGAGCGCGGCGGAATGTTGTAGATGACGATGGGCAGGTCGACGGCCCGGGCGATCGCGGCATAATGGGCATAGAGCCCGCGTTGGTTTGGCTTGTTGTAATAGGGCGTCACGACGAGCACGCCATCGGCCCCGGCTCCTTGCGCGAAGCGCGCGAGATCGACTGCCTCGACCGTATTGTTGGAGCCCGCGCCGGCCATCACCGGCACCCGGCCGGCGGCCACCTCGACACAGATTTCCACGACGCGCTTGTGTTCGGCATGGGTCAGCGTGGGGCTTTCGCCGGTCGTGCCGACAGGCACCAGCCCGTGGCTACCCTCGGCGATCTGCCATTCGACGAGCGTGCGAAAGCCCGCCTCGTCGAGGCTTCCATCTTCGTTGAACGGCGTTACGAGCGCCGTCATTGACCCCTTGAACATGACTGTCATTTCCTCTGCCGGCTCGCCCGGCAGCGGGCGCCGGCGCAGGGCGGAAACCGGCGGTCCCAAGCCCTATGCGTTGCGATTGGGCGCACCATAGTAAAGGGCAACTGGCTAAACAAGCGTCACGCCCGGCGTGATTGGGGCGTGATGCCATCGTGATGCCAAGCTTTACTCTCTTTTCACCTTGTCATGAGAGTTTTCAGGCGCTTAACCATTATCAGTCTGCGCGGCGACAAGCCCCGTAGCCGACCCGAAAGGTTCCGATGAGCGCGCATTCCCGTGTCCGCCAGCTAGCCCTTCAAACCGCGCTTGCCGGCCTGCTGGCCACCGGGGCGGCGGCCCAGTCGGCCATGCCCTCCGGCGTGCCGATGCCGACGCTGCGCTCGGCGCCGTCAGCGCCGGTGCCTTCTGCGCCGGTGGATGCGAGCCGTTTCGGCACCCCGGCGCCACGGCCGGCGCCAAGCTTTCCGGGAACGGCGCCGAAAGCGCCGGCTGCTTCCGCGCAGGCCGCCGCCGCCTTCACCTCGTCCATTGCGGCGACATCGCGAAGCGCATCCGTGCGCCCGGCCAGCGGCAGCCTCAAGGAGGGGCTGGATGCGACGCACAACAACATGGCGCGCGCCCGCGCCATCCGTGCGGGGATGGCGCCGAACTCGCTCGACCACAAGATCATGACATGGGCGATCGCGCTGAAGGGCGGCGGTGACGTGCCGGCAGCCGATATCGCCGCCGCGATGCAGGAATTGTCTGGCTGGCCGGGCATGGAGACCCTGCGGCAGAATTCGGAACGGGCGCTCTACCGTGAGAACCGACCCGCCCGCGATATACTGGCCGCCTTCGGCAGCAGCACGCCGCAGACACCCGAAGGAACGATGGCCCTTGCACGGGCGAATATCGAGACCGGGCAGGCCGGGCGCGCGAAACAACTGATCCAGACCCTGTGGCGCACCGAGACGCTGGATCGCGGCACCGAGCAAAAGATTCTCGGTACGTTCGGGACGCTGCTGACCAAGGCAGACCACAAGCACCGCATGGACATGCTGCTCTATGCCAACCGGGTCAATGACGCGCAACGCGTGGCCGGGCTTGCAAACTCGGAAACCCTGTTCCGCGCGCGCGCGGCGTCCATCCGGGGCGAGGCGAATGCGGACCGCCTGCTGGCGGCAGTGCCGCAAAACCAGCACTCCGACCCCAGCTACATGTTCACCCTCGCCGAGAACCTGCGCAAGCAGAACAAGGTGCGCGAGGCGGCGCGCATCATGATGAACGCGCCGCGCGATCCGGTGCAGCTTGTCGATCCGGACAGCTGGTGGAACGAGCAGCGAATCATTTCCCGCATGTTGCTGGAGCAAGGCGCCCGAAAGGAAGCCTATCAGTTGGCGGCGCGCCACTCCGCGCAGGGCGTCGTCGCACGCGTCGAGGCGGACTTCCATGCCGGGTGGTACGCATTGCGGGCTCTCGGCGACCCGGCAACCGCCAGTCGCCATTTCGCCCGGGTGGCCGAGGTTTCGAGCCGCCCCCTCACCCAGTCCCGCGCCTATTACTGGCTCGGCCGCGCCGCCGAAGCGGGCGGCCCCGGCAACGCCCGCAATTACTATGCCCAGGCGGCCCGCTTCGGCGCCACCTATTACGGCCAGCTCGCGGCGGCCAAGCTTGGCCGCTCGCCGGGCGACATCGCCTATCCGAGGCCAAGCAACGCCGACCGCCAGCGCTTCCAGAACCGCGATGCGGTGCGCGCCCTCGTCCGCATGCACGAGATCGGCTCAGACTGGCGCGCGGCGCAATTGTACCGTTCTCTGGCGGACGAGCTGGACAGTCCGGGCGAGCTTGCAATGCTCGCATCGCTTGCCGAAAGACGCGGCGATCACTCGATGTCGCTCGATGTCGGCAAGCGGGCCTATTCTCGCGGCATCGATGCTCCGGCGCTGGCCTTCCCCGTGGGTGTGATTCCCGACAGCGCGCGCATCTCGGCCGCTGGAAAGGCGCTCGCCTACGCCATCGCCCGTCAGGAAAGCGCCTTCAACCCCGGTGCCCGCTCGCCGGCCGGCGCGCTGGGGCTGCTGCAGCTCATGCCGGCCACGGCCCGTTCGCTGGCACAGCAGAACGGGATGTCCTATTCCGAAGCGCGGCTTTTGAGCGACGTGTCCTACAATGCCCAGTTGGGCTCGCAGTATCTTGGCCAGCAGATCGATGCCTTCAATGGCTCCTACGTCCTGACATTTGCCGCGTACAATGCGGGGCCACGGCGGGCACGCGAGTGGATCCAGCGCTTCGGCGATCCGCGCGGCCAGCCCATCGACGAAGTGGTGGACTGGGTGGAAATGATTCCCTTCACTGAAACCCGCAACTACGTGCAGCGCGTGATGGAGAATTATCAGGTCTACAAGATCAGGCTCGGCGCCGGCTTCTCCATCGAAAGCGACCTGACCAACGGACGCCGGGGCTAGTTCCCCGCCCTGAACCGAGAAGACCCAAAGCCCCTTCCACCGCTTGGCGGGAGGGGCTTTTTGTATGGCGGTCGCCCTTCCGCCGCCCGACGCGGCCTCACCGACGGACGCCGGCTCCCGTTCCCCGCCCTGAACCGAGACGACCCAAAGCCCCTTCCACCGCTTGGCCGAAGGGGCTTTTTGTATGGCGGTCGCCTTCCGCCGCCAGGCGCGACCTCACCGACGGACGCCGGGGCTTAGTTCCCGGTACTGGACCCGAGACGACCCAAAGCCCCTTCCACCGCTTGGCCGAAGGGGCTTTTTGTATAGCGGTCGCCTTCCGCCGCCCGACGCGACCTCACCGACCGACGCCGGCGCTCGTTCCCCGCCCTGAACCGAGACGACCAAAAGCCCGTTCCACCGCTTGGCCGAAGGGGCTTTTTGTATGGCGGTAGCCCTTCCGCCGCCCGACGCGGCCTCACCGACGGACGCTGGGGCTTAGTTCCCGGTACTGGACCCGAGAAGACCCAAAGCCCCTTCCACCGCTTGGCCGAAGGGGCTTTTTGTATAGCGGTCGCCTTCCGCCGCCCGACGCGGCCTCACCGACCGACGCCGGCGCTCGTTCCCCGCCCTGAACCGAGACGACCCAAAGCCCCTTCTACCACTTGGCCGAAGGGCTTTTTGTACGGCAGTGGCCCTTCCGCCGCCCGACACGGCCTCGCCAACGGACGCCGGCCCCCGTTCTCCGCCCCGACACGGGAAGACGAAAAGCCCCTTCCGCCGTTGGCTGGGGGCCTTTTGTATGGCGGTTGCCCTGCCAGGGGCTGACGGTCACCGGCTGCCGGACGCAAAAAGGGGCCCGGCAAGGCCGGACCCCTTCACTTCGGATCGAGTGAACTCGATTAGAAGTTGCGCTGGAAGCGGAGGAAGCCAGAGGTCTGGTCGTCGGAGGCAACGCCACCGAAGTCGATGTTCTGGTACTTCACTTCGGCCAGGACGTTCATGTTGGCGGTCAGGTCGTAACCGATGTCGCCGACGACGGCCCAGTAGTCAGCCGACGAGAACACGTAGCCGCCCGGAACTTCCGGAGCAACGAAGGCGTAGTCGAAGGTCTGGCCGTAGCGGCCCGAAACGCCGGCCGTTACGCGGTTGAACTTCTGCGAGTAACCAGCGCCGACCGACCATTCGAGGACGAGCGGGAAGGCACCCGGGGTCGGGTTCTCAAGCGTCGCGTTGCTCGGCAGGATGCCGCCGGCCGAGGTGAAGCCGCTGATGACGGCGTAGCTCGTCGGGTCGGAAGCCCAGTGACCGTCGACCTTGAGGGTCGAGTCGGCAACCAGGAGATCCTGCAGCGTCAGGCCGGCCTTGATGGCGAAGGCGTCGTTGCTGCCGTCGACATCGCGCTCGGGAATGAACGGGAAGAAGGCCGGCAGGTCGAGGTCGTCGATGCCGAACAGGTCGTTGACGTCTTCAGCGTTGAAGGTCTCGTCGTATACGGCGGAGAGGAACACGCCACCCCAGGCACCCGTGTAGGAGAGCTTGCCGTGGACGTCCGGAGCGATGTCACCCGTGCCGTCGTCTTCCAGGCCCAGCGTGGCAGCGAAGCCGCCCGTCGCGAAGGTGTAGGAGATCTGGTTGGTGTTGAAGTCGCCGATCGGGAGATCGTCGTCGGTCGGCAGACCGTCTTCGATGCCGCCGATGTCCGAGGACCACAGCGTGTCGCGGTAACCAGCGAGGAAGCCGCCGAGCTGCAGGTAGCCCTGCTCCATCGCGAACTCGTCTTCCGGGTTTGCACCGTTGTTCTGAGCCTGCAGACGGAAGTAGGCGCGCAGGGTGCCGAGTTCGGTCTCTTCGCGAACGTCGAGGTTCAGACGGGCACGAACCGAGGACAGAGCCTGGTAGTCGTCACCCTCGGAGTTGCCAGCCGGGCTACCCGCGACGTTGTACTGGAAACGCAAGTAACCGCTGGTCTTGATGCAGGTTTCCGTTCCCGGGATGTAGTAGAAGCCCGTGCCGTAAACGTCGCAAACGCGGACGTATTCGACCGGCTCGGGCTCGACCATGACAATGGCGTCGGCAGCGCGCGCGCCGGATACTGCGACGAGAGCCGCAGCGGAGCCGAGAAGAAGGCTCTTGATGTTCATTTCCTGACCTCCAGTCAAGTTCACAGGTATAGGGAGGGCCTTGATACGAAGGACAGCCTTCCCTGCCCCTTCCCCTTGAAAGAGGCAGGTTCGTCCCCCCGCCGCTTTCGAATCCCAACATAGCTACCACTGGTTGGGACGCAATCTGTAAAACCTCTAGTTGTCCCTGCTGACGCCGGTTGGTCACACCTCTGTTGCCATTTCGCCACGATTGCGTTTACCGCCTGTTAATAATTCGGGCAGTTTGCGGGCGGGATGAATTCGAAACGTCCAAATTCGGCGCAAGACTGGATAAGGCAAGCAAGCAAAAAGGCCCCCGGAGCGATCCGGAGGCCTTTCGATGATTGCAGAAGGTACGGGGCCCGGAGGCCCCGCCCGACTTAGAAGTTGCGCTGCAGACGGACGAAGCCGCCGAGCCTGTCTTCGGTGATCTTGGCAGAAGCCGGCGTGCCCTGGGCGGGCTGCTCGATGTTCTGGTAAGTCACCTCGGTCAGGAGGTTCAGGTTCTTGGTGATGTCGTAGCCGACGTTACCAACCAGGTCGAGGACGCCGAGCGCCTTGCCATCCGGGATGACGACGCTGTCGAACGTCTCGCCGTAGCGACCTGCGACTGCAACGCCGAGCTTGCCGAACTGTACGCTGTAGCCAGCACCGGCCGTCCACTGCAGCGGAATGCCTTCACGCGAGAGGTGATCAGTGTCGAGCGTGGCGAAGTCCGTCTTTTCCGGAGCGTAGTGACCCTCGACCTTGAATACCGAGTCGGCCAGCAGCAGGTCGTCGACCCAGGCGCCGAGCTTGACGGCATAGCCTTCCTCGGAGTCCGACGGAGCCAGGCCCGGAGCATAATAGACATCGGCGTCGGAGTCGTAGACGCCGGCGACGTATGCACCGCCCCAGCCTGCGCTGTAGGCGATCTTGGCGACGACGTCGAAGCTTTCGTCGGTGTCGGCGTCACGATCTTCCTTCGAGAAGACCGGGTTTTCCAGGCTCAGCGTGCCGGTCAGGCCGTCCATCGCATAGGTGTAGGAAACCAGGTTCGCCGTACGATCGCCGACCGCCAGGTCCGAATCGGTGAGAAGGCCGTCTTCGGCTCCGCCGATATCCGACGTCCACAGCGAGTCGTACAGGCCGGCAGTCAGACCGCCGAGCTGCAGGTAGCCGAACTTCATCTGGTAGGTGGCGCCGTCGGAACCATTCGCGTTCTGGGCCTGGAGGCGGACGTAACCGCGCAGCGTGCCGAGCTCGGTCTCTTCGCGGACGTCGAAGTTCAGGCGGGCACGAACCTTGGACAGGCCCTCATAGCCGCCGCCCGTCTCGACGCCGCCCGTCTCGATCGTGGCGTTCTGGTTGAAATCATACTGGTAGCGGACATAGCCGCCGACCTTCAAGCAGGTCTCGGTGCCCGGGATGTAGAAGAACCCCTTGCCGTAGACGTCGCAGACGCGGACATATTCAGCCGGCTCGGGCTCGGCGTTGACGATGGCGTCGGCCGCATGGGCGGCACCGGATACCGCGACCAGGGCCGCGGCGGAGCCGAGAAGTAGGCTCTTGATGTTCATTTCCTGACCTCCAGTCAAGTTTACAGGTTGGGTTGGGCCTTGTTCTGAAGGACAGCCTTCCCTGCCCCATCCCCCTGAAAGTGGCAGGGTCATCCCGCCGTCTTTCATCCTGCAAACTATTACCTGCAGATCATTCCAACAACGCACTTGGACAGCGTATCGGAACAGCATCGTTCGCTTGTTGCGCAGCAAGCACGAAACAGCCACCTGTGGTGTCTCCAGGTGTTGCTAAACAATTAAATTGAAACGCAAGGTTTGGTCAGCAGCGAAGCGTCGGCCAGCCGCAGGCTAAACTGACGGTTTATTGTTATCGATTTATTCCACCGACGATTGTGCCCTTGCCGGGCGCACCCGCTCTCAGATGCGATGCAGCGAAGCGCCGAGTCCGATGAAGTCCCGCTCCCGGCAGGTCAGCACGATCACCTGCATGGAGGCCGCGGCGCGCCCCAGCGCCAGGTGCATGCGCGCCAGACGCTTTTCGTCCGTGTTGACGAGGGCGTCGTCGAGAATGACGAAGGCCGGATGGCCGGCCTCGCGCAGGATTTCGGCGATGGCGAGCCGGGTAACCACCGCGACCTGCTCCCGCGCGCCATGGGAGAGCCGGTGGAACGGTTCCTCGATGCCGTTGCGCACGATGCTGCGGACGTCCATCGTGGCATCGTCGAATTCGACGATGCCACCCGGCTGAACGAGACGCAGATAGGGCGCGACTTTTTCCTTCAACGGGCCGAGCCACCGTTCACGCGCCTCGCTGCGGCATTCCTCCAATGTGGAGTAGAGAAGACGGGAGGCTTCCGCTTCCACCGACAGGCGCGCCACGCGGCGCTCCGCATGTTCGATCTCGCCTTCCAGCCGTGAAATGCGCTCTTCCAGCGCCGACGCCCCTTCGACCCGAAGCTCGCCTTCCAGCCCATGCACTTCCTGCGAAAGATCGCGCAGCGTACGAACCAGTTGCTCTCGTGCCCGTCCTGCGCGGTCCAGTTCCAGCCGTGCGACTTCCGGGTCGGACGTTGCAGCGTCCCGCGCCCGGGCCGCAAGGGCGGCCTCCGTGGCGATCACCTCCCGCTCGGCGGCGGCGACGTCGTCCTGCAGCTTTTCCAGCGGCTCGGCATCGGTGGCACTTTCGAGGCCGGCATGCGCCTGGGCTGCCCGTGCGACGGCATGTTCGTGCCGGACGTCCGCCCGCACCGCCTGCTCGGACAAGGCCGCAAGGAAGCCACGGGCGCGGGCCGATGCATCCTCGGCGCTGCGACGCGCAGCCGCGGCCTGCTCTCTCGAAAGCGGCGGCGCAGGCCGATCGGACGCCATCTCTCCGCCAACTTGGCCGTGTCGCTTCTCCAGCGATGCGATCTCCAGCTCCAGTGCCGCAAGCCCGGCGGGCGCAAGGCGCGCAATCTCCGCCGCCGCCTGTCGTCGTTGCGCGGCTTGCTCCTGCGAGCGGTCGTATGATGCGCGGGCCTCGTCGAGGGTTTCGACACCATGGCGCCCGGCGAGCCGAAGCCAATTGCGCCGCGCCTCGTCCACGCGGCGGACGAATTCTTCCGTCTCACCACCGGCCTTGACGACGATGGCGCCAAATCCCTCGATGTCGAAATGCGCCGTGCCGGACACGGGCAGGTCCGCACCGAGGGCAACCGCATGGCCGGATGCATCGAGGATGCTCGCCGGCCCGGCCGGCTCGAAGCGGATATGTGCCGACGCCGCCGAAAGGCGAATCTCGGCCTCCCGCAATGCGAGGAACGCCGCCTCGATCCGGTCCAGGGCAGCCTTGTCCATCGGCTCGCCATCGCCGGACGGCTCGCTGCCGGCCTGGATCGCCATGGCGCGCAGCACGGCCTCCCGCCGGCCCCGCAGGTCGGCCAGTGCCGCAGCCAGCCGCTGCACCTCCGCATCGCGGCTGCGGTGACGTTCGGCCTCTTCCGCCGCCTCTTCGGCGCGGCGAGCTTCCGCTACGGCTGCGTCCGCGGCCTCGACCTGCTCTTTGGCAAGGGATAGCTTGCCTCGACAGTCCTGCTGCTCCTGTGCCGCCGCCTGCACGGCTTCGATCGCCGCGTCGCGCTCGGCTCGAAGCGCCAGCCGGCGCTCGACCAGTTCCACGGCCCGCAACAGGTTTTGTCGCGCCTGATCCACGGCACGCTCCGCCAGCCTGTGCGCCTCCTGCAGCCCGGCCACACGCCGTGCGGTGTTCTGCGCCACGGCGAGGTCCTTGTCGGCCTTGCCGACGACGTCTTCCAGCTCATAGCGGGCCAGAAGCCGCCTGCGGTCCCCCAGCCGTTCGAGCTTCGCCTCATAGCGCCGCTTCAGCTCCTCCAGCTCAGCAAGCGAGCGGCGCAGGGCGGCCAGTTCGTCCTCGGCCTGCCGCAGCGGCGAATCCGTACGGACCCGAAGCGTTGCCGTGAAGAACCTGTCCTGCAGGGCGCGGGCCGCGGCCAGCATGGCCTCGCCCTGACCGCCGCCGATGAAATGCCCCATCTCACCTTCGAGCGATGCCGCCAGCATGTTCCGGGCGGCACCGACATCGACGCCCTCCGGCGCCCGCCCCTGCTGAATCCAGAGAAGACCGAAAGCGCCCTGATGCTCGGCCAGTTTTGGAGCCCCGCGCTGCGGGTGGGAAAAACCGATGAGTTCGGCCAGCCGATCCTCGACGGCGTCACCCTCCAGCCGGCCGCCCGGCCAGGCAAGCTGTGCCTGGGGCCGCGCCAGAAACGATTTCGTCAAAGTGTAGTCCACCGAGTCGAGGCGAAACTCCACCGCGACTTCCGGCCGTCCGATGCCGTCATAGGGCATGAATTCGCGGACCGCGTCCGTCTGCGCCCTGTGGCGGTGGAAGAAGGCCGCGCGCAAGGCCGTGAGCACCGTGGATTTGCCGGCCTCGTTGTCCCCGACGACGATATTGAGGCCGGCCTCCAGGCCGGCAATCTCCATCTGGCGGATGGAGGCGAAGCTTTCGATGCGTATCGACCTGATCTGCATGGTCATGCGCCGGCCTGCTGCCGGCGGTGTTCCACATAGGCCAGGCGCAACGCCAGCGCCGCAGCCTCACGCTGCGGGTCGGCCGCATCCTCGGCGCGGGCACGCAGGCGCTCCATGGCGGCGCGCACGAAACCGGTTATCTCCATCCGTTCGAAATCGGCGGCTTCCGGCCGATCGTAAAGGCCGGCATCGTCGGTGCGCAAGGCAAAGAGCCGCGAGCGCCAATAAGACAGCCTGTCCTGCATCGCCATGCGTCCATGCAGGGAAACCGTGCCGGCCAGCTTCAGCGATACGAGACTGCGCAGCGGATCGGCCAGGCGGGCCATGGCCTCGTCCAAGGCTTCTGTCGCGTTGTCCACGGAGACCTCTAGCGAGGCCCAGTGCAGCCGGCCGGTATCGAGGCGGCGAACCCTGGCCCCCTCGCCCGGCATGGCGATCTCCACCAAAGCGGCATGGCCCGGCGCATTGGAGCCGAAGCGATCGGCTTCCGGCGCGCCGCTATAGACGGTGCGCGGCGCGACTTCCAGGAAGCCGTGCCAGTCGCCGAGGGCCAGATAGTCGAGTTGGGCCGCCTCCGCCCGCCTGTCGGAAATCGGGTTGCCGCTTTCCGCAGCCTCCGGGAGCCGGTTGGCCACCGCGCCATGGGCCAGCCCGACGCGCGCCGCGCCGGCCGGCGTCTCGGCCTGGTCGAACCAGCCCGTCACATCCTGTCCCTCGTGCCGCCGGGTCAGGGGCGCGGCCAGAACCGCCAGACGGCCATCGGCCAGCATGGTGACATCCGGTGTATCGGCAATCCGCAGATCCACCGGCACCGCGCCACCGGCCCGTATCCGCGTCCATACGGACACCGGCAAGGCGGCATCGTGGTTGCCCGGCAGCATGACCCATGGGCCGGGAAAGCCGGCCATGGCGTCGAGCGTGCGGACGATGTCTTTGTCGCCGATCGTGTTGTCGTCGAAAGCGTCACCGGCCACCAGTATGGCGGCGCAGCCTTCGTCGCGGGCCAGAGCCGCGATGCGCGCCACCACGGCAAACCGCTCTGCCCGCAGTTCGGCCCGGACGTCCGGCTCGAAGCCGCCGAAGGGCTTGCCGATCTGCCAGTCTGCGGTGTGCAGAAACCGAATCATGCGGAACCTTTTGGGGTTGCGGGACATCATGAGGGGTAATGTCCGGACCTCTGCAGTTCAACCGGCCGATCGGATTTGAGGCGATGAACGACTCGCTGCTTTCCCCCTATCGCAAGAAGCGCGACTTCGAGCGCACCAGCGAGCCGACCGGCGGCTCCGCCTCGGCGGATGGCCTTCTCTTTGTGGTTCAGAAGCATGACGCCACGCGGCTGCATTACGATTTCCGGGTGGAATGGGACGGCGTCCTGAAAAGCTGGGCGGTGACGCGCGGACCCAGCCTCGACCCTGCGGACAAGCGTCTGGCGGTCCAGACGGAAGACCATCCGATGGACTACGGGTCTTTCGAAGGCACCATACCCAAGGGCCAGTATGGCGGCGGAACGGTGATGCTGTGGGATACCGGCACCTGGGAGCCGGTCGGTGACGCCGCCAGGGGTTTTGCCGACGGCCATATAAAGATGCAGCTTCACGGGACGAAGATGACGGGCCTGTGGGCCCTCGTCCGCATGAAGCGGCGGCCGGGCGAAAAGCGCGACAACTGGCTGCTGATCAAGGAAAAGGACGATGTCGCCAGCACCAGCCGCGATATCCTGCGCCTCGACCGAAGTGCGAAGACGGGCCGTACCCTGCACCAGATCGCATCGGGCGCCGCCGCCGGCACATCCTCTGCCGGCAAATCCTCTGCCAGGAAGCCTCCCGCCCGCAAGGAGAAGCCGGCTGCGTTGCCGGGATTTCGTCCTGTCCAGCTGGCGACGCTCTCCAGTAAGCCGCCGACGAGCGACGCATGGCTGCATGAGGTGAAATACGACGGCTACCGGATCCTGATCGCGCGGGGCGGAGACAAGGTCCGGCTTTATACGCGCAACGGCAAGGACTGGACCGACAAGTTCGGCGCGCTGCTACGGCATGTCGAGGCGCTGCCGGCGAAAAGCTTCCTTATCGACGGGGAGGTCGTTGCCTTCGATGGCGCGGGACGAACGGACTTCTCGGCCCTGCAGGAAGCGTTGACCGATGGCGGGGCGCTGTCGTGCTTCTGCTTCGACCTCCTCGAGCACGACGGAATGGACCTGACCGGCAAGCCGCTGACAGAGCGCAAGGCCGCTTTGGAAACCCTGATGGCGGGCACGCACGGATCTGCCCTTCACTACAGCCCGCATATCCTGGGCCATGGGGCGGATGTACTCGCCGAATTGTGCAGCAAGGGCCTGGAGGGTGTCGTCTCGAAGCGCGCCGACGCGCCTTATACCGCTGGCAGGTCCAAAGCGTGGCTGAAATCGAAATGCGGCCGCCGGCAGGAATTCGTCATCGGCGGCTATTCCACCTCGGACAAGCCCGGCCGCCCATTCTCGTCCATCCTTGTGGGCGTGCATGAGGGAAAAAGGTTCGTCTATCGCGGCCGCGTCGGCTCCGGCTTCG
Organism: Aureimonas sp. OT7; assembly: GCF_014844055.1. Lineage (NCBI taxonomy): Bacteria > Pseudomonadati > Pseudomonadota > Alphaproteobacteria > Hyphomicrobiales > Aurantimonadaceae > Aureimonas > Aureimonas sp. OT7. Next base: position 3,257,620 of record NZ_CP062167.1, read on the forward strand.
ACGGCAAGGCCCTCGACGATCTCGCGGAGCGCTTCGCATCCCTGGCGCGCAAGGACAGCCCGTTCGAAGCCGTGCCGGCCGACATACGTCGCGGCGCGCATTACCTGGACCCCGCGCTGGTGGCGGAGATCGATTTCGCCGAGCTCACCCGCGAGGGCCATATCCGCCATGGTGTCTACAAGGGATTGCGCGACGACAAGCCGGCCGCGCGGGTGGTGGAGGAAAAGCCGATGGACGAGGTGAAGCCGCGCGCCAGGGGGCGCAGCAAGGCCGAGGGCAAGCCCGGCGACGTGGCCGGGGTCCGGCTGACATCGCCGGAGCGGATCGTCTTCGAGGGACAGGGCATCACCAAGCGCGATCTGGCCGAATACTACGTCCTGGTGGCCGAGCGCATGCTGGTCCATGCGGCCAGACGGCCGCTGTCACTGGTGCGCTGCCCGCAAGGCGGCCAGAAGGCCTGCTTTTTCCAGAAGCACGACACGGGCGGATTTCCACCGCAGATGGGACATGTCGATATCCGCGAGAAGGATGGCGCACAGGCCGTCTACCTGTCTCTGGATGGGCTGGGCAGCGTGCTGGCCGCCGTACAGATGGGCACGATGGAATTTCACATCTGGGGCGCGCATAATGACGATGTGGACAAGCCGGACCGGCTTGTCTTCGACCTCGACCCCGATGAGTCCCTGGGCTTTTCCGATGTCCGTCAGGCGGCGCTGGATCTGCGCGACAGACTGGCCGATGGCGGGTTGACGAGCTTTCCGATGGTGACGGGCGGCAAGGGCATCCACCTCGTTCTTCCGCTGGTGCGGCGGCAGGACTGGCAGACGCTGAAGGATTTCGCGCGGGGTTTTGCCGAAGCCGCGGTTCGCGAGGAGCCGGACCGCTTCGTGGCGACGATGTCCAAGGCGCGCCGTAAGGGACGCATCTTCATCGACTGGCTGCGCAACGAGCGCGGTTCGACCGCCATCGCCCCCTATTCCACGCGCGCCCGCAAGGATGCCCCGGTTGCCACGCCCGTAAGCTGGGACGAACTCGGCGCGCTGACATCCGCAGCGGCGTTCCACCTCGGGGATATGGCCCGGCGTATCGAACAGGCCGACCCATGGGCCGATTACGCTCTCGTGCGCCAGTCGATTACGCGTCGCATGGTGCGGACATTGTCTTGATTCATCGCGCGTCGTGACGCACCTTCCCGCCCATGATGGGGAGGCTTCGAGCATGACGATCTATGCCTTGGGCGGCCAGTCGCCCGAGTTGCCGCCGGCGGGCGCGTTCTGGATTGCGCCGGGCGCGCATGTCATCGGGCGGGTGCGCATAGGCGACGATGTCGGAATATGGTTCGGCAGCGTCCTGCGTGGCGATAATGAGTGGATCGAGGTCGGCGCCGGCAGCAATGTGCAGGAAAACTGCGTTCTTCATACCGATCCCGGGTTTGCGTTGACGATCGGCACGGGCTGCACCATCGGTCACGGTGCCGTCGTGCACGGCTGCACCATCGGCGACAATTGCCTGATCGGCATGGGTGCCACCATCCTGAACGGGGCGCGCATCGGCAACAACTGCATCGTCGGGGCCGGCGCGCTGGTGACCGAGAAGAAAGAGTTTCCGGACAACAGCCTCATCGTCGGTTCTCCGGCGAAGGTGATCCGCACCTTGGACGCCGCCGCTGAAGAAGCGTTGCGCATGTCCGCTCAGAAATATGTCCAGAACTGGCGGCGCTTTTCCCGCGATCTGCAGCCGGCCGAGGGTTGATCGATGCAGGATTTTCTTACCGACATCGCGCGCGGACTGCCCGCAACGGTACCTTTCGTCGGGCCGGAAGCACTGGAGCGGCGGCTTGGCCTGCGCTTCAAGGCCCGGATCGGCGCAAACGAAAGCACGTTCGGCCCGTCTCCGGCCGTCATCGAGGCGATGGGGCGGGCGGCGGCCGAAAGCTGGGCCTATGGCGACCCGGAGCAGTACGAGATCAAGGCCGCCATCGCCGCGCATCACGGCGTGGAGATCGGCAATGTGGCCGTGGGTGAAGGCGTCGACGGCCTGCTTGGCCTGACGGTGCAACTGACGATCGCGCCGGGCGACCGGGTGGTGACCTCGCTTGGGGCTTACCCGACCTTCAACTACCACGTTGCGGGGCATGGCGGTCAGCTCGACTTCGTTCCCTATGCGGACGACCGCGAAGATCCGGCGGCGTTGCTGGAGCGCGCGCGCGCGGTGCGGCCCAAGCTGCTCTACTTCGCCAACCCCGACAATCCGACAGGCTCGTGGTGGAATGCGCAAACGGTCGAGCGGCTGATGGACGGCGTTCCGGCCGGAACGCTGCTCGTCCTCGACGAAGCCTATAGCGACCTTGCCCCCGCCGACGCGCTGCCCGCGCTCTTGCCCTTCCGGGACAATGTGTTGCGCTTCCGCACGTTCTCAAAGGCCTATGGAATGGCCGGCGTACGGGTCGGATACGTGCTCGGCCCGGCGACGCTGATCGCCGAATTCGACAAGGTGCGAAACCATTTCGGCGTGTCGCGCATGGCGCAGGCCGGGGCGGTGGCCGCATTGGCGGACCAGGCATACCTGCAAAGCACCGTCGGCAGGATCGTCGCGGCACGCCAGACCCTGTCGGATATCGCGCGGCGCAATGGGCTGACGCCGCTTCCCTCCGCCACCAACTTCGTTGCCATCGACTGCGGACGCGACGGCAATTTCGCGCGGCTGATATTGCAGGGTGTGCTGGAACGCGGCATCTTCATCCGTATGCCGGGTGTCGCCCCGCTGGATCGGATGATCCGCGTGACGGTGGGCACGGAGGAAGAGCTGGCGCTGTTCGAGACCGCCCTTGCGGGCGCTCTCGCCGATGCCCGGGAAAAAGCGGCCTGAAGGCCCGGATTGGGAGAGCGCAATGAACATTGTTTCCTCGGTTGCGACCGGTCGCAAACTCCGTATCTGGACGATGGCCCTGTGCCTTGCGTCGGCAGGCGGGGGTGCGTTGGCGGCCGAGCCGATCGTCGGCAACTGGAAGACGGAAAACGGAACCACCGTGGCGTTCCAGGACTGCGGCGGGGCCTTTTGCGCACGCATCCAGACGGGCGAGTTCAAGGGCCGCGAGATCGGCCGAATGAGCGGCAAAGGCAATGCCTACACCGGCACGGTCACCGATCCGCGCAGCAACAAAACCTATGAGGGCAGCGCCACGATCGCCGGCAATGCGCTGGAACTGAAGGGTTGCGTCGCAAAGGTTTTCTGCCGGTCGCAGCACTGGACGCGCTGAAACGGACAACAACGGCAACAACCTGTGGACGTTAACGGCGCGCTAACCCCGTTTGCCATCCAGGGTCAACAGAGGAGCCATCTCCGGTTAAGCTTGAAACCCTAAGGTAACGCCAACGCAGAAAGGAAACAGCCATGGTGCTTCGTCTGGCCGTCCTGACCCTTCTTCTGGCCATCTTTGCTTTCGGGTTCTCGACGCTCGTACACAGCAACAACCAGGCAAAACGGCTCGCCTTCGCGCCGTTTTCAGGCTGCTACGACCAGGGCATGGTCTGCTCGCCGCAGACAGAGGTTCGCTAACGGCCGCTTTTCAGGAACGGCCGGCGCAGGTAAAGGCTTGCGCATGAGCGACCGTTTTCTCCTTGCCGAACCCCTCCCCGTCGAGACGCCCCCCGTGGAGCAGGGCCGCCTGTTCCACAATGCCGACGATGCCGTCGCTGCGCTGACGCGGCTCTACGATGCCGCCGTCGACTTTCTGCTGCAAAGCTTCGACACCGTGCTGAAGTACGGCTCGGCCGACCGCCGCTACAGGGCCTTCTACCCAGAGATCGCCCTGACGACGACGGGGCATACCAGGATCGATTCGCGGTTGTCCTTCGGCTTTGTCTCCGGCCCGGGCCACTATGCTACGACGATCACCCGGCCCGACCTGTTCGGAGACTATCTGCACAAGCAGATCGAGCAGCTGATCCACAATCACGGCCAGCCGCTGCGGATCGGCCATTCGGACACGCCGATACCCCTGCACTTCGCATTTCCGGAAGGCACCTATGTCGATGGCAGCCAGGCCGAGCGGCTGGGCATGCCGTTGCGCGACATCTTCGACGTTCCGGACCTTGCGGCCACCGACGACCGGATCGTGAACGGCAATTTCGAGCCGGCGCCGGGCGAGGCATGGCCCCTGGCACCGTTTACCGCGCAACGCGTCGACTATTCGCTCGCACGGCTGTCGCACTACACGGCAACCAGCCCGCGCCATTTCCAGAACTTCGTGATGTTCACCAATTACCAGTTCTATATCGACGAATTCGCAGCCATGGCCAGACGCTTCATGGCCGAAGGCGGCCACGGCTACGAATCCTTCGTGGAACCCGGCAATGTCGTGACGCCGGCCGGCGAGACGAGTGCGGGAAGCGGCGTCTCCCCGGCCCGCCTGCCGCAGATGCCGGCCTACCATCTGACCCGCGCCGACGGCAGCGGCATCACCATGGTCAATATCGGCGTCGGCCCGTCCAACGCCAAGACGATCACCGACCATGTGGCGGTGCTGCGGCCGCATGCCTGGCTGATGCTGGGCCATTGCGCGGGGCTGCGCAACACGCAGGCGCTGGGCGACTATGTGCTGGCCCATGCCTATGTCCGCGAGGACCATGTGCTGGATGCCGACCTGCCCGTATGGGTGCCGGTGCCGCCGCTGGCGGAGGTGCAGGTGGCGCTGGAAAAGGCAGTGGCCGACGTGACGGGACTGGAGGGCTACGACCTCAAGCGCATCATGCGGACGGGAACGGTCGCCACGATCGACAACCGCAACTGGGAACTCCGCGACCAGACGGAGCCGGTCGAACGGCTGTCGAAATCGCGCGCGATCGCACTCGATATGGAATCGGCCACCATCGCGGCCAACGGCTACCGGTTCCGCGTGCCCTACGGCACCTTGCTGTGCGTCTCGGACAAGCCCCTGCACGGTGAACTGAAATTGCCGGGAATGGCGACCGCCTTCTACAAGCGCCAGGTGGCCCAGCATCTGGAGATCGGCATCCGCGCCATGCAAAGCCTTGCCGAAATGCCGCACGAGAAGCTGCATTCGCGCAAGCTGCGCTCCTTCTTCGAGACGGCCTTTCAGTAGGCCCGCCTACATCTCCTGGTAGACCGGGCCTTCGCCGCCCTGCGGCACGGTCCATCGGATGTTGCCATTGGGATCCTTGATATCGCACGTCTTGCAGTGGACGCAGTTCTGCGCGTTGATCTGGTAGCGCAGATACTCTCCCTCGCCGATCCATTCGTACACGGCCGCCGGGCAATATCGCTCCGACAGGCCGGCATAGACATCGTGTTCGGACGTCTTCTGCAGCGCCATGTCCCGGACCCGCAGGTGGATCGGCTGGTCTTCCTCGTGATTGGTGTTCGACAGGAACACCGAGGACGTCTTGTCGAAGGTCAGCACGCCATCGGGCTTGGGATAGTCGATCGGCTTGTGGCGCGACGCGGGCTCCGTCGATTGCGCGTCCGTCTTGCCGTGGCCGAGCGTGCCGAACAACGAGAGGCGGAACAGCGAATTGGTCCACATGTCGAGCGCGCCCAGGGCGACGCCGATATAGGTGCCGAACCGCGACCAGAGCGGCTTGACGTTGCGCACGGGGGAAAGATCGCGTCCGATGGTCGATTGCCGCCAGCCATCTTCATAGGCGGATAACTCGTCCCGCGAGCGGCCGGCGGCCAAGGCTTCGGAAGCGGCCTCCGCCGCCAGCATTCCGGAAGCGATGGCGTTGTGAACGCCCTTGATGCGCGGCACGTTGACGAAGCCGGCCGAGCAGCCGAGCAGCGCGCCGCCCGGGAAGACGAGTTTCGGCACCGACTGGAAACCGCCCTCGCTGATGGCCCGGGCGCCATAGGAGAGGCGCTTGCCACCGTCCAGCAGTTCGGCCACGTCAGGATGGGTCTTGAACCGCTGGAATTCCCCGAAGGGCGAAAGATACGGGTTCTTGTAGTTGAGGTGGGTGACGAAGCCGACATAGACCTGGTTCTCGGCAAGGTGATAGATGAAGGAACCGCCGCCCGTATCGCTCTTCAGCGGCCAGCCGAAGGAGTGCTGGATAAGGCCGGGCTTGTGCTTTTCCGGCTTGATCTCCCACAATTCCTTGATGCCGAGGCCGAATTTCTGCGGCTCGCTGTCCTTGCCGAGCGAGAAACGCTCGATGAGTTCCTTCGCCAGCGATCCCCGGACGCCCTCGCCGATCAGCACATAACGGCCCATCAGGGCCATGCCGCGCTGGTAGTTGGGGCCAGGGCTGCCGTCGCGCTCGATGCCCATGTCGCCCGTGGCGACGCCGATGACGGCACCGGCGTCGTCGACGATCAGTTCGGAGACGGCGAAGCCGGGATAGATTTCGACGCCGAGCTCCTCCGCCTTGCCGGCGAGCCATTTGCAGACGAGGCCGAGCGAAACGACGAAATTGCCGTGATTGTGCATGAGGGGAGGCATGGCAAAGCCCGGCAGGCGCACGGCGCCCTGGGGACCGTACAGATAGAACCGGTCGTCCGTGACCTTCTGCCGGATCGGCGTCTCTTCCTGCCGCCAATCCGGCAGCAGGCGGTCGAGCGAGGATGGATCGAGGACGCAACCGGACAGTATGTGCGCGCCCACTTCCGCGCCCTTTTCCAGGACGACGACGGACAGGTCCGGGGACAACTGCTTCAGGCGGATCGCGGCCGACAATCCAGCCGGGCCCGCGCCCACGACGACGACGTCGAACTCCATGCTTTCCCGCTCGGGCAGTTCGGCGTCGTTGGCTCCAACGGTCATGCAAGTCTCCCAACCCTTCACTCGGAAGTGGTTTGGAATGTTTCCACATGGCTTTGCAACCGCCTTTTTCCGGTTGGAGAGCCGTTCGAGGCTCAATATGATGCGATCATGACGATCTTCGAGCCCGCAACGCCGATTCCCTCAGCCGCCCTGGCCGCGCTGCTGCGCTGGTTCGATATGGCGGGCATCGACGGATTCGTCGGCGAATCCGCGCGCAACCGCTTCGAGGAAACGGCGGCGGAAAGCGCCGCCCGCAAGGCAACGCCGAAGCCGCCGCAGGCGCGGCCCGCCGCGCCCCAGGCGGGGCCCGTCGCCGGCGAGGCGCAGGTACGAACGACGCCGCCGGCAGCCCTTCCCGCGTGGACCGCTCCGGTTCCCGGTGCGGTGGCCGCCGACGATGCGCGCGAGAAAGCGCGACACGCCGCGTCGCTGGCGGATCTACAGGCTGCCTATGCGGCCTTCGAGGGATGCGCGCTCAAGGCAACGGCCAAATCCCTGGTGTTCGGCAATGGCGCCGAGAACGCATCGCTGATGCTGATCGGGGAGGCTCCGGGCCGCGAGGAGGATATCGCCGGCGAGCCTTTCGTCGGCCGTTCCGGGCAGTTGCTCAACCGCATGCTCGCAGCGATCGGCCTGGAGCGGACGGACGTCCGCGTGACCAACATCATCGCATGGCGGCCACCGGGCAACCGGTCGCCGACGCCGGTCGAAACCGAGATGTGCCTGCCCTTCGTCCTGCGGCAGATCGAGCTTGTCGCGCCCAAGGTCGTCGTCTGCCTCGGCTCTCCCTCGGCCAAGGCGATCCTGTCCAGCAATGACGGCATCATGAAGCTGCGTGGCCGCTGGAACGAACTTGCGCTGCCGGGCCTTCCGGCGCCGATCCAGGCGACGGCCCTGCTGCACCCGGCCTACCTTTTGCGGCAGCCGGCGCAGAAGCGATTGGCCTGGCGGGACCTGCTGGCCGTCAAGGACAGGCTGCACCGCGACTGACGATCGTGCGTCCCATCGCGAAATGTCGGAAAGGCGACACGATCCGTCGCTATGAGACTGGCGAAGGCGGTGCGGTGCCAATAGAGCATGTGCGGATGCTCGCGCCCTGACGGTTTGGCGCCCATCGACAGAACACCTGCAAGGCCCGACATGCGCGCTCAACTATTGCCTATCGTTTCTCTGCTGACGTCGACGTTCTTCCTGATGGCCGGTGCCGGACTGCAGGGCATTCTGCTGCCGGTTCGCGGCTCGCTGGAAAACTGGTCTCCGTATCAGATCGGCTGGCTGGGCACGGGCTACGCGATCTTCTTCACGGTCGGCTGCCTGATCGCGCCGCGCATCGTGCGCAGCGCCGGGCATGTCCGCACCTTCTGCAGCCTTGCTGCCCTTCTGGCCATCGCGATCCTGCTGCACGCGATGATCGTTTCACCGATCGGCTGGATTCTGCTGCGCGGCGTATCCGGTTTCGCGCTGGCCGGCTCCTACATGATCATCGAAAGCTGGCTCAACGAGCGCGTCACCAATGAATCGCGCGGGCGGATCTTCTCGCTCTACATGATGATATCGATGGCCGCGATGATGTCCGGCCAATATGTCCTGCCGCTGAGCAATCCGCTGCTGACGATCCCGTTCATGCTGTGCGCGATCTTCTTCTGCCTGGCCGTCATCCCCAACGCCCTGTCGCGGGCGCAGAGCCCCAAGCCGCTGACCCAGGTGCGGCTGGACCTGCCCGCTTTGTTCCGCAATTCCCCTGCGGCGGCGGTCGGCGTGTTCCTGGCGGGGGTGCTGGCCGGGGCCTGGTCCAACATGGCGCCAGTCTTCGGGACGGAGCTCGGCTTTTCCACGGCCAGCATCGCAACGCTGCTGGTTGCTACCATGGCCGGCGGTATGGTCTTCCAGTATCCGCTGGGCCGCCTGTCGGACCGCATCGACCGGCGCATGGTGATGACGGGCATCGGCGCGATGGGCGTCGCCGTGGCGACGGCGGCCATCGGAATTTCGTCCACCACGCCGGCGGTCCTGTTCTTCTTCGCCTTTCTGCTCGGCGGGATGATCTATCCGGCCTATTCGTTGGCCGTCGCCCACGCCAACGACTTTGCCGACGCCGCCGATTTCGTGAAGATTTCGGGGGGCATGCTGATCCTCTATGGCGTCGGCACGATGGGCGGGCCGCTTTTTGCGGCCTTCCTGATGGAGAATTACGGTGCCATGGGCATCTTCGTGGCCACCGGCTCGGCCCACGCCGCCTATGCGGCCTACACCCTGTATCGTACGACGCGGCGTCAGTCGTTGCCGGCCGAAATCCGCGACGACTTCCAGTCGACGCCGCTGGCCCGCACCCAGACGCCGGCGACCTTTGCGCTGGACCCGCGCGCCGAAGTGGCCAACGAGATTGCCACGGCGCAGCACGACGACGAAGAAGGTTTCCCGCCCGAGGGCGGGGAGCCCGTCAGGGAGACGGCGGGCTGACCTTGCGCGCTCGCCGCCGCTCCAGCCCCAGCCGATGCTCTCGAAAAATGATGAACAGGCCGGCTGATATGACGATGAAGGCACCCAGCAGCGTCGTCGCCGTCACCTCTTCGTTGAAAACCGTGTAGCCGATCACCACCGCCGCTATCATCGACGTATACTCGAACGGCGCGATGGTGGACGTATCGGCATAGCGGTAGCAGGCCGTGAGCAGCAACTGCCCGACCCCGCCGCACAGCCCCGCCCCGACCAGCAGCACCGCCTGCCGTCCGTCCGGCACCACCCAGCCGAACGGCAGCGTGACCAGGGCGATGATGCTGCATGTCATGGAGAAATAGACGACGATCGTGGCCGTCTTCTCGTGCGCCACCAGGCGCCGCACCTGGATCATCGCGATTGCCGCCATCGCGGCGCCGCCCAGCGACGCCAGCGCCCCCACCGCATGGGCTGAATCCATGTCGCCCGAAGACAGGCTGAAATTCGGCGCGGCCACGATGACGATGCCGCACAGGCCGACCAGGACGGCAACCCAGCGATAGGCGCGGACCACTTCCTTCAGGAAGATCGCGGCGAAGACCACCGTCAGCAGCGGCGCCCCGTATGACAGGGATATCCATTCCGGATAGGGCAGCCGCGACAGCGCGAAGAACCCCAGCCCCATCGAGGTGACGCCGACGATGCCGCGAATGAAATGGCCGCCGATGTCGTCGGTGGCGAGGGCCGTCCCGAGGTCGCCGAGCCACCAGAGATAGATGACCACCGGGATCAGGGCGAAGAAGGACCGGAAGAACACCAGCTGCCCCGCCGGGACATCGTCGCCCACGGCCTTCAGGCAGGTCTGCATTCCGACGAAGATCATGACGGACAGCACCTTGAGGCCGATGCCGTAGAGCGGGCGCGGCTCCTGATGCGATGGCTTGGACGGGCTGGGCATGGAATCGGGGCCGGACTGGATGCGGGGGAATGGACGTAACGGATGTTACGCCAGTCTTATTATCTTAACCGGCTTGCGTCGACCCATCGCCGCGGTGCAAACGGATCAAGTTCCCACCGTCGCGGTGGCATAGCGTGAGTGCGACGGCGGCATGGCAAGCGAGGACGCGATGCGCGACGAAGACGGCGTTACGATCAGGCTCGAGGATTACCGCCCGGCGGACTTCCGGATCCACCATGTGGACATGACGGTCCGGCTGTTCGAAGGGCATGCGGATATCGACACGACGCTGGAGCTCGAGCGCCGGCCCGGCGCGGCGGCCGATGCGGAGCTGCGTCTGGACGGCGACGAACTGACCTTGACGACGCTGGCGCTCGACGGCCACGCGTTGCCGACACAGAGCTTCGAGGCAAGCGCGGACAGGCTCGCCGTCCGCGGCCTGCCGCCGAGCGGGCGGTTCAGGCTGGCGATCGGCACGCGGATCGAGCCGGAAAAGAACACCAAGCTGATGGGCCTCTATCGGTCCAACGGGGTCTGGTGCACGCAATGCGAGGCGGAAGGGTTTCGCCGCATCACGTATTTCCTCGACAGGCCCGATTGCCTCGCCACCTATCGCGTGCGGCTGGAGGCCGACCGCGAGGCCGCCCCTATCCTGCTGGCCAACGGCAATCCGGTGGGCGGCGGGCCGCTGGGCGAGTTGCGGCACTTTGCCGAATGGTTCGATCCGCACCCCAAGCCGTCCTACCTGTTCGCCGTCGTCGCCGGCCGCCTCGACGCCCTGAGCGAGCAATTCGTGACCGGCAGCGGACGCGAGGTCGCCCTGACCATCTATACCGAGCGCGGTTTGAGCGAGCGCGCCGGCTACGCCATGGATGCGCTGAAGCGATCGATGCGATGGGATGAGCGGCGCTTCGGCCGCGAATACGATCTCGATGTCTTCAACATCGTCGCCATTTCGGACTTCAACATGGGCGCGATGGAGAACAAGGGGCTCAACGTATTCAACCACAAATACGTTCTTCTCGATCCCGACACGGCCACGGATGCCGACTATGCCGGTGTCGAAACCGTCATCGCACACGAGTATTTCCACAACTGGACGGGCAACCGCATCACCTGCCGCGACTGGTTCCAGCTTTGCCTCAAGGAAGGGTTGACCGTCTACCGCGACCAGGAGTTCTCGTCGGACGAACGCTCCCGCCCGGTCAAGCGGATCGCCAGCGTGCATACGCTCAAGGCGAACCAGTTTCCGGAAGACCAGGGGCCGCTGCAGCATCCGGTGCGCCCGACCCAGTACCGCGAGATCAACAATTTCTACACGGCGACGGTCTACGACAAAGGCAGCGAACTGGTCCGGATGATCGCCACGATCCTCGGCGAGCAGAAATTCCGGGCCGGAATGGACCTCTATTTCGAGCGCCATGATGGCGAGGCGGCGACAGTCGAAGATTTCGTGACCTGCTTCGAGGATGCCGGCGGCATAGACCTTACCCAGTTCTTCCTGTGGTACCAGCAGGCCGGGACGCCGAAGCTGGAGGTTTCGCAGATCTACGACGAGACGGCGGGCCGGTTGACGGTGCGCCTGCGCCAGTCCCTCGACAAGGGCGCGGCGGGCACGGGCACGCGGCCGATGCATATTCCGGTCCGCTACGGGCTGGTGGGCGCCAACGGCCAGGACCTCGACGTGCGCGGGTCCAGCACCGAGGCGCGCATCGATGGAGACCTCATCCACCTGACCGCCGAAGAGGCGACGGTGACGTTCGAGGGTCTTAGCGGTCGTCCCTACCTGTCCATCCTGCGCGATTTCAGCGCCCCCGTGGATCTTCGCTACCAGGAGGCGGAGGCCGACAGGCTGGCGCTGGCGCGGCTGGACCCCAACCCGTTCGGCCGGTGGCGCGCCTTGACGGACTTGGTCGGCGACGCGCTCGTTGCGGCCATACGAAACGGACAGGACTCCATTCCCGACGGCGTCCTCGACGCCATGGTGGCGGCGGCGGCCGACGAAACGCTGGAGCCGGCCCTGCGCGCCCAGATGGTGAGCCTGCCGGGCGAAACGGAGCTGACGCGGCTGGTTGCCGAGGATGTCGACACCGACGTCATCCATGCGCTGCGCGTCAGTACACTCGCCGCCCTCGGCCGCCGCGGACGGGACACGTTCGAAGCGCTCCGCCGCGCGCTGGACGACACGGGCGCCTTCTCTCCGTCCGCACAGGCCGCAGGACGGCGCGCCCTCCGGAACACGCTTCTGGCGCCGCTTGCCGTCGCCGCCGGCGATCCGGCGGTTGCGGTGACGCAATACGACACGGCCCGCAACATGAGCGACCGCCTCGCCGCGCTGACCGTCCTGACGCACCATTTCGCCGGGTCTGGCCCGGCGGAAGCGGCCTTGGGCGCCTTTTACGACCGCTTCGTGGACGATCCGCTGGTCCTGGACAAATGGTTCATGCTCCAGGCAAGCGCGCCGGACGCCGGCACGCTGGACAAGGTCATCGAACTGGCGGCCCATCCAGCCTTCCGCCTGGCCAACCCGAACCGGGCCCGCGCCCTGCTTGCCGGCCTGGCGGGGTTGAACCCCTACGTCTTCCACCGGGCCGACGGAGCCGGCTACCGCTGGATGGCGGACATGCTGGGCAAGCTCGACACGCTGAACCCCCAGACGGCGGCCCGCATGGCCACGGCCTTCCGCTCGTGGCGGTTGATGGAACCGGTGCGCCGCGAGGCGGCGCAGGCGGCCTTGACCGAACTGGCCGGCCGAGGCGGCCTGTCGCGCGATCTGGCCGACATACTGGACCGCACCCTGCGCTGAAAGATCAACCCTTTCGCAATGGTTTTAGCCTCTGGCGCACTGGACAAGTGATTCGGCCTCTGATTCATTGAAGCCGATTCGGGGGCCGGGCGGCATAGGCCGGCGGCAACGGCAAGCGGGGGCAATTGCCATGGTGGCGGACGCTGGGGGAGTGCCGGCGAGGCGCGGCATACGCCGCCTCAGGCCGGCGCGCGCCACGCTCGACGGCCTGTCGCAAGCCGGCACCTGGCTGAAGCGATTCCTAAGCAACCCGCAAGCCAACCTGGCCGGCCTGGAGCCGGGCCTGCGCAAGGCGATCCCCTTCCTTGCGGTGCTGTTCCTCATCATCCTGGCTTTCGTGCGGTTCGTCTCGCTGATGGAGCATCGCGGCGCGATCGAGACCGCCGCGCGCGAACGCCTTGCCGTCACCGCAACCATGCTGCGGCTGGAAGACGCGCAAAGCGGCGCCGAGGGCGCCACGGCGGCGGCCAGTGCCCGGCGCCTCCTGTCCGAGGCGCTGCCCCTCGGCATCGCGGACCACGGCGCGAAGGCCGTGGTGACGGATATCTCCGGGCGCATCGTTGCCTCCACGTCCGGTACGGACCCCCTGGTCGGGCGGATCGCGGCGGAATCCCTGGGCCAGGCTGAGGCGCTGCTGGTCTTCGGCGAGCAGGCCGGCGTCATGCGCACCGAGATCGAAAGCGAGGTATCGCTGATCGCCGGAAGCATCCTCGAAGCGCCGCTGGGTGCCGTCGTTCTGATTCAGCCGGAGCGGGCTCTTTTCGCCGACTGGCGGCGCATCGCCTCCATCAACGTCACGCTGTTCGCGTTGACCGGCATCGTGCTCCTGACCATTCTTCTCGCCTATTTCCGCCAGTCGGCGCGCGTGGCGATGACGGACGCCATGCTTGCCGAAGCGCACCAGCGCGTCGACACCGCCCTGTCGCGCGGCCGTTGCGGGCTTTGGGACTGGGATCTGGCGCGCGGACGCATGTACTGGTCGCGATCCATGTACGAAATCCTCGGCATGCGTCCGCAGGAGGGCGTTCTTTCTTTCGGAGAGGTATCGCGCCTGATCCATCCGGACGATGGCAGCTTCTTCGAGATCGCACGGCAGATCGCATCCGGACGCCTGGTCAATATGGAGCGCTCCTTCCGAATGCGCCGCTCGGACGGCCAGTTCATCTGGCTGCGCGCGCGCGCCGAGGTCGTTCGCAACGCGCAGAACGATATCCATCTGATCGGCGTGGCGGTCGATGTCAGCGAAAACCAGACGCTGGCGCGCATGACGAACGAGGCGAATACCCGGCTGCAGAACGCGATCGAGAACATCTCGGAAACCTTCGTGTTGTGGGACAGCCAGGATCGGCTTGTTCTGTGCAACTCTAAGTATCAGGAGGTCTTCGGCCTCTCCGACAGGGATATCGCACCCGGCGCGACGAAGGACAGCATCTCGGCCCGATCGCGCAAGCCGATCGCCGAACGCAAGCTGACCAGCCCCAGCTTCGTGGCGGGCGAACGCGCGTCGGAGGCGTTGCTGGCGGATGGCCGATGGCTGCAGGTATCCGAGCGCCGAATGGGCGACGGCAGCTATGTGTCCATCGGCACCGACGTTACGCAGCTCAAGGTGCATCAGGAACGGCTAAGCGACAGCGAGCGGCGTCTGATGGCCACCATCAACGACCTGTCCGCAGCCCGGCGCGACGCCGAGGCCAAGGCACGCGCCCTGTCCGAAATGAACGAAAGCTACATCGTCGAGAAGGACAGGGCGGAAGGCGCGAACCGCGCCAAGACGACCTTCCTTGCCAATATGAGCCACGAGCTGCGAACGCCGCTGAACGCCATCATCGGCTTTTCCGAGATCATGCGCGACTGCGCCTTCGGGCCCATCGGCAACGAAAAATACAGCGAATACGCATCCGATATCCATCAAAGCGGGCACTATCTCCTCAAGCTCATCGACGACATCCTCGACATGTCGAAGATCGAGGCCGGCCGCATGGTCATGGCGCTGGAAGAGATCGATGTCGGCGCCGTCACCGGCGAGGCCATCCGCATTCTCGAAGTGCAGGCGGCGGCCAAGAAGCTGACCCTCAAGCGTGAGCTTGCAGCCGAGATGCGCCTGAAAGGGGACCGGCGGGCGATGAAGCAGGTTCTGTTGAACCTGATGTCCAACGCGGTGAAGTTCACGCCCGATGGCGGCACGGTACGGCTGCGCACACGCATAGCCGGAGGCCATGCGCTGATCTCCATAGCCGACAGCGGCATCGGCATCCCGGCATCGGCGCTGTCGAAGCTGGGCCTTCCCTTCGAGCAGGTCGAGAACGAGTTGACCCGCACGAACAAGGGAACAGGCCTTGGCCTGGCGATTGCCCGCTCGCTGGTGGAGTTGCAGGGCGGTTCGATGCGCATTTCCAGCCGGGTCGGCCGGGGAACGGTCGTTTCGTTCCGGATGCCGCTCCTGTCGCAAACCGGCGCCGAAACAATCTAGCGTATCGGCGCGCCCCGCCCTGCCCGATCAGCCGGCCTTGGTATCGGCCAGGGGCAACAGATCGTCGAAGGCGGCGCGCACGATTGCCGCGCGCCGGGCGATTTCGGGCTCTATACCGGCAACCTCATCCTGCCCGATCGCCCGCGCCATGCGCTCCGCGAGACCCCGTGGAAGATCGTCCACCGTCCGCGCACTGCCGGTGCCGAGCCGGTTCAGCTGCACGATACGCGTGAACAGGCGCATCGTCTCTGCCAGCCTGCGATCGGCCAGTTCGGGACGCGCCTTCTGCAACGCATCGAGGATGTCGGCCGTCGAAGCGCCGATGAGCGTGTCCGCGACCGCGCCGGACAGGATTGCCCATTGCGCGATGAATTCCAGGTCGATCAAGCCGCCGGGAATGAGCTTCAGGTCCAGCGGACCGCGGGGTGGCTTGTCGCGGCCGATCCGCATCCGCATCGCAGCCACATCGCCGGCAAGCCCCGCGTCATTGCGATGCGTGTCGATGGCTTCGCGGATGATGGCGCCAACCTCTTCCATCAGCATCTGTCCGCCGACGATCGGACGCGAGCGGGTGAGCGACATGCGCTCCCAGGTCCAGGCCTCTTCACGCTGATAGCGGCGGAAAGCGTCCACATGGGTCGCCAGTGGCCCCTTGTTGCCGGAAGGCCGCAGGCGAAAATCCACTTCGTAGAGGACCCCCTCCGCCATCGGCGACGTCATCGCGGAAATCAGGCGCTGCGTCAGCCGCGTATAGTAGGTGGACACGGGCAGCGGCTTTTCGCCATCCGACTCCTCGGTATCCTCGTCATGATCGTAGAAGAGGATCAGGTCCACGTCGGAGGACGCCGTCAGTTCGTGGCTGCCGAGCCGTCCAAGCCCCTGGAGACCGATCCGCCCGCCGCGCACGCGGCCATGACGCAGGGCGAATTCCGCTTCCACCGTGCGCAGCAGAGCCGGGATGATCGTATCGGCAAGATCGGACAGAGCGGTACCCGCTTCTTCCCCCTCGATGGCGCCCGACAAGAGACGCACCCCGATCAGGAACTTCTGTTCGTTGGCGAAGATGCGCAGCCTGTCGAGGCGGTCCTCGTGTGATGGGGAATCTGCAAGGAAGGCATCCAGCCTCTCGCCGATCAGCGCGCGGGTCGGCAGCTCTCCGTAGAAGGTCGGGTCGATGAGGGCGTCGAAGACGTGGGGCCGCCGCGCGATCGTTTCCGTCAGGCCCGGCGCGGAGGTAAGGATCAGCGCCATGAGATCCAGAAGGCGCGGGTTGGACGTGATGAGGGCAAAGAATTGCAGGCCGGCGGGCAGCCCGGCGAGGAAGCGGTCGAAGATCGCGATTGCGGCATCGGGATCCCGCCCTTGCGCAAAGGCGGACAGGATGTTGGGCAGCATCCTGGCGAGTTGTTCGCGGGCTGCCTCCGAACGCATCGCACGATAGCGGGCCGCGCCCCATCCAGAGACGATGTGAGCGATATCCTGCGGCCTGCGATAGCCGGCCTCCCGCAACCACTCCAACGCTTCCTCGTCCGATTCGTCGGTGAGCGCGGCCACCACGGCCGGCACGTCGCAGGCCTCCTGCCGCCCGGCGAACAGGCGGGCGAACCGCTTGTCCACGCGCGCCAGATGCATCAGCAGGGTGCGGGAGAACAGGTCGAGCGATGGAAATCCCGCCAGAAGCGCCACCCGGGCAAGATCATGGGGTGCGTCGGGCAAGGTATGGGTCTGCTCGTCTGCCATCATCTGCAGCACATGCTCCACATGCCGCAGGAACCAGTAGCTTTCGATCAGTTCGGCGCTGTCATGCGGGGAGATCCAACCGCCGTCGGAAAGCCGCTGCAGCGTATCCACCGTGCGCCGCTGGCGCAGCTCGGGGGCCCGCCCCCCGGCGATGAGTTGCTGCGTCTGGGCTATGAACTCGATTTCGCGGATGCCGCCACGGCCCAGTTTGACGTTGTGTCCGACAACGCCGAGACCGCTGAAACCGCGGTGCCTGTCCATGCGGTCCTTCATGTGCTGGATGTCGCGGATAGCGGAAAAATCCAGATAGCGACGATAGACGAAGGGCGTCATCGCGGTCAGGAATTCGTCGGCGGCGGCCGTGTCGCCGGCGATGCAGCGCGCCTTTATCATCGCCGCGCGCTCCCAGTCGCGGCCGGCGCTTTCATAGTAGATCAGGGCTGTCGGAAGCGGGATGGCAAGCGGCATGGCCGACGGGTCCGGCCGCAACCGAAGATCCGTCCGGAACACATAGCCCTGGCCGGTGCGTTCCCCGATCATTTTGACCAGGCGCCTTGCCAGCCGCGAGAACATCTCGACGCATTCGGGCGGATCCACGATGGCCGGAACATCCGGATCGAATATCAGGATGAGATCGATGTCGCTGGAATAGTTGAGTTCGCGCCCGCCCAGCTTGCCCATGCCCAGCACGAACAAGCCGCATCCCAGCTCGGGCCTGTCCGGGTCCGGAAGCTGCAATTGTCCGCGCCGGTGCAGGTCGACCAGGCAGAAGCGCAGCGCGCGGCTTGTGCAAGCCTCGGCTAATGCCGACAAATGACGGGTGACATAGTCCTCGTCCTCGGCCCCGAACAGATCCAGCAGCGCAACGAGCAGGCTGAACTCGGACTTGGCAAGGCGCATTGCCGCCATCTCGCCCTTTTCGCCGGCATCCGCTGCCAGCGGTTGGGCAAGCTCGCGCAGGATGTCCGACAGACGGGCCTGGGCGGATTCATCGAACAGACGCTCGAGCCATTCGGGATGGGCGAGCAGCAGTCCGTTCAGGTAGGTCGACAGGTCCATGACGGCGCCCAGCCGCCGGCGATCCGCCGTATCGCGCGTAAGGAAGCGGGCGAGCCGTTCGCAGCCGGCTTCGGCCGCCGCCGCGCCGAGATCGGCAAGCCAGGTCTCTGCCCGCGCCGCATCCATTGGGACAAGCTCCGCCTGCCCGCCGATCAGACTGTCCGTCACGCCCATGCCCCTCCCCCTTACGCCGGGGAGCTTATCCCGTCGGGGAATTCGATCACAACCCGCAACCCGGGCGCCCCATCTTCGATATGTACCGCGCCGCCATGCAGGCGCGCGATGGCCTGGACCAGCGACAGGCCAAGCCCGGAACCGGGTTTGGTCCGGCTGGAATCCAGCCGATAGAAGCGCTCGAACACGCGTTCGCGCTGCGCCTCGGGGATACCGGGTCCATTGTCCGCGATCACCAGACGGCAGATGCCCTCCTGCCTCGCCACGGATACCAGGACCTCGGACGCGCCGCCGGCGGCGACACCGTATTTCAGCGCATTGTCGATCAGGTTGGAAAGCGTCTGCGCGATCAGCTCGCGGCTCACCATCGCCTCCACCGGGCCAGGAGCATCCACCCGCAAGGTTGCGCCGGCCTCTTCGGCCAGAGGCTCGTACAGCTCGGCGACATCGGCCACCATGGCGGACAGGTCGACCTTGACCTTCTCCACAGGGTGAGAGCCCGCCTCCACCCGCCCGATCATCAGCAGCGCGTCGAAGGTGCGGATCATCTGGTCGGCTTCCGCCACCGCGGCTTCCAGCGCCTGGCGCGGATCGGCCTGGCGATCCACCAGGGCTGCCTCGGCCCGGTTGCGCAGACGGGTCAGCGGTGTCTTGAGGTCATGGGCGATATTGTCGGATACCTGGCGCAGCCCTTCCTGCAGCAGGGCGACGCGCGCCAGAAGGGCGTTCATGTTTTCGGACAGGCGGTCGAACTCGTCGCCGGCACCCGTGACCGGCAGTCTCTCGTTGAGATCGCCCGCCAGGATGCGGCGCGACGAATGAGACATGAGGTCCAGCCTGTGAAGGGCATGACGGCCGACGAACAGCCAGGCGAACAGCGCGCCGGCGCCCATGAGGCCGAGCGCCAGCACGAGCGCGTCGCGTACGACCGTGCGGATGCGCTCGATATCCGTCGTATCGCGGCCGACGAGAACGCGCATGCCGTTGGGAAGCGTCACCACCTCGGCGACCGCCATGTGGTAGCGGTCGGATTCGTCCTCGGTGAAGCGCTCGTATCCGAACGGGCTTCCGATAAAGCCCGTCTTGTCGAGCACACCGAAATCCAGGCTCTGCACATTGCCGGACAGGATCCGCCCGGTCGGATCGGTGACGAGGTAGAGCGAGGCGCCCGGCTGGCGGGACCGCTGGTCGATGGACCGCACGAGCGCCACGATGCCGCCCCGACCGTAGACGCCGCCGAGCTCGCGGATCTCGTCGGAGATGACCGCCCGGCTCTGCTGCTGCAGGATACCGGCCGCCGTTGCCGTGACGTAGACGACGAGAACGATGGCGAAGATGGCGAACAGCGTCAGGAACACCGCCGAGAGGCGGACGGACGTCATCCGCATCAAGGCGCACAATCTCCGCACCGGCGTCAGTCCGTTCGCATGATGTAGCCGGAGCCCCGAACCGTGTGAAGCAGCGGCGAGGAGAACTCGCGCTCGATCTTGGAGCGCAGGCGGGAGATGTGCACGTCGATCACGTTGGTCTGGGGATCGAAATGATAATCCCAGACATTTTCCAGAAGCATGGTGCGGGTGACGACCTGGCCCGCATGCTTCATCAAATATTCCAGAAGCCGGAATTCGCGCGGCTGCAGGATGATGGGCTTGCCGCCGCGTCGAACCTCGTGGGACAGCCTGTCCAGTTCCAGGTCGCCGACCCTGTAGGTGGTTTCCTGGTCCCTGGCGCCGCGACGGCGGCCCAGCACCTCCACCCGCGCCAGAAGCTCGGAAAAGGAGAAGGGCTTGGTGAGGTAGTCGTCGCCACCGGCGCGCAGCCCCGTGACCCGATCGTCGACCTGCCCCAGCGCCGACAAAATCAGCGCCGGCGTCTGGTTGCCCTTGGCGCGAAGCCCCGAAATGAGCGACAGGCCATCGCGGCCCGGCAGCATCCTGTCGACGATCCAGACGTCATAGCCCTGCGTATCGGCAAGGTTGAAGCCTGTATCGCCATCGGCGGCACGGTCGGCCACGTGGCCGGCTTCCCGCAGGGCCTTGACCAGATAGGACGCCGCTTCGTTGTCGTCTTCGATGAGCAATATTCGCATGGGGCAAGGTGTAGCGCCGTTCGGCGCCCCTGAAAACTCCGTCGTGCCGGCCATCTGCATCGCCCTGACCCTCACTTGTGCAAAGTAAGGCGGCGCAGGATCGAACCCGCGCCGCCGTGCCTGACTTTCCGCGATCAACCCTCGTCGATCGGCAGGGCGACGAAGCGGTTCTGATCGCCGGAGCGGATCTGGAACAGGGCCGCCTTGCGGCCGGCATCGGAGGCGGCCTTGATGGCCGACTCGATATCGCCCTGGCTCCGGACTTCCGTCCCGTTGACCGCTACGATGACGTCACCCACCTGCACGCCCCTGGTGGCCGCTTCGGAATCCGCGTCGATATCCGTCACCACGACGCCGTCGCCATCGTCGGAGGGGGTCAGCTTGAGGCCATAGCCCGCCAGCGCCGACGGGTCGGTCGGAACGCTGCGCTGCGTGCCGTTTGCCGAAGCCGATTCGTCCAGCGACGACAGATCGCCCAGCGTGACCTTGAGGTTTTCCGCCGCGCCATTGCGCCAGACGGTGATATCCACCTCGGCGCCCGGACGGAAGTTGGCGATATCGCGGGCAAGCTCGCGCGGCGTGTCCACCGTCTGCCCGTTGACCGCGGTGATGACGTCGCCGGTGCGGATGCCGGCCTTGGATGCCGGCGTCTCGTTGTCGGGTAGGGTGACGATAGCGCCCTTGTCCTCGCTCAAGCCGACGGCGTCGGCGATGTCCTGGGTAACCGGCGCGATCTGCACGCCCAGCCAGCCGCGCTGGACGGAGCCGTTCTGCCGCAGAGAGTTGATGACGTTCTGCGCGGTCGAAGCCGGAATGGCGAAGGCGATGCCGACATTGCCGCCCGACGGCGAGTAGATGGCCGTGTTGACGCCGACCACCTTGCCTTCGAGGTTGAAGGCCGGACCACCGGAATTGCCACGGTTCACCGCCGCATCGATCTGCAGGAAGTCGTCGTAAGGGCCGGCGCCGATGTCGCGGCCGCGCGCCGAGATGATGCCGGCGGTCACCGAGCCGCCGAGGCCGAACGGATTGCCGACGGCCACGACCCAGTCACCGACCCGCATGCGCGTGTCGTCGGCGAAATCGACATAGGTGAACTTGACGTCGTCCTCGTTGACCTTCAGCAGGGCGAGGTCGGTGCGCGGGTCCGTGCCGACCAGCTCCGCATTGTATTCCTTGCCCTTGTCCGTGACGACGGTGAAGTTGTCGCCATCCGCCACGACGTGGTTGTTGGTGACGATATAGCCGTCGTCGGAGATGAAGAAGCCCGAGCCCTGCGCCATGCTCGGCCGCTGTTGCGGCCTGGGCCCCGGCCGGCCCTGCGGTCCGCCCGGCTGGCCCGGGTTGCCGAAATCGAAGAAGCGGCGCAGCGGATGATCTTCAGGAAGGTTGTCGAAGGGCGACTGCATGCTTTCCCCGCGCGAGGCGACGGGGCGGGTTTCACCACGCACCCGCACCGACACGACGGCCGGGGAAACCTTGTCCACCACGTCGGCGAAGCCGAACTGCTCCTTGGGGTTTTCGACCGTCACCGGCTGGGCATTGGACGGGTAGGTGTTGGTTAGAACGCCACCGAAGGCAAAGCCGGCAATGCCGGCAGCCAGCGCGGCGGCACTGACACGGCGCTTCAAGCGGGAGTCCAGGAGCGTTTTCATCGAGCGACCTCTCAAGAGTGCTGAAACCAGTGGGGACAGCCGTCGCGCCGTCCCTGTCGCATCGATGTATAGTGGCGGCAGAATTACGGTAGCTTTGCCGCCTCATGAAATGTTCGTAAGGTTCCTCAACGCCCGCTCTTCCTCTTCCGTCAGGCGTGACTCGCCGCGATGCCGGCCGCGTGCGCGCACCAGAAGGAAAAGCAGCCCGGCCAGCAGCAACAGCACCGGAAAGCCCCACAGGAGGGCCGTGCCGAGGCGGAAGGGCGGGCGCAGCAGCACGAATTCGCCATAGCGATCCGTGAGGTACGACAACACCTCGCGGTCGCTGTCGCCGGCCTCCAGCCTTTCCCGCACCAGCAGGCGCAGATCGCGGGCCAGCGGCGCATCGCTGTCGTCTATCGACTGGTTCTGGCAGACCATGCATCGGAGCCCGGCCGAAAGCATCCGGGCGCGGGCCTCCAGCGCCGGGTTTGCGAGCACTTCGTCGGGTTGCACGGCGTGGGCGGGCAGCAAGGTGGCGCATAGGACCAGAAGGGCGAACAGCAGCCTCATGCGCCGGCCTCCAGTGACGCGGGCTTGCGCCGGCGTGCCGGCGCGCCGACGCGCAGACGCCGGTCTGCAAGGGAAACCGCGCCACCAAGCGCCATCAGCACGCAGCCATACCAGATGAGCGTCACCAGCGGCTTGTACCACACACGCACGACATTGGCGCCGCCATTGGCAGACGCATCCCCGAGCGACACGTAGGTCTGGCTGAAGACATGGGTGTAGATGCCCGCCTCGGTCGTGGGCATCTGCCGGGCCGGATAGAAGCGCTTGGCGCTTTCGATGGTGACGGTGCTCCATCCGTCGCGTACCAGCGCGAAAATGCCGACGTCGTCATGGTAGTTGGGGCCCTGGCGGGATTCCATCCGTTCGAAACGCAGGATATTGCCACCGACCTGCACCGTATCGCCGGGCGCCATCACCGTGACCGTCTCGGTTTCGAAGGCGCTGACGGCCACGATACCGAGCAGCGTCACGCCAATGCCGAAATGCGCCAGCGCCGTACCGAAGGCCGAGCGCGGCAGTCCCTTGAGGCGGGACAGGGCAATGCGCCACGGCGCCTTGGGCAGGCCGGAGCGGTAGCCGAGGTCGGCCAGGCTGCCCAGCATGATCCAGAACGCCAGCCCGAAGCCGAAGGCGGCGAGGATGCGCGTGCCGTGCGTCAGCGCCAGGGTGATGATGGTAACGGCCAGCGCCGCCCCCGCGACGGCGTAAAGGCGCTGGGCCGCGGCGGCCAGATCCGCCCGCTTCCAGGCCAGCAGCGGCCCGAAAGGCATCGCGAACAGAAGCGGCAGCATCAACGGCCCGAACGTCATGTTGAAGAAGGGCTCGCCGACAGAGATCTTCTCGCCCGTCAACACTTCGAGGCCGAGCGGGTAGAGCGTGCCGATCAGCACCGTGGCGGTGGCGGTGGTGAGGAAGAGGTTGTTGAAGACGAGCGCCCCCTCGCGCGAGATCGGCGCGAACAATCCTCCTCCCTCCAGCTCGCTGGCGCGGAAGGCGAACAGTGCCAGCGAACCGCCGATGAAGACGAACAGGATGGCAAGGATGAAGACGCCTCGCTCCGGATCCACCGCGAAGGAGTGAACGGAGGTGAGCACGCCCGACCGCACCAGGAATGTGCCGAGAAGCGATAGCGAGAAGGTCAGGATCGCCAGAAGGACGGTCCAGATTTTCAGCGCCGAGCGCTTTTCCATCACCAGCGCCGAATGCAGCAGTGCCGTGCCGGACAGCCACGGCATGAAGGAGGCGTTCTCGACCGGGTCCCAGAACCACCAGCCGCCCCAGCCGAGTTCGTAGTAGGCCCAGTACGACCCCATGGCGATGCCGGCCGTCAGAAATACCCAGGCCGCCAATGTCCAGGGCCGCACCCAGCGGGCCCAGGCGGCGTCGATGCGGCCGTCGATCAACGCGGCCACCGCGAAGGAGAAGGAGATCGAGAAACCGACATAGCCGAGATACAGGAGCGGCGGATGGATGGCGAGGCCGATATCCTGCAGGATCGGGTTGAGGTCCTGCCCCTCGATCGGCGCCGGAAATATGCGGGTGAACGGGTTGGAAGTGAACAGGATGAAGGCCAGGAAGGCCAGCGTGATCCACCCCTGCACCGCCAGGACGTTGGCCTTCAGAGTGGCCGGCAGGTCGCGGCCGAAGCTGGCGACCAGCGCGCCGAAAAGCGCCAGGATCAGCACCCAGAGCAGCATCGAGCCTTCGTGATTGCCCCAGACGCCGGTGATCTTGTAGATCATCGGCTTCAGCGAGTGCGAATTCTGGACGACGTTCAGAACCGAGAAATCGGAACTGGCATAGGCCATGGTGAGAGCGGCGAAGGACAGGCACAGAAGCGCGAAGATGCCGACGGAAGTCGCCGAGCCGGTTTCCATCAGGCGCACATCGCCGCGCAGCGAGCCCACCAGCGGAACAAGGGATTGCACGAGCGCCAGGCAGGCCGCCAGCACCAGCGCGAAATGGCCGAGTTCGACCGTCATGAGCCTGCCCCCCGGACGGCGGAGGCCGGTGGCAACGGCTCGCCCTCCTGCCAGATGCCCCGCGCCTTCATGTCGTCGACGATTTCCTTGGGCATGTAGGTTTCATCGTGCTTGGCCAGAACCGTATCGGCCGCGAACACGCTGTCGGCGCCCAGCACGCCCTCGGTCACCACGCCCTGCCCCTCTCGGAAGAGGTCCGGCAACAGACCCGTATAGGTGACGACAACGCTTTCCACCGTATCGGTGACGCGGAAGCGCACGGTGTTTCCGTCGCGCTCCACGGACCCGGTCTCCACAAGCCCGCCGAGGCGGATGCGCTGCCCGTCGCCGGGCGCACGCGCGACGATGTCCGTTGGCGAATTGAAGAAGGCGACACTGTCGGACAAGGCCGTCAGCACAAGGCCAGCCGCCGCGGCCACCACGGCGACCATACCTGCGAGGCCGGCGGCCCGCTTCTGCTTGCGTGTCATTGCCCCTTCCCCCCGACTGCATCGGCCAGCCCGAGTTCTCCCGCCAGGGCCGTGATGTCGCTCCGCGCCGGCGTACCGGGCTTGAAGGCCCGGCCGGCCGCCTGCAGGGCAGCACCTGCCCGTTCCTTGTCGCCCAGTATGGCATAGGAGCGGATCAGGCGCTTCCAACCCTCGACGTCGCCGGGCGCAGCATCCAGCCGCGCGGCGAGGCCCGCCACCATGCCCTCGATGCGCTGACGCTGCTCTTCCGGAGGAAGCGCCGCGATCGCGGCGGCGGCATCGGGCGGCGGGGCAGCGTTCGCGCCTGAGCGGGCACGCGCCTCGGCCAGGGCCGGCTCTGCGAAGCTCCGCCATGGGGCGTCCGCCGGGCTGTCGTTCAACAGCGCCTGCCAGGCGTCTGCCGCCTCGGCAAAACGCGCCTGCTGCATGAGCTGCAGCGCAAGGAAAAAGCGCGGCAGCAACACCTGCGGGTCCAGCGCAAGGGCCGCGCTGAATGCCTCCGCAGCCTGCGCGGTGACGCGCCCTTCCGATGCCATCACCTGCGCTTCGCCGAAGCCGGACAGCCGCGCCGGATTGGGGCCCAGGAGGTCGATTGCGCGCCGGTACGCATTTACGGCCTTGGTGGCCTCGCCGTTTCGCAGATAGATCGGCGCCAGCGCATCCCACCCCTGCCCCTCGTCTGGATTGGCCGCCAGTCGCGCCTCGGCCATCGCAACCAGAGCGGCGACGTCGCCGCCATCGGGCGTGGCCTCGCGGGCGGCCAATGGCATATCGCCAGCGTCCGGCGAGCCGAAGGACAGGTAACCCGCCAAGGCAGCAGCGGGAATTGCGACCATCAGAATTGCCGCCACGGGCGCGGAGCGCGGACGGCGTTGCGGCGTCGGCCGCTCCGTGCCGGCCCCGGCCGCCTTCAGCAGCCGCCGTCCGATTTCGGCGCGGGCGATGGCTGCCTCGGGCGCGGCGATGACACCGCGTCGGACATCGGCCTCCAGCTCGTCGAGCTGCGCCCGGTACACGACCATGTCGTGTTCGGCACGATGTGCGGCAGGGGCCACCTCGCGGCGTAGCAAGGGCCAGACGCAAGCCAGACAGACAACGACCGTCAGCGCGCCCGCAATGATCCAGAACAGCATTTCCAACCCGATGCGACCGGCGATCCGAAACAGGAATTCGTGGACGGTGCCCGACCAACGCCTGGAACCGTTCCAGACGCTTTAACAAAGTGTTGCACGAAAACACAGTCACTTCCCTATCAGGAAGCGACGGAGCTCATCCGTGACGGGGAAAGTATGGACCGCTCAGGCTACCGGCGTCCAGACGTCGCCGGTGCGGCAGGCCGAGCCGACCTGCTGTACGGTCCGGCCCTGCCGCGTCACCGTATGCGTGTAGCCGCGGCAATCCTGGGAACCGACACGATAAAGTTGCGTCGGCACGACCTGGCCCGCGAAGGCGCCGTCCTGCCATGGCACGGGCTGCCCCACCGCGCCGAACTGGAGCGCCTGATACTCCGCCTTCAACGCCGCCTGCTGCGCACTTCCGCCGAGCCCCATCCCGACCAGCTCGCTGCCGAGCGCGCCCTGTGCGATCGACGGCGCGGCCGCCTGGCCGGTGCCGCGCGTCGACAGGCAGCCGCTCAGGCAAAGCGCGGCGAACACGAGAACGAGGGTACGGGCAAGACCGGGCATGGAAAACCTCTGGCGAGGAACGCACGTTGAACGTATCGGGCATTGTGCCCGTTCAAGACATTGTTCCCTCGACGGCCCGTGGCAAGAGCAATTCTGCGCGCAAGCCGCCGATGGGGGCATTGCCGAGACGAAATTCCCCGCGGTATTGCAAAACTGTATCCGCCACGATCGAAAGGCCGAGCCCGCTGCCGGGCTTCGCCTCATCCAGGCGTCGGCCACGCTTGGTTGCCTCCGCCTGCTCCTCGGGAGACAGCCCGGGTCCGTCATCATCGATGGTGACGCGGAACCGGTCGTCCCCCTCGGCATTCAGGCGCACCTCGACGCGTCCGGCCGCCCATTTGGCGGCATTCTCGACCAGATTGCCGATCATCTCCTCGAAATCCTCGCGCTCCCCGGCGAAGACGGCGCCATCCATGTCGGCCGAAAGCGACAGATCCAACGCCGGATTGAGGCGTGATACCACCTTGGCCACCCGCTCCAGCGACGGCATCACCGGGGTTCGGATGGCGGTTCCCTGCCCCAGCGCGGCAAGGCGCGCCCGGTCCAGATAGTGCTGCACCTGAACTCGCATGCGCTCGCTCTGCTCCGCGACGAGACGGCCGTGCTCTCCACCGATCGACGCCGCCTCGTTGGTCAGGACCGCGATGGGCGTCTTCAGAGAATGCGCAAGGTTGCCGACCTGCGTGCGCGCCCGCTCGACGATGCGCCTGTTGCTGTCGATGAGCGCGTTCACCTCGGCAGCCAGTGGCTGCACCTCCACCGGCAGGCGGCCGGACAAACGCTCGCTGCGGCCAGCCCGCACCTCGCCCAGGGCCTGGCGGACGCGGCGCAGGGGTGACAGTCCGTACAGGATGGCCAGCGCGTTGATGAGGATGGAGCCGGCGCCGAACCCGCCAAGATAGATCGACAGGCTGCGGTTGAACCGCGCGACGTCGGCGGCAACGACATCCGCGTTGCCCATCACACGGAACCGCGCCGCATGATTGTCGCCGTCCAGCACGACTTCGGCCTCTTCGACATAGACCGTCTCGCCGTCGAGGCCGGGCGCCTCGTAGGAGCGCCGGTACTGGCCGTCGAACGGTGCTTCAGCCGTCGTGGGGGCGGCGATCTCGCCCGGCCCCAGCGAGAAGGAGGCCAGCCGGCCGGACGTGTTGTCGCTGGCCGGAAGCACCTCCCAGTACCAGCCCGAGAGGGGTTGCGAATAGCTGAGATCGCCAAGGTCTGGAGAGCCGGACAAGACACCCGTCTCCGATACGGCGACCGTGTTGACGAGGTTGAAGAGCTGGGCGCGCACGACGCCTTCGAAGCCGGCCTCGGCCGTCTGTCGATAGAAGCTGGAGATCAGCCCGCCGACCACGATGAAGGCCGCGATGGCCCACAGGCTGGACAGGGCCACGACGCGAACGGCCAGGCTGTCCGAAAGGCGGGCGCGCAAGGTGCGCAAGGTTTCCATGCCTTACCCGTACGGCGCGGACAGGCGGTAGCCGAGGCCGCGCACGGTTTCGATCAGATCGCTGCCGATCTTGCGCCGGAGCCTGCCGATGAAGACCTCGATCGTGTTGGAATCCCGGTCGAAATCCTGGTCGTACATGTGCTCGGTCAGCTCCGACCGGGAAACGACCTCGCCTTGATGGTGCATCAGGTAGGCCAGAAGCCGGTATTCGTGCGAGGTCAGTTTCAGCGGCGCACCATCGAGCGTCGCGCGGGAGGCGCGCGTGTCGAGCCGCAACGGACCGCAGTGGATCTCAGAGGATGCATGGCCGGCCGCGCGCCGGATCAAAGCGCGGACACGCGCCAGCACCTCCTCGATGTGGAAGGGTTTGGCGACATAATCATCGGCGCCGGCATCGATGCCGGCCACCTTGTCGCTCCACCGGTCACGCGCGGTCAGGATCAGCACCGGCATGGCGCGCCCGTCGCGTCGCCAGCGCTCCAGCACTGAGATGCCATCCATCAGCGGCAGGCCGACATCGAGGATCACGGCGTCGTAAGGCTCGGTATCGCCGAGGAAATGACCTTCCTCGCCGTCGCTTGCGCTGTCCACGACATAGCCGGAATTGGCCAGCGCCACTGTCAGCTGCCGGTTCAAGTCCTTGTCGTCTTCCACCACGAGGATACGCATGGCGGCGTCCTTACTGCGGAATTGTGAGCGTTACGCGGCGCGGCCGGCCGCCATCGCGCCCCGGTACCAGCACCGTGACGATGCAGACCGTGCGCCCGCCCTGCTGGGCGGTCGTGACCGACAGCACCTGTCCGCCGGACTGGGAGGCTGCCTGGAAAGCGGCCGCAGAGCAACTGCCCTGCGCGATGGCATCGTCTGGCAGGACTGCGGCGCCTGCCGCCATCCCGGCGACCAGGCCGGCGATACGCAGTCGACCCTTCAATATACCCATGTGAGGTTCCGGCCGTGTCGTCGGTTCAATCGTCAATCCGTCATGGCGACGGCACTCATGCCAATCCGCCATCGCGATGAATAGGGCAGAAAGCTTGAATGTCGAATGAACGAACGGTGCTGCCCGTCATGCCAGCGGCCGGCGAACGGCCAGGAAGCGCAGCAAGCCGTGGTAGTTTGGCTCCTCCGGCTGGCGCCTGGCCTCGGCGAACTGCAGTTTCAGGTGCACCACACCATTGTCCGCCAACGGCAGGACCTTGTCGTGAAGGGCCTCGCAAAGCCGGTCCATGATCTCGAAGGTGGCGGCTTTGCCGCCACCG
Source organism: Aureimonas sp. OT7 (assembly GCF_014844055.1). Lineage (NCBI taxonomy): Bacteria > Pseudomonadati > Pseudomonadota > Alphaproteobacteria > Hyphomicrobiales > Aurantimonadaceae > Aureimonas > Aureimonas sp. OT7. The sequence continues at coordinate 3,287,189 of NZ_CP062167.1, forward strand.
CCGGTCCAGACATGCAGTGTCAGCACGTCTTCGGCGGCATTGTCGTGCCCGCAGGTCCAGTCCACGACGGCCGTTCGGCCCAGGGTAACATAGGGAAAGTCGTGCCCCCGCACCGAGCGCCCGAAGACGTTCGGCCCCCCCAGAAGCCGCGTTACGGCGGCATCTGCGGCAAGCGTCGAAAGGATTGCGGTTTCAACTGCGGCTTCCGCCATGTCGCGCGCTCCAAGTTCCGAATACGGTCCATTCGACAACATTGGTTAATGTGGCGGGAGTTGGAACGGTTGTCCACGAGGCCGGCAAGAGAATCATTCACCTTGTCGGGAGCGTCGAGCGCCGTGGCTCAGGCCATGTAGGGCCAGTTTTGCGGCAAAGCGGGATCGCCCCCGATAAAGCGCCGTCCGGCGATGACGGAACCGGGCAGCGGCAGCATGGCCGGAGCCGCTCCACCCTCGCAGAACCGGGCGAGATCCATGATCGTCTGCTCCGACAGCAGCGCGCAACAGGCGGCATGCTCGCCCTTCGGCGCAACCGTCGTGCCGGCCCACCGCAGGAAGACGTACCATGGCGTCCGCAGCGCCCATTGGCCGGGGCACCGGGCAGGATCGAGAAAGGTGGCCGGCGTGTGCCGGGGGCCCCTTGCCGCCCTCTCGGCCGTGACGTCGGCAACGAGCCCGTAACCATCATTCAGTTCAGCCATGCGTCCACTCCACTCGTATCGAGGTCATACCCTCGATACCAATATCCTTCATATTTTCAATTTCAAATTTAGAGCCTTGTTGTTTTTCATCGCATGGCTCACAAAATTGCCACTTAAGGTTTCTTTTCAACAGACTTATCACCCTGATGACCATGTCTCGAAAAGGATTTTGCTCCTATTTTGGGCAATGAGCGGGCGCGCGTGGGGATCCCGCACGCGCCGCCCCCCTCAACGGGTCAGACCTCGCAGCCACGCCGACAGCCTGATTCCCGCATCCCAGACCATGACCGCCCCCAGGAACGCTCCGGCCAGGGAGATGATCAGCCACTTCAGGAAGCGGCTGACCGTCATGGCGGAGCGGACGAGCTCGACCCCTGAACGGATCAGGACGACGTCCTCTTCCGTCAGATGCGCGAGGTAATCCCGGATCGCAGGATCCAGCGCCGCGAATCGCGTCGTTTCCTCTTCCATCGGATCAACGCCCGATGGGCGGGTCGCACGCCAGCGCCCATAGAGCGTGCAGGCCGCGCCGATTGCCGAGCCGGTCGCCGCCAGAAGCGCGGCCCCCAAGGTCGGGTCGAACCAATCCGCCCCCATGCCGAGAAGCGGTAACAAGGGTGCCACGGCAGAGATGACGGCGCCCCAGGTGACGCGGGAACGGTACCAGCTTTCGCCATTGTTCAGGTGTTCCAGGGCCGGCAGGATATGCCGCGTCATCACCTCGGCGGCGGCAGGCACGTCCGCGGCCGTCAAAGACAGGGAGGGGCTGTCGGCAATCTGCTTCAGGGCGGCGGATACGGCAGGAGCGATCGATCTAACGGTCATGGCAGGTCCTTGCTGCATTTTTTTGGAGAACGGGTGCGGAAGGCGTCATGCGGCCTGCGGGGCAAAAAGCGCGGCCACGTCCACGCATCGGCCTTTGGCCCACAGGACCGTGCCGGCACGCGTTGCCGTGTAGACATTGGCGAAACCGCCATGGCCGTAGGTGCCGTCAAGGAATAATTTCCTTTCCAGTCGCCGCCGCGGCAGGATCGCGGCGGGCTTGCGCCATTGGAGGAATCCCTCGGCCGCCCGAGCCCGGTCCCCGCGGTTCAGCGCCTTCGTCAGGCCGGCATAGCGAATGGCCCCGGTGTTGTAGTGAAAGCTGACCAGCGCATCGAATTCATGCTGGCAGAGGGGCACCGTCACCGCCGCCTCCACTTCGGCCTCATAACGGGCGACGTCACGCCGGAACAGATCCAGCGCGGCTTCGACGCTCAGCGCACCAGGCAGGGCTTTCGGGTCGGGCGGTCCGGCTGCCGCAGTATGGCCGACGCCGACGGTCCATACCCCGACACAGTCCTTATAGGGCGACGTGACGATGCCTTCGTGTCCCGCAAGCTCGGCGAGACCCCGTAAACTCACTTTCATCAATCTGTCTCCTGAAACGAAAAAGCCCGCCGGATTGGCGGGCCTGTTATCCGGCGTCCGGCTCGGGCTCCGGCGGCGGGAAGAGGTTAGCCGCCGAGGCGACTATTCGTGGCAGCGGCGAAAGCATTTCATGCCATCGCCCGTATTCCGGATCGTACAGGAGCCGCGCCGGCACGACCCATTTTCCGATCAGGTCGCCCAGAAGCACGCGGCGGGATCCGAGCAGCGCCGTATCGTCGTTCAGGACGGTTGCCTGCGCCCGCTGCGTCGGCGTCATGACGATCCATTCCATTTCGCTCATCACGCGCCCCCGACAGCGTTGAGATAGGTTTGCAGGGCGGCGTCCATCGCCACTTCCTGCGCACTGGTTAGGCCCCCGCCGAAATAGGCGACGGCGATGCGCGCTGTGCTGAAAAGTGTTGCTGTAGACGACGTGCCGGAAAGCAGTCTCTGCGGCCATCGAATTGGACCGCCGGGTGTGGCCGGAATGTTTTTTACGATCCGGGCGCGCCCCTGCGACCTCACAGAATACTGTGTCGAGTTCTCGCGGGTTCCTCGTGACATGCCCAGCCCATTATGCCCGGCTATGAGTGACGTAGCCTGGGAAGATGATACCGACTGGAACTGGACCCGGAGCGTTTCCGACGCAGACAGCGGCACGATCTGCATCGCATAGTCCGACGTTCGACCAAGGGCGATACCGGCCTCGACCGCCACCTGGTTCACCCATATGCCGACGCTGGCACTTTCGAGCGTGAACTTTGCGACGTCCGACCCGCTCCCATCGATTGCCAGATAGGCCGCCGCACCATCTCCCTTATATCCGCGATCGACGGTGAAAACCGGCGCGGCCCCCGGCGTCAGGTTCAAGAGGTTGCCGCGCCAGTTCAGCCGCGCGGCCTGCGCGTCGTGCGCCGCCAGGACGTAGAGACCGTCGAGCGTCTGCCAGACGCCCGAGGATTTCAGATCCAGAACGAGCGTGTCGATCAGCTTCGCGCGGGCCTGGTCGGGCGGCACCGCCATCCGCGCGATGAGGGCCAGTGTATCCATGTCCGGACCGGAGGGTCGGGGGCGGTGACAGAAGGATACGCCGAGGCCGAGCCCGATGGCCGGCGCCATCAGGCGAGACCGACGATGAAGGTTGCCGTCGTGCCGGTCGCCAGCACGCGTGCCGTGCGGACAGGCAGGATCGAGCCGGCAGGGACGGCCTTGAACACGACTGCTGCACCCGTCAGCGGGTCCGCCAGGGCTATATCGCCAGCGCCGCCGACATAAACTCCTGTCGTAATATAGCCGAGGTTGGCAACATCGTTCGGCGCTACCGCGAAGAAAGCCCCGGCCGGCCCGAAGGGTGCCGCCGGAAAACTGGAATAGCGATCAGGCATGGTTCACCTCATGAAAAAAGCCGCCCTCGGCGGCTTGTGGAAACGGGCTATGATTCCAGCGCTCACCAACTGATGATGACCGCCCCGGCTCCTGCGAACGTATAGTATTGGTTAGCCTGGCTATGCTGACGCGCCGAGCCACCACCGCCCGGCCAGGGTGAGACATCCTCATACCAACCGACGGCTCGTCCACCGAGCGGCCCGCCGGCGATCCCGCTCTTCGCCTCGGGACCTCCAAGGATGGCTTGCTGGCCTCTGCCGCCATGCTGGTAGAGAGTTGTCGGCATCGGTGCGAAGCCACCGATCGCCACTTCCGAGCTGCTCTGTGCGGATTTCCCTCCGCCTGCGGTGAGAAAGGTGCCGAACGAACTGTCTCCTCCGTGTGTGCCGGGGCCATTTGCCCCCGTGGCTCCGGCTGCGCCGACCGTTACGGGAATTATCGCGCCGGGTGTCACGTCGATGTATGACGCCGAATAAGCACCGCCTCCGCCGGAATTCATCAGGGCGCTCGCTGTCCCCTGGTTGAAGCTGCTGGTACCGCCTCCTGCGCCATAAACCTCCACCCAAACGCGTTTCACACCTGCGGGCACGACCCAGTTTGTCGTACCCGCGGTTCGAAAGACGACCTTTCCGGGCGCCAGCAGCACATCGACCCGCACCTGCTCGGCGGTTCGGAGCTCGAATGCGGTGCCTGCGGCGTTCGTCCGCATGTACAGTCCGGCATTTCCCGCTGTTGGCGACGGGAAAAGCGACTTCTGAGTTTCATGCGCCGTCTTAACCGTCGTAAGGGCAGCCGACAGATTGTCGAATTCATTGTCGACCTTCTCGGCGGAAATCGTATTGCTGGGTGGCCCCGCGTTGCGGTCCGAAACGAAGTTCTGATTGCGAACAAAATTATTGCCTGCGAATGGCATGCGCCTCTCCCATCCTGCGGTCGCAGCACGACCGGCCTATGAATGTTGCATGTTGACATTTAGCGTATGGTGCCGTCAGTTCCCGGTCTGTTCCTGGCGGTCGGATCGGCGTTCAGGCATGAGATTTGCAGGCCGATGCCTCGCGCGGGGCGGCAGCGATAAGGAATATTTTCTTATGATCTGGCGACGTTGTTCCGTTATCGCGCCGCAAAGAACGGGAGAAATCGGCTTTGGCTGCCGCGAGAAGCCTGCTGGGACAAACCCACTGACGATCGAGCACAATCGCTACGAAATACCGGATCTAGCAAATCCCTTGGATCGCTACATCAAAATGGCTTTTGTCTGCTTTGTAATAACCGACCTCATTGTGGTGGGTCCGCTGCACTTTTACCGTATTTTACCGCCGCTGGCGATGTTATTTGGCATGTTCTTTGGCGCTTGGTTACAAGAACATACTGGCGGCTATGTCCATTATCGTCAGATACCAAGAATAATTCTGAACGCAATATGCACGTTCTTTCGATGAATATTTGCACTAGGCATGGAGTCATCATGATAAAATCTGAACCGGTTTCCGGAAAACGAAAATCAAAATCTGAGCGATGGGCCGAAGAACGCCTGCGACGCAGGGCCAAGTATGTCGAGGCCGGTCCCTTTGAGCGCACGAATGAGTACAAAGACTACGTACCCCCCAAACGCGGATTTAATGTCGTTTATGGGAGCTTCATCCTGTTCTTCCTCAGTTGGGGATTATGGTATCAGCTACGATCCTATGGCCTGCTGAACCTGGCCGCGCTTACAGGTGCAGTCGCGTTCGGTTCCTTTTGGAGGTATATTGAGCATCGGTTGCCTTGACTGCACTCTACTTCCATTCGGAAAACATACGGTTCTCCGATGTCGACGCCGCTTGTGCTCCCACAACGGCCGCGATTATGTTGGCCCTTCGGGCATTGACTGCATTGGAAAGTTGTGCGGATCGGGCGCCCACTGCGCGAAGCATCCCGGCATTGGTTGAAAGGAGGGCATCGGCGACTGCCTCGTCCAGCTTCTGCGGGCGAAGCTTTGCACCAACAGGCGCACCGAGGCGAACGAGGGCAGATCCGAAATTGCCTCCGGCGGCATCCGCCGCTGCGTCCACCATATCGCGGCCAAAGCCTGATGACACCGGATTTCCGCCAGCACGTAAAACCTCCGCGCCGGTTTTGAACATCTCGTCCTCACGGCCAATCTGCCGCATCAAACGCTCGCCTTTTCCTGGCGATGCGAATACCGGCAGTTCCTTTAGAGTTCGCTCTGTTTGGAACATTGATGCCCTGTTTGCCGGCGCCGTTCCCGCTGATGCCTCAAGCCGTGCAAGATGGGGATCTGCGTAGCCGACCCTGAAGCTCGATTGCTCGTCCGCCGATCGCGCCAGATAATCCGGAATGGTTTTGCCGGGGTCGGCTCGTATCCCCTGAGCGTGCATGCCGGCGTCAACAGCGTCGATCGAACGCGATGGCGCCCCGCTTTCCACCAGTTCGCGCTTTGCCCCGGCCGCAGTTTTCTGCGCATCGAATGCATCGCGCATCTGTACACCGAGCCGCTCCGACTGACTGTTCTGCCGGACGGACAGCGCTTTCGAGGCATCTGGCTTGAGTATCGATGCAAGCTTCGCCAATCTGTCACGGCCGTATTCGGCTAAGGCATCGACCACGGCAAACTGCGGCTGACCGTCAGCCGCCGCAGCTTCCAGTGAAGCCGCCAGCTCTTCGATTGTGGAATCGGCCTTTGACGCTAGTCGGCCCACCTCCGCGTCAACCGCAGGGGCGGGATTTTTCCACGCGCGTGCATAGTCAGCAACCTTCCTGTAAGCGGACTCGCCGTATTCTGCCATGTGAGGCGCAAATTTCCCGACCGCCCCTCCAATCACGGCTCCACCGGCCGCTGCACGGAGTCGTTCCTCCAAGTTTCTTCCTGATCCGAACCCGTTCACGGCACCCAGGCCCGCAGATCCCCAGGGAGTTGCCAGCTGCTTGGCTATCGTACCTGCCCTGGCAAGGCCGATACCCGACGCGACGGGGGCAGCGGCCAGACCGAGGGCGACGCCGCCCGTCAGTTCTCCTGCTATGGACGCGTATGGATGCTCGGCCCTGGCCTGTTCCAATCGTTCATTATACGTCTGATTCAAGTCGCTATACGTATCGCCGACCCGCTCCCAAAAACCCTTTCCGTTATCCTCGGTCGTCATCATCCCGTAAGGTGTCATCAAGGCGGCAGTCAGTTCGTCGCCGAAGTTCAAGGTCAAACCCTGTCCGGCATGCATCGCGAAGGCGGCCGCCGTGGAACCCAATTCATCGATCGCGCCCTCTAAGTACGAAGGGGCTTTCGGCATCGGATTTTGAAGGTTGCCCCGCGACCCGACCTGAAACCCGAAAACGTGCATCTCAACCTTCTTCTTAATAGGAATTTATTCTATATGAGGTCTTAATTGATTGAGAAAGACGCGGGTTGCGCGCCTTACCGATCCTGCCGCCGAGACCTTTTCCGTTGACAGGTATTTGCTTATATTCCTAACCACCGTCCGAACCACGGTGCACCGAGGGCGGTGGAGGCCAGGTTTACGGCGCTGCCGTACAGGGCTTGCTGTTGCTGGTTGGCGGCGTTCACCTGATTGCGGTAGTTGGCCTCGACGAGGCCCGAGATGTCCGGCGCCTCGACTGAGTAGGCCGGTGTCTGCTGGAAGCCGGGCATCTGGAACGACGGCGCGGCGCGCAGCATGGCCGCCGTTTCCGCCAGAGGCTGGTTGCGCAACGTCAGCGCTTCCGACAAGGCCCTGTCACGCTGGTCCGCCGAGAAGGATGCCTGCTGGGCGGCCTGCGAGAAACGCTGGTTCTGCGCCGTGTTGGCAAATTGCGCCGACGCGAGATCCTGGCTGAAGCGGGTGTTTGCGACATCATTGTTGAACCCTGCGGTCGAAAGCCCCTCATTGTAAAGTTGCCCGCGCGCGGCGGATGCAAGACCGAACAGTCGCGACTGCTCCTGCGATCCCGCCGCGATGGAATCATACGCCGCCCTGTTCATCGCCTCCGACTGGGCTCGGTCCAGCCGGTTCAGTTCCGCCTGGCCGGCAGAGCTGTCGAGGGGAATGCCCCTGTCGGACAATGACTGGACGAGGCGGTTGCGCGATTGGGCCATGTCCGGCTGCAAAAGGGCTTGCGCCTTGCCGAAAGACGCGTTTTGCGCGCGTGCCGCGTCGGCACCGAAGTCTGAAAGGCCGGGCAGTGACGGCAGCCCCGTGGCGGTAACGGTTTGCAGGGCGTTGCCATGATTGGGAATGATGTCCGTAACCGTTCCTGCCGTGGGGATGGCAGTCGGCCGCGCCGGCAGCTTCGAGATGTCGAGCGGCACTGACGTGATGTTGCGCGCCATGGATGCGGCCCTGGCGGTCAGCGTGTCGGCTGCCCGCAATTGACCATCCAGCACCGACTGCGCCGACGGCGCAAGGGTTACGGTCTGCGCATAGGGCGTGCCGTCGCTTCGCCGCTGATAGGTCGTGGAGCCGAGCGGCCCATATTGATTTACCGCATTGTAGGCGGCGCTGTCGCGTACGGCGGCGCTGTTGGCCTGCGCCTGCGCCGCTGCCGTCGTGTACGGGTTCGGCGCTGTCGGTGTGCTTTTTCCCATCGTCTCAACCTTTCAGCCAAAGGCAATCGTCGGCCAGGAGGCCGTAGCTGCAAAGAATGTCGCCATCCTCGAAAAAGCCCGGGTGCTGCCCTTCGCAGTGGAAACCGAGCCGTTGCACCAGGCGCCGGGAGGCATGGTTGCCATGTTTGACCATGGCGCTGATGCGGCGGCATCGCAGATCCTGGAAGGCGTAGGCGAAAGCCGTGCGCAACAGGCGCCGCGTCAGCCACGCGCCCTCACCCGCCACGGTCACCCGGATATCGGGACCACGAAACTCGGTGAAGGCGATGCCCCCGACCAACCGGCCATCCCTCATCGCCCCGAAGGCGACGGCGCCGTCCAGCGCCTGGCAGGATTCGACCCGGGCGGCGATCCAGCCCGCGACATGGGCATGGTGCCCGGTCAGGATGACGTAGCTCATACGCCGGCCTCCACCATAAGGGTCGTCGCCAGCCATTTGACCCGTCCGACGCGACTATCGACCCGCAGGCCGACGGCGAACCACTCGCCGATGGCGCCACCGCCACGAAACTCCACGGCGACCTGTTCCGAGCCTCCCCAGGTGGCGACGTTCCAGACCGATTGGTTCCAGATGCCCGAACCGGCGGCCAGGGGCACGGTGCCCTCCGCTCCGTAGACGGGCGGCTGGAAATCCACCCCGAGGACATGGCGGATGCTGGGGGTGGAGGTTGCCGTGACGATCGGCTTGACGAGCCCCACACGCTTCCGGCGGCCGGGACCGCCAAGCGGGTTCCAGGCTGCCTGGGCCGTCGCGACGATGGCGGCGCCGTTGTCGCTGTCCCCGCCCAATTCGCAGATGCGTCCATCGCCCGTGCCGAAGCACAGCGCTTCGCCCACGCTGCCCCAGACCGTGGCGGGCAGGCCGGCCCATCGCGACCACGCGCCCGCCGTAAGGCTGTAGACGTGCTGCTGCGCCGCACTGGCGGTCTGCGGTACGTGGACGATGATGATCCGTTGGGCCGGACTGTACAGGACCTGCCAGCCGGCATTGGCCCCGAACGCGGAGACGGAGCTTTGGGCAAGCCGCCCGATCCGGCTGCCGAACCCGGCCACGGGAGAGCGGCCGGACGGAAGCAGACGGGACAGTTCGGCGTAACCGTCGAGCGACACGGTAAGCACGTCGCCGCCGTGGCTCTCGACCGCAATCGGCCGCGCGACCGGAAAGACGCCGACCCGCCCCCAGCTTGCCGCATCGCCCGGGTTGGAGCCACGATAGACGATGGCCTCGCCGGACGACATGAAGAAGGCCACGGCATCATCGTCACCGCCGGCGCCCCCGTCCGGAGCCAGGGTGGCGATCTCCTCGAGCACGCCGCCCTTGTTGCCGACGCCCGACAGGTCGAAGGGCAGCAGCGTGCCCGAAACGTTGCCCGGCGCCTCGGTGTACCAGAACTTCGCCGATCCCCGTTCCGCGAAGAACAACCGCCGTGCATGAGCGCGCACCCGGTGAAGGGCGGCCAAGGCGGCAGGGCCGCTGAAGCTCGGCGTCTCCAGCGTCGTGCCGGAAAGCGCGCGGGGCGCGTCCGATCCATTGACCAGGAACAGGCGCCCGTTCATGACGGCGGCGCGCCAGCTATCCGATGCGAAGCCGCTGCCGAGCTGCGTCGTGCCCGTCGCAACCAGATGGAGCTTGCCGCCGCTGGCGGCGATGCTTCCCATCGAAGGATCGGGCAAGGGATGCAGGAAGCCGACACGCGCGCCGGTGCCCAGGCTGTTGCGCACGGTGTAACCCGGCCGGCTTTCCACCCCGCCACCGATGCAGACGAAGTTGCAGAGGTCAACCGCGTCCACGGGGTTCATGCCCCCCGCTATGGCATCCTCGCCATTGATCCCGCCGTAAGGTGCGGGTACCGTCACCGGCGCGGAGCGTGCCGACCCGAATGCGGACAACAACCGAAGCGGCCGCCGCATCATAGGTCCACCGTCTCGCGCGTGGCGCGCATATGCTCGTTCGCGATGCGGGACAGGGCTTCTTCGCATTGGCGGAAGGCTTCGGCATAATCGAAGCCGTTCGCCTCCTGCCAGCGCCATTTGACGGCGGCGCGGATGACCGGCGTGTCGAACAGGATGTTGTCCGTATCCAGCGTCGCGGTATCGGTGGCCGCGGCGGCAAGCGGCTTGATCCATTTTCCGTCGACGAGCCGCCGCGTATAGGGATAGCGCCGGACGAGCTCGTCGGCCGCCTGTGCAAGCACTGCCAGCATCTGCCTCACGACAGGGTCGGCATTACCGATGATCGAGGCCGGAGCCGGCAATTGCAGGCCGGGCATGATGGAGCGGATCAGATCGCCGAGTTGCATCATCCACGCTCCGCCGCCGTGCGCCGGCCACCGGGGCGCCCCGGGCGTTGCGACGCGCCCTGCGCCAATGCGGCGCGCAGTTCCGCATTCTCGGCCGCCAACGCGGCGATCTCGGTGCGCAGCCTCTGCACTTCGGCAGCCCGCTGTGGCCCCTCTTCCCGCAGCGTCTGGAGGAAGGCTTCGGCCCGCTCCTTGGCTTCGCGATACTCGACGGGCGCCGAGCCGAGGTCGGCGGCGGCGAGCCGCTCAACGGTGCGTATGCCGCGCTCGGCCAGGCCAAGTTGCACGGCCTCGTCCGCCGCGGGCCAGGCACAGAGCGGAAAGCCCTCGTCGGCCGCCGTTCGGGCCATCGTATAGGCGGCGTATTGCGAAGGGTAGGTGGCGATGTCCGCGGGCCGCGCCCGCCGGACGATGCGCGTGGCGAAATCGCGGTAGCATTCGAAGTAGGTTTCGAGGCGATAGGTGGCGAGCCCGTCCGGCCCCAGGCCGGACGGCTCTGCCTTGTCGAAGAAGCGGATCATGGAAAAGCCCTCGGGCGCCTGATGCCGCCGCGCCCCATTGCGCGGCGGCGGAAATCGCGTCTGGCAGGCGCTTAAAGCCCGGTGACGATCAACCGTCCGTGGCGGTTGCGCTTGTAGCAGGTGAGCGCGCCCATGAAGCCGATATGCTTGGTGACGGCGTCCATGTCCGGGGTGGATTCCGGCAGGTCCAGCTCATCGAAGCCCCTGCCCTCGTAGTATTCGAGGTTCAGGAAATCCGTGTTCAGGAAGAAGCCGTTATCGTCGGGATGGGCCGAACCGGCGCTCTCGGTGATGACCGTTGCCGACCGGTACTTCAGCGTATCGAAGCCCAGTGCCGCCGCGTTGGCGTCTGCGTAGCGCTGGTTTTCCTGCAAGCCGCTTTCGTACAAACCGTAGACATCGTCCGACAGGGTGACGATGTCGGTCTTCTCGGTGCCGACGCAGCACTGGCGGTACAGGGCGCTCATGCCAAGGCGCAACCGCCTGTAGCGTTCCCGGTCGTCGGCGGCGCCCGCCATGGCAACCGTCGCCGCCTTGTTGCGCCACCACGGCTTGGCCGCGGCGTCGATGCCGCCCACCGTTCCGACGGCCGGCGTATCCGACACGATGGCATCCAGGCCCACGAAGGACTTGGCAACGGAGCCGTCGCCGTAGAGGGCCCGCGTGATGCCGGATTTCAGGGTGTTTTCGGCGTTCTGCGTCTTGGCGCGCAACAGCTTGACGATCTGCGAGCGGCCGGCATTCTTGGCCATTTCCTCGCCCGACAGCGTTATGGAGGCGGCCGCCATGCCCGGCGTGTATACCGCCTCGCCGATCGTCTCCTTCTGCGTGCGGCCGAGGCTGTCGACCCCGTCATACCACCTGAAATCCTCCTCGTCGAAAACGACGGGGCCGCGAATGTCCGACCCGCCATCCAGGGGGGTGATGCGCCCCTTCTGCTGCAGGGTGGCCAGCACGAGGTTGGACCCCGTGACGTTATCGTAGAGTTGCCGGCGATAATTGGCGATCGTCGTGGCAAGCAACTGGCGAAGCTGGGCTGCGTTCATCGATGTCCTCGTTTATCAAGCGTTGACCTGCCGGAGCGCGATGGCGATCGCGTCATCCAGGTTCCTGACGTCCGGTGTGCGGGCAAAGCCGCCGCCACCGGGCCGAATGTTCTGCCGGGCCGCAAGCGCGGCATCGGAGGCCGCGCGGCGGGCCTTGTCCGTTCCGTCCGCGTGCAGCTTCGCCTGGCGGTTCGCCAGTTCCGCCTCGATCAGGGTTTCGCGGATCTGCGGGTTCATCCACACGGCGTGGCTGTAGGCCTGCGCCAGGTCCATCGCGGGATCGGCCCGGATCAGCGATGCCATCTCGCCCGACACGGCCTCGTAATGCGGGTGGCGCGGCGCGCCGGCCTCGTCCGCTGCATCCCGGAACTCGGCTATCCGGCGCATGACGGAGGCGCGTGGATCCGCTTGCGCGCCGCCCGCATGCACGGCCTCGCGGAGCGCGGCGCCGATATCCACACCATGCCCGGCGGCATGGCGCGCCACCAGCTTCAGGTAGCCGGCGGGGTCGGAGGCGGCATAGCGCTCCATTTCGATGAGATGGCCGATACCGCCAACCTCGTCGAAGCCGGACTCCTTCATGCGGGCCATCAGATCCTCGGTGATGAGGGCGCGCAGCCGGGCGCCGAGATCGTCCACCCCGACCGGTGGCGCGGCGTCATGCGGCAGCGGGGCATCTTCCTGTTTCAGGTCCGTATCCACGTTAACATCCCTCATGCGTAGAGCCTTCGGCCGGCCGGATGCCCTTCAGGTCCCGGGCATCGACGCAGCCATGGCGTTGCAGATCCGCGCGGCGTTCGGCGCGGGTCGAAACCACTCGCCCGGAAATGGGCGAGCGATAGGGTTCGATGTCCCGGATCAGGCCGGGACATGGAAAATCGGACCGGCAGTCGGTCATGGGCGTTCCCCTTTGCGGGCGGTTGCGGAAGCGATGGCGCGGGCCGTGTCGAGCGCCAGTCTGCGGCGCTCGATGTCCATCTCCTGCTGGCCCTCCTCCATGGCCAGGGCATGGCGCTCGCGCTCCATGGCCAGCGCCTCGCGCCGGGCCTGCAGCCGCACCGCCGCTTCCTCGTCCACCGGGGGCGGGGTCGGCGCCGGCGAGCCGGAGGAGACCGTTTCGGAAACCTGGTCGAGAAGGCTCATGAGGTCGCGGGAGCCCTTGAACGGGCGCAGCGCGAGTTTCAGCACCTCGCCGACAAGGCGCGGCGGCGCCATTCCGGACTGCACCAGCGGGCCGAAGGTCTGCAGGATGCTGGCCGCGGCCTGCACCAGCCGGGCGGACGATTCCTGCTCGGCCACCTCATCCGCCGCGATGGTGGAATCGCTTTCGATATCCACCCGGCAGAGCAGCAGCATGTCGTTGCGCAGGAAGGATTCCACCTCGGCGTCCACGGTGCGGCCCGTCATCACCGCCAGCGTATCGGCCGAGAAGCACGTGGCGACGATTTCGGCCGCGATCCGCAGCGTGTCGCGGATACAGGCGTTCAGCGCCCGCCGCCGGTCGTCGATGCGCAGCGTGCCGAAATTGCCCTTGATGCGCTGCGCCGTCGCCGTCTCGCTGGCCACGGAAGCACCCCTCAGCACATCGGAGATGCCGGTGACCTCGTAGAGCGCCTGCTTGGACTGCTCCCGCGCGCCGTATAAGGCCATCGCCGTCTGCGCCAGCATATCCAGGGGGATCATCCAGACGTTGCTGGCCAAAGCCTCCATCTCCACGGCCGCGACGGGGATCATCTTGCCGTCCTCGCCCTCCAGCGCGTCGGCCAGTTCCTCGATCGAGCCGTTGAAGAGACCGCGCACACGCATGCGCTGCATGATGGCGTCGATGCGCTCGGTCAGCCTGGCGATCTCGGCGGCCAGATCACGATAGATCTCGTATTCGGGCACCGGCACCATGGTATTGCCGGTGGTAACCGCCGTCAGTGGCTCGGCGCAGGGGAAAAAGCCCTTCAGCCCGAGGCGGTCGCCATCCTGGCGCAGGAAGACGGCCCCGTCCGGCCCGAGCGCGACAAAGGATACGGTGCGCGTCTCGCGGTCCCAGCATTCCCAGACGAGAGCACGCTTTTCGACCGCCTCGGCGCCATGCCTCTCGTCCTCGTGGTTGGCCGGCCGGTGCACGAAGGCGCCCCGGCACCAGGCCTCGTCGGCGAGCAGCCGTGCGGCCGCCTCGCCATCGCCGAAGCCGGCCTCCACGGCGGTCCGCGTCAGATAGTGGCGGAACGCGCACCACCCGACATCCTTCCAGCGCCGCACCGGCTCGCAGACGAAATCCTCCCAGAAGACGTGGTCGAACTCGATGCTCTCCCAGACTTTCCGTGGTTCGGTGACGGGCTGCCCCTGCGCATCCGTGACAGGCAACCCACCGGCATCCGACAGCGGCATCGGCCGTACCACCGGCGCCCAGCGCACGCGCAGCACCCCGCGCCCCGGCAGCAGGAAATCCTGCACCAGGCGGCGCAACTCGGAGTCGAGATCGCCGGCATCCACCGCCACGTTCAACGCCGCCTGCAGGATATCGGAGGCACGGTCCGCAACGCCGTCGGCGGGGATCGTGCGGCGGCGGACATCGGCCCTCGGCGGCTGCTGGTACATCACCGGGGAGAGGATCGACGTGTTGGCGTAAAGCATGTTGAAGCGCCCGCGCCCGGCGGCGCCGTCGGCTGTCCGCTCGGCACGGTAGATCTCCACCACCTCGCGGCCCTTTTCACGCCAGTCGCGCTCGGCCCGCAGGGCGGCTTCGAGGCGTGTTTCCCATTCCTTGGCATCGGCTTCTGTCACAGTCGTGTTCCTGATCGTGGGCGCGAAAACGCGTTCTTCGCCATGAAGGGGTCGCACACAGGCAGGCCGGGCCCGTTGGCCGTGCCACGCATCCTGTCCAGCATCTGCGTCGTCTTGGTCAGTGCATCGACCTGGTCGTCATGCCGGCCGTTCGGGAACACCGTCAGCTCGGCGACGAGATCGGCCAGCCACGGCGCGCCGCGCCGCAACTTGACCCGGCCGGAGGCCATCTGGCCCTGAAGCGAGCGCGCTCGCGCCACCTTGTCGGTGGTGGACGCCTCCTGACGGCGGTGGAAGAAAACCCGCCGCTCCGCCATGCGACGGCGCAGGAACGGGCCGATCGACTTGTTGATCTGGCCCGCTTCCTCCGCCCAGGCCAGCGGATCGTGCGCCTCGACCAGATCCAGCAGCGGTTCGATCCACTTGTCGGGCTCGCCCTTGCCACGCCAAAGGTCGTGGACGTAGAGCGTGCCGTCCGCATCCATCGCCACCACCACATGAACCGTGTAGTCGCCAGCGTCGGACACCGCGTAGTCGGACCCGCCATAGAAGCGGCAGCCGGCAGGCAAGGTGTCGTAGTGCGCCAGCCATTCACGGCGGAAGATGTCCCCTTCGTCGGGCGAAGGCCGCTGCTGGAACAGGCTCGCCCAGCTTCTGGGGTTGCGCTCGAACGGCGCCCAGTGGCTGCGCGGGAACCATTCCGGCCACAGATACTCGCCCGGCCGGCGGCCCAGCGGGTCGTCTTCCCGCTCGGCCCGCGCCGGCAGGCACAGGACGCGCCATGTCTGGCCGTCCCGGCAGGCGATATCACCGGACTGCCCGTCATATCCTTCCGGCAGGATGCAGCCGGCGAGGTCTTCCTCGTGCCACCGGGTCTGCACCAGGATCACCGATCCGCCGGGCAGTAGCCGGGTCATCAGGTCGTCGTGGTAGGCATCCAGCGTCTTGCGCCGGATGACCGGGCTTTCTGCATCCTGGCGTCCCTTGACCGGATCGTCGATCAGGACGAGGTCCGCGCGGTTGCCGGTGATGCCCGAAAGGATACCGCCGGCCATGTATTCCGAGCCATTGGTCAGTGACCATTCGTCCGCCGCCGCGCTTTCGGCAGACAGGCGCGTGCCGAACAGCCTCTCGAAGGCGGGTTGCCGGACGATGGAGCGGCAGCGGCGTCCCAGCTTGCGGGCAAGCTCGGTCGCGTAGCACGCGCCGATGACGCGGAAGCCCGGCTTGCGCCCCATCGCGAAGGGCGGCGTCAGCACGCTGGCATAGGTGCTCTTGGCGCTGCCCGGCGGCATGAACACCATGAGGCGGCCGTTGGCGGCGTCGAGGCAGGTGTCGATGGCGTCCATCAGCAGGCGGTGGTGGGCGGCGATGCCGTTTTCCACCGCCTCGTCGGGCCGCCCCGGTATGGCGACGGCGTCCGAAAAGCCCGTCAGGCTTTCACGTCCCCTCCGGCGGCGCAGCAGCTCGCGCGCCGCCTGAGCTGGCGATACTAAGAAGCTCATCGTCGCTCAGATCTTTCGGGTTCGTCGGGCCATCGGGGGCGGCGGGGGCGGCGTCGCCGGCGCCCGGCTTGCCATAGGCGCGGTCCAGGATGGCGTTGGCGGCGGAGATGCGCGCGGCCTCGCTGCCGCCCTCGACGGCGATTTCCACAAGGGCGTCCAGCGCGGCCTCCGCATGGCCGCGCGCCAGTTCGGCAAGGCGCGCCCCCTGGGCAACGCCCCGCCTGCGCGCTCTGCCGGTGGCGGCGCTTCGTGCTTGTCGGACCACAGATGCTCCAACGGGTAGATGCAGGGATCGGAAACGAAAAAGGGCCGCGGCCAAATTTGGCGCAGCCCTTTCAAAACCAGACAGTCGATACAGAAATTCAACCGTACGAATCTTCTAGCCGATCACCGTAACGGTGTCAACCATATTTTTCAGGATCAATGATTTTCGTTCATAGGATTTTGTCCGGGCCAGGCCGCGAGATGATCCTCGAACTCCTCGGGCGCCAGCCCCTCCTCGCTGATGGCGCGTCCCCGTACCGATATGCCGGCCTGGTGGACGGTTGCCGGATCGCCCGATACCAGGTGATGCCACCAGTACAGATCCCGCCCCTCGGCGACCAGGCGATAGGCGCAGGTGGGCGGCAGCCACGTGATCTCGCGCACGCTCTGCGGCGTCAGCGGCAGACAGTCGGGCACCGTCGTCAGCCGGTCTTCGTAATCGGAACAGCGGCAGCTATCGCAATCCAGGAGCCGGCAGGCGACATTGGTCCAGGCGATCTCGCCCGTGTCCCAATCCTCGAGCTTGTTGAGGCAGCACCGGCCGCAGCCATCGCAAAGGGATTCCCATTCGCGCGGAGAAAAATCCTCCAGCGCGCGCTCGCGCCAGAACGGTCTGTTGCCGAAATCACGCAGCGAGGAATTCAATGGCGAATCTTGCGTCGGTGGCTTGCTGTTTACCGTCAATTTGCTCACCTAGGGTTATGAAGGGCGTACGAAGCCGGGCAGCGGAAGCCATTCCGTGTGCCCCGTATGCGTGGTGGTGATAAGCGTGCGGAAACATCTCCCACCCAACCGGCAGAAGCGGCGCGGCCCAACGCCGCTTATCGAAGTCGATGCCTGGCTGGATAGCAGCTTGTGGCGGCTTTTTCACGGCTTTTCGGCCGCCTGGGAAAGCCTGACAATCTTTTCCCGAAAGTTTCGTGCGCGCGGCTTCAACCGCGTCATGGTGGAGTTGTCCTGCGAGGGGCTCACGCTCGGCGTCGCGGGCCTGCTTGTGCTGCTGGCCCTGGCGCAGCCGGCCATGCGCCTGACTGCAGACGGCCTTCCTGCCGAGGGTTCCTATTCGGTCGCCTTCCTCGACCGTCATGGCAACGAGATCGGCCGGCGCGGCGAACTGCGCGCCGACGCGGTGCCGATCGAAGAGATGCCGGATCATTTTCTCAAGGCCGTCCTGGCGACCGAAGACCGCCGCTTCTTCGAGCATTGGGGTATCGACTTCGTCGGCCTCGGACGCGCCATGAGCGAAAATGCGCGCGCCGGCGGCGTGGTGCAGGGTGGCTCCACCCTGACGCAGCAACTGGCCAAGAACCTGTTCCTGACCAACGAGCGGTCGATCGACCGCAAGATCAACGAGGCGTTCATCGCCCTGTGGCTGGAGACGCATTACTCCAAGCGCGAGATCCTGGCGATGTATCTCGACCGCGCCTATATGGGCGGCGGCACTTTCGGCGCCGCGGCGGCGGCCGAGTTCTATTTCGGCAAGGATGTCCGCAACGTGACCCTGGCCGAGGCGGCCATGCTGGCCGGCCTGTTCAAGGCGCCGGCCGCCTATGCGCCGCATATCAACCTGCCCGCGGCGCGCGCCCGGGCCAATGTCGTGCTTGGCGCCTTGGTGGACAGCGGCTTCATGACGGAGGGCCAGGTTGTTGCGGCCAGACGCCGGCCCGCCACGGCCGTCGACCGGTCCACCGTCGCTTCGCCCGACTATTTCCTCGACTTCGCCTTCGACGAGGTGCGCCGCCTGACGGCCGGCACCAAGCTGCGCAATCTTACGGCACGCACCACGATCGACATGGGGCTGCAGCGGCTGGCCGATGAATCGATCGACTATCATCTGCGCCAGTTCGGCAAGACCTACGGCGTGGAGCAGAGCGCCATGGTGGTGCTGGATCACGAGGGCGGGGTACGGGCGCTGGTTGGCGGACGCGATTACGGCGTCTCGCAGTTCAACCGCGCCACCCGCGCGCTTCGCCAGCCGGGCTCCTCCTTCAAGCCGTACATCTACGCGGCCGCCATGGAAGACGGCATGACGCCCAAGGATACGGTGGTGGACGGGCCGGTTCGCGTCGGCAACTGGTCGCCGCAGAACTACGGCAACTCCTTCGCGGGGCGCATGTCGGTGGAAACGGCGCTGGCCCGTTCCATCAACACGGTTGCGGTCAAGCTCAGCCAGAAGGTCGGCTCCGGCAACGTCGCCCGGCTCGCCGCGCGCATGGGCGTCGAGACGCCGCTTCGCGGCGACAAGACCATCGCACTCGGCACCAACGAGGTGACGGTGATGGACCAGGCGACCGGCTATGCGGTATTCCCTGCCGGGGGCATGCAGGCAAACCGCCACGCCGTGCTGGACATGATGGATGGGGAAGGCAATGTCGTCTGGAGTGCCGCGCGGGATCTGCCTGCGCCGCAGCGCGTGCTGTCGGCAGAGGCGGCCCGCTCCATGAACGAGATGCTGGTGCAGATTCCCGAGCGTGGAACCGCCCGCCGCGCCGCCTTGTCCATGACGCGGGCAGCCGGCAAGACGGGCACCACGCAGGGCTACCGGGATGCCTGGTTTGTCGGTTACACGGGTAATTTCACCGCGGCCGTCTGGTATGGGAACGACAGCTTCAGGCCGACCAACAAGCTGACCGGCGGCTCGTTGCCGGCAATGACGTGGCAACGCTTCATGGAAGCCGCCCACAATGGGATCGACCTCTATCCCATACCCGATATCGAGAACCCCCTGCCCGAGCCCGGCAGCACGCCTGTTGCGGCACGCGACGGCGACGCGCCCGTCATCACGCGGCCGCCCAGCATCAATGCCGATACGCAACGCCTTCTGTCCAATCTGTCCCGCATGATGCGCGACGCCCCGCCCACGGGCACCAACCGCGTCGCCGCGCGGGGCGAAGACGCCATGGCCGCGGAAGCCCGTTGACCGCAATGCCAGGGCTGCGCCTCGTCCTGTTGATGCTTGTCGCGATCGTCGTCGCATTCGGCGGCGGCGCCTGGTCGGCCCAGGCCCTCCTGGCGCGTTTCGAGGGCCAGGGCGTCATCGCCATCGGCCCATGGCGTGCCGACAGGATGACCGGCTCTCCGGCAGCAGACCCTTATTCCAGGGCACGGTCGGCAAAAGACGGCAATCTCACCCTCGGCCTCGGCGAAGGGCTGGCCTTCCGTGCCGCGACCGATTCCGACGGGCGCCCCCTCAGTGCGGACTGCACCTACCGGGTCGAGGGGCCGATACCGCTGGCGCGCCTCTACACGCTGACGGCCTACCGCCCGGACGGACGGCTTGCCCTGCCGCGGCAGTCCGATCGGCCAAGCGTTCTCGTATCCTCCAGGCTGATGCGCGACGATGCCAACGCCGCACCCATCGTGGCGAGCGCGGTGGCACAGCCCGGCAACTGGCTGTCGCTGCCCGGCGATGGCGGCCCGGTGGTCCTGGCGCTATCGTTGTACGATACGCCGGCCAGCAGTTCGGCCGGTACCGAAAGGCTGGCCCTGCCCACCATAGACAGAACGGGTTGCACCGGCCGTGGGTAAGCTGATCCTCGCTCTTCTGGTGGGTCTCGTCGGCGCCGCCGTCGTCCATATCGGCGTCATCCTGGCCATGCCCAGGATCGCCGAGGACAGCGCATGGAGCCGCCTGTCGGCGCGCAGCGCGCTGTTCGAAACCGAAGTGCTGGCCGCAGGCTCCGGGCCGTTCACCTTCGTCGACCCGGCCTTCGACCTGTCCACATGTCGCTTTTCCAGCGCCAGCGGGCCGGTGCACCTGACGGCGGAGCCGTCCTCGGCCTTCTGGACGGCATCGCTGTTCAGCCCCTCCGGCGACAACATCTACAGTATCAACCAGCGCGCCGCCCTCGACGATACGCTGGATATCATGCTGGGCACACAGGAACAGTTCGACCAGTTGCGCCTGGCGGGGACGTTCGACGAGAACGCCTCGATCTTCGTGCCCTCCGATGCAGTCGAGGGCTATATCGTGTTGCGCGGCGTGGTGGAGGCGCCCAGCCTTGCGGCCGCGGCGGCACGCTTCGTCGCAACGCTGCAGTGCCGGACCGAACCGCTGCCGCCGTCCTGACGGTCCGGCATGGTTAATGATCGGTTAAGGTTTCCGGTCTAATTTGGGCAAACCCTCACAGGAACGATACGCAACGCACCATGATCGACGCCGCACCCGCCCTCTTCCGCACGCTGGAAAAGCCGCAAGGTGCGCAGTCCATCGACACGGTGGCGCTTGCCGCAATTTCCGCCTTCTCGGCCATAGAGCGGCCCAGCCGACGCCAGGCAGAGGATCTGACACGCCTTGTCCTGTCCAGCTGGCCGCGCCTGTCGGACCCTGCCAGGCGCGAGGTCGCCAGTGTGCTTTCGGGCCTGGATAACAGCCCGGTCAGCGTCGAGGCCCTGGCGGCAGAGCTTCCGGCGCGGCCGGAGGCCGCATCCGCACCGCTGCTCGGGCTCGTTCGCCGCACCCAACTGCGGTTGGCCGATACCGGCGCAGAGGCTTGCCCGACGGCCTCTCCCGCGGTCCAGGCTGTCGCCGAAGCCGCGCTGAAGGGTCAGTTGGACAAGGCTTTCGACCGTCTGGCGGATGCCTACGGTCTGCAACGCGGGCGACGCCCGGATTTTACCGGCGACACCGGCGGACACATGATCGCCATGGCGTTGAAGGGCCTGAAGGCCAGCCCGGGCGATGCCCTGGCGATCCTTATGATGCTACGGCCGGAGTTTTCCAGCGACATCCAGGCGTTGGACGGCTTCGCGGCGGATTACCGCAAACTCGATCCGGACGAATGCCGACGCAGGCTCAGGGCGGAATATGGACACTCCCGTGGGGAAACCTTCGGCCGCCTGCGCGAACCTTCGGCCGATGCCCCGGCCCGCAGCCATTTCGGCAAGCGGCGACAGCGGCCCGAGTGTCCGGTCACCCAGCCTCGGCAAGCATGAGGTAGCGGGAGACGTCATCCGTCTCCAGTTCGACGACCCAGAAATCGGGGTCGAAACGCGCCTCCCGCTCGAAGCGCTTCGCCAGCGCCTCCGGGTCCTTTTGGGGCTCGGTCATGAAGCGGCGCTCGCCATCCTCGTCGGCCAGGGCCTGAACCGCCGGCGCGTACAACTGCACGCTGCCGTCTCGGTGTCGCACGACTACGAAGATCGCTCCCGCCGCCTCCGCGCCCCGGCGCTCGACGGCGGCGAAGCCGCCATCGGCAAAGACCCGCCGGATCAGCTGCGCGACGAACAGGTCGGCGGTGATCCGCATCAGTGTACCGCGCCGACGTCCGTCAGCTTCTTGAGCACGTCGCCATCCGGCTCGCCCGTCACGTCCATGCCGTGGAGGGCCTGGAACGTGCGGATGGCCGCACGCGTCTGCTCTCCGGCGATGCCGTCCGCCCGCAGCTCTGCGACATTGGCCCGCGTCAGCGCGGACTGGATCTGGCGCACCAGCTCGCGGTCGTTGCCGGAAGCGGCATTCAACTCCGCGACGCGCTCTTCGAGGCTGCGGTCGTCTCCCCCGGGGGTCGGGTTGACCTGCCCGTACTGGCGCACCTGCGTCAGCAGCAGCGGCGTGATCATGCCGTCCACCTGAAGACCCTGGCTCTCCTGGAACTGCCGGACCGCAAGATCGGTCGCCTGGCCGGGCCTGCCGTCGATCTCGCTCTTGTAGAAGCCGTGCAACTGCAGCACCTGCTGCACCTCGCGCACCAGCGGCACCGACATGATGCGGGGGTCGTTGACGGGGCGCCATTCCTCGATGGCGGCCACCACCTTTTCCTGCGGGATCGCGCCCGTGATGTCGGCCGGCTCCGAGGAAACATGGACCCCGCCGCGCGTCGCCAGGATGGGACTGACGATTCCCGCCTCCTGCCGAAAGGCGTTGGCGCCGACGACGGAGCCGAGCGTCAGGAAGGCCGCCGTGCCGAGATACAGGAGCGGCCGTCTGGAGACGAGGCGATACAAACCGAGCGCGCCGGCCGAGGCCAGCGTCGCGATCAAGCGCGTCGCGCCGCCTATACGGTCAGGCTGAGCGGCGGTTCGGCGCTTGCGGGATGTTTGGGGCGAGGTCCGGGGCTTTTTTACGGGCATCTGTCAGGCTTACGATATTTTCCATTGGAGTTGCAGATCGTGCGGCGATGCGCGCTTGGCAATCGGCCGGAATGAAGCAGTCTACCACGGTGCCGATACCGGCGCGGCTGCAGGTCTGCAGCCTTCCGAGATGCATGTCGCACAGGCTGCGCGCCATCAGCAGCGCGCAATTGAGCGCCGGCTGTGCGTCGGAGCCGGCAAGGCCATCGCCGCCATCGGTCACGGTCAGGCGCAGGCCGCTTTCGTCGGTGGCCACGCGGATATCGATCTCGCCGCGCGGCGTGGCGGCAACGGCATTGGCGAAGACGATGCCGAACAGCAGCCGAAGCGCCTCGACGTCGGCGACGCACGCGCCATTGTCGGCCGTGGTCACGGCAAGCCGCAGGCCTTTGCCCGCGGCCTCCGCGCGGGCGGTCACAAGGGTGCTCTCCACAAGCGGCGCGATCGGCAGGCTCGTCGGCTCCAACCGGCAGGCGCCGCCATCGATGCGGGACAGGTAGCATAGGGCGCTGGCCAGAAGGTCGACGGGCAAGGAGCCGGCGCCATGGCCCGCAACGGCGAGCTCGTGCCCGAGAGCCGTCAACAGGCTCGTCTTGCCGGCGCTGGCGCGTACGGCACTGTGCAGCGCCGACTCGACCGACCCCGCGTCAATCGGGCGGACCTCGTCATTCGGTTCGCCGACCGCCAGCACGGCCCCGGCCGCGTCGGCCCCGTCCATCGCCACCAGCTTGAGGCGCATGCCGCTTGTGCCGATCCCATCGGCGGCGCGAAGCTGCAGATCGGCGCGGGCGCCCCCGTCCCTCAGGGAGGCCAGGGCGGAAAGAACGGCGATGCGGTCGCGAAGATGGACGAGGTCGGCCAGGCCGCCCCCCGGCTCGGGCCCGCGTACGGACTGCAGGATGCGCCCCTGCCGGTCGAGAATCAGGATCAGCGAAATCGTCTCATCGGCCAGGAGGGCCTTTGCAAAAGCCGGCAGCACGGCGCAGGGCGTCCGTGCCGCTGCGGCGGACACGCGCCAGGACACGGTCACCGCCGCGCCCGCCATGCACGCGATCGAGGCAAGCAGCAATTCGCGGCTGACGGCGCCCATGGCGACACCTGCCCACACCGCCAGCATCGCGCACCCCATGCCGACCGCCAGAAGCACCAGCAGCACGCGCAGTCGCGCCACCCGCGCCCGCCCCTCGAACTGGGCCGGCAGAAGCCCGTCCAGACCATCGCGCAGCCAGCCGCCAAGGCGGGCGCCGCGCCGGCCGGCGTGCCCTTCCTTCTGGTGCGCGGTGTTTGCGGGAGTCTCTTTCGCCATCGAATATGTGTGTCGCAGCCTCTGTCCAATCGGCGGGATCGTGCCCGCCAACCCTTTAATGAAGCCATAAGTCAGCCTGCCCGCAGGGCCGCGGGGCATGCCGAATGGCGCCTTTCACCATGGATTCGGAAGGGCATCGCTCAACATGGTTAATCGTCGGCATCCAAGCGTAAATCATGATTTTACAAGGAGTTGAGCGCATCCTCCATCGTATTGCGACGGGTCGGGAGCACCGCGCCCGACGGATTTCAAGGAAGCGGAAACCCTGATGCGATACAGGAGAGCAACCGAAACGCCAGGGATGGGCCCGCCGTTTGATCCGCTTCGTCATCAGGATGGCATTCTTGCTGGGGCTGATCGCCTTTTTCCTGCCGGGCGCCGACCGCGCCCGCGAGGGAGAGGACATCAATTACTTTCTTGCCTTTGCGGGCTTCCAACAAGCGGTCAGTGACCTCGGGGGCTTCTGCGAACGGGCGCCCGCCGCCTGCGGGGCCGGCTCGCAGATTGCCGGCTTCGTGCTCAATCGCATCGGCGACGGGCTCGAATATGGATATGCGCTTGTGCGCGGAGGAACGGCGGCGACAGGCCCGGCAGCGCAGCCGGCCGCGCAGGCGGCGGCCACACAGCCCGCACAGGCCCTTGTCGGTCCGGTCCGGCCCGAGGCCGCCGGCAATCCGGTCGGCAAGCCGGTGCCGCATCCCCAGCCACGCCCGGCAGGGTGACGGCCGGGGTTTAACCTTGCCCCTTGCATGCCCTATATCGTGCGCACACGCTAAAATTCGCGCGGCCCAACGAAACGAGACATCATGCGCAAGATCGAGGATATCCTCTCCGACTTCGAGTTTCTGGACGATTGGGAAGACAAGTACCGCTACGTCATCGAGCTTGGGCGGGAACTGCCCCCCATGGCGCCGGAAGACATGAACGAGGCGACCAAGGTGCGCGGCTGCGTCAGTCAGGTCTGGTTGAAACAGACCCTTGAGGACGGCGCGGTGCCGCGCCTTCATTATGCGGGGGAATCCGACGCGCATATCGTGCGCGGTCTCGTCGCCATCACGCTTGCCCTGTATTCCGGCCGCACCGCACCGGAGATCCTGGACGCCGACGCCGAAGCCATATTCGAACGGCTCGGCCTGAAGGAACACCTTACGCCCCAGCGATCCAACGGGCTCCGCTCCATGGTCGCTCGCATCAAGGACGATGCCCGGCGGGTGGTGCAGCCGGCCGGATAGAAGGCCGGGCACCCTCGGCCATCCAGCCGCGCGTCCGTGCACCCGGCTGCGTCGGGCCGATGGCGGCTTCGCTATAGCCGTAATGGCGTGCAAGCGCCCCCAGCGCCAGCTTGAAGACCAGCTTTCCGGAGCGCACCGGCCAGCCACGCTGCCGCTCCACCTCTTCGAGGCCGATCTGCAGGCCGCATATATCCATCACGATGCCCGAAAGTTCCGGTCCAACCGCGGCGAGGGCCTTGCCCACGCGCGTTCGCGCGTCGATCGCGGTATCGGCGCCCCTGTCGTCCGGGCCGCCGCGCTGCCCTTTCGGCGTCGGGTCGTAGCTCTGGCTCGTCGAAGGCTGGAGACCCGCAAACTCGAAGTCGCGCGAGAACCTCTCTCCCGCGTCCCGCTCGGCCCCGCTCAGGAAAGCCTTGCCGCCGCGCTCGGCCCTGCCGAGCCGTACAAGCACATCCTCCGTCCGGGCGCGCTTCACCGGGCAACCTCCCACGGCGATGCCATCATATCCCGACAACTTTCGGCAAAGCGTTCCATCCGCGCCAGGAACGTATCGAAGGCCGGATCGTCGCGGCGGTCCTCCACGCGGCGAAGGGCATACCCGATGCTTGTGCGGTCGCGGCGGAAGGCGTCCGCGATCTGGCGGGCCGGGCACTGGAATACGACATGGGCAAGATACATGGCGATATGGCGGGCGTCGCATACGGACGCGGCGGATCGTGTCGGCGCAGCGATCTCGCTTTCCTGCTGGTTGCAGAAGACGGCGGCTATCGCGATCGCCATGCCGCATGGGCCGGATACGCGTCCGGCGGCCATCGGGGCTGGCGCCCGCTGATACGCCGACGGCACGGAATGCATAGTCATCATAACTCAACCCCGGAACTACCTCGACGCGCCGATTGAACGACATCGGCGGGACATGTGAATAAATTCACACACATTCGAACCGGCGGCCCGGGCCAAAGCCTTCGATAGCGGCGTTTTCCACCGCAATTCACGATATTAATCTAGAGTATTTATCCCCACCCTAAGGCGTAGCCTCACTTTTCTCCTCCTGGCATTGCGAAAGGAAGAGAGCATGAAAGAGGCATCGGATATGGAAATGGCGCTGGCGCGCGCTGCACGCGCCTTCGTTGCACACGCCGCCCACGCCCGGACGAAGGCGGAAGCCAATCTGGAACTTATGGGAGTTCTGCTGCATCTCGGCTACACCAGGAGCGAGGTGCAGGTGTTGGAGGCGCCCGACGGGCGATTGCCGCGCACGCTTGCGGCCGCAGCCTTGCAACTGCTTCAAACCCGCATCGAGTACCTGTCCCGGCAGGCGCGCAGCGGCAGGCCGGGCTATGACGTATCGCGGCATATGCTGCTGCATCGGACGCGCAAGCGGCTCCTGGCGATGGAGTGTCCCGAGGCCGACCCTCAGCCCTGTGCAGCCGAAGGGCAGGTCGCCATGCTGCCGAAGAGGCTGTCCATGGTCAGGCGGCCGACACGCCCCAGGTCGAACTCACAACTGTTCTTAAGCCATTCGCCGAACAGGCCGACGAGCATGCATAGGTAAGCGTTGGTGGCCGCCTCGGGCGTCCAGGCCGGGCCGAGCTGGCCGGAGGCCGCCGCCCGCTCGAAGATCGCCTCCACATTGGCACGCATGACCTCCCGGCCCTGCCTGTGGTCCCATAGCGCCTCTTCCATCTCGCCGACATACTCGCAGCGCAGGAGGATGATAGTGAAAACCCGCTTGGCCCGCTCATCTTCCTGGAAGCGCTTGAACGTCTCGACGGTAAAGTCCCGAAGGTGCGTCAATGGCGAGGGAGACTCCATCAATGCCTGTGCCCGGAAGAATTCCTCCTGCGGCAGATGGGCGCGGTCGCACATCGCGCGAAACAGATCGGATTTGTTCGAGAAATGCCAGTAGATCGCACCCCGCGTAACACCGGCGGCGGCCGCGATCTGGTTGAGGCTCGTCTGGCTGACGCCCCTCTTGAAGAATACCGCTTCCGCGGCGTCGAGGATCGTCTCGCGGGTTTCCGCCGCTTCCTGTTTGGTACGTCTCATCCGGGCTCCAATAATTACATTCATATATGAATGTAAAAATGGTGCATTGCAAGAGATTTCGTGCCCTTGGCGCCTCTCGATCACCCTGTCGTGCATCGCATGCCAGCCATGCGCGATGCTGCATTGCAGCAAGAGCCTGTGGCCCATACCTTCCATCGACAGCATAAGGAGAAAGCCATGAAATTGCGTCATCATCTGCGCCGCCTGGTCGTGCGTACCGGCGACATCGAAGAAAGCTACCTGAACGAAGCGACGTCCCTTGCCGACCTGGAGATTCGCCAGCGCGAGATCGACCGCGGCCGTTTCCGGCGCTGATCCGGCGCCAATCCGTCGATAGTTTCCTTGCGACATAAACAACGCAACTTAAAATTATTGTAACCGAAGTCGTCTCAATGCGTTCTCCGAACTTGACGGATCGCGGTTAACGGCAATTCTCCTCCAAAAGGGCTGCTGTTCAATCAGCCTGTTGAGTGAGGGAACATGCTGATCTTTTTCGGAACTGCGGGCGATGTCGAAGGCCTGGGTGCCGGCATGTCGGGAAGCGCGGTCAGCGAGCAGATCAGGGCCGCGGCCGGTGGGGGCAACCGCGTGCGGCTGGTCGTCCTGGATGAATCGCGCGCCAGGCCGACCGTCGATGGCCTCCCCGCATCCATCGAGCTTCTGTCCGCCCATCCGGCCGAAGACGGCGACCTCGGGCTCGAATGCGGTGCCATTGTCGTCCTGAACGTCGAAATCCCCTTTGCGCATCTCATGAAGGTGGCACGGGCGGCGCGCGACGCCGGCGCCCATGTCGTCTTCAATCTGTCCTGCATGCCGGCCATCTTCGCGATGCCCGAACTGCATGCGGTGCTGGGCAGAACCGATATCCTGATCCTCCGGCAGGTCGAGCTGCAGAAGGCGGTCGGCCTTCTCGGGCAGGAGATGCTGGGCGATTGCCAGACGACGACGGAGATGGTCGGCGCGCTTGCCTATTGGGCGTCGTTTGCGGTGGTTGCAACGGACGGCCGCGAAGGCGCGCTCTATGCGGAAGGCGAATCGCCCGCGCAGCGCTTTCTGTCTCCCCGTGGCGAAGACATGAACGAGCGCTCCGTGAGCAACAATTTTGTCGGCGCCCTGACGGCGGCCCTGTCCGTTCGCAAATCGATGCCCGAGGCGATCGAGGCCGCCTTGTCGAAGGCCACCGCGCCTCAGGCCGAGACCCCTTATGAAGCAAGGGCCGGCAGCCCTTTCAAGACTTTGTCCAATGTCATTGGATAGTCCCGAACACGTATGCCGCATGCATTGTATATGGCGTTCGTCACGGCGGCTCCGACACCGCTGATCGCCAGTTCGCCGATGCCTTTGGACGCCAGCGGGCTGGCATACCGATCGAGCTCCGGCAGCAGGACGACCTCCAATTGCGGCACGTCTGCATTCACGGGGACATGGTATTCAGCTAGATCGTGGTTGACCATGAGCCCGCTGCGCGGATCGATGACGAGCTCTTCCGTGAGCGCCGTGCCGATACCGAAAATCTGGCCGCCGAAACACTGGGAGCGCGCCGTTTTTTCATTGAGGATCCGGCCGGCTGCGCCCACCGTCAGCAGGCGGCGGACGCGAGTTTCACCGGTGATCGCATTCACCGCGACTTCGCAGAAATGCGCACCGTAACTGGCCTGATGCGTTGATTTGAAAGCCTTGCCGGGCTTGAAGGTCGCTTCCACGATAAGATCCTCCAGCCCGACCAGGGCCGACAATTTCACCTGCCTGTTGGCGGCGATGGCACTGCCGTCGGCCAGTGTAATGTCTCCTGGCGCAACGCCCATGCGCTCTGCAAGCGCCGCAATCACGGCCTCGCAGGCCGTATAGACGGCGGACCCGGACGAACTTGCCCCCCATGAGCCACCCGAGCCTGGCCCCTGCGGCAGACTGGAATCGCCCAGTACGACGGTGACGTCCGACAAATCCACTCCCAGCATGTCGGCGGCAATCTGCGACAGGATCGTATAGGTGCCGGTGCCGATATCCGTCATGTCGGTTTCGATACGCACCCTGCCGTCCGTGGTCAGCGTCAACCGCGCGCTTGCGGGCATGAGCAGGTTCTTGCGCGAGGCTGCCGCCATGCCGATGCCCACGAGCCAGTCGCCCTCGCGCCGGCTGCCGGGTGTCTTCGGGCGTGCGTCCCATCCGAACAGGCGGGCGCCCTCGTCCATGCAATCCACCAGCCGCCGCGACGAGAAGGGCAGCCCATCCTGCGGATCGATCTCCGGTTCGTTGCGCTTGCGAAATTCGATCGGATCGAGGCCGAGCTTCTCGGCCATTTCGTCCATGGCGTTTTCCAGCGCCAACATGCCGACGGCTTCTCCTGGCGCCCGCATGGATGAGGCCAGTAGAACGTTTACATTCACCTTGCGATGGGTGATGCGGCGGTTTTCGCCACTGTACAGGAACACCGTCGATATGCCGGCCGGTTCGAAGAAGGAATCGCCCTCGGTATTGCCGGAGACGGTATCGTGCCCGATCGCCGTGATCCGACCGTCCCGCGTGGCGCCGATACGCATACGCTGGACCGTATCGGTGCGTCGGCTCGTCGTCTGGAAAACCTGCTGCCGCGTCAGCGCGATCTTGACCGGCCGCCCGACTTCCCTGGCGGCAAGTGCCGCGAAAACGGCTTCCGGCCCGATTCCGAGCTTGCCGCCGAATCCGCCGCCGATAAAGGGCGCTATCAAACGCACCTTGTCCTTGCCGATTCCGAGAGCCGCGGCCAACTGGCCGACATTCGTGGATACGAGCTGGTAGCATCCATGAACGGTAAGGCTGTCGCCATCCCATTCGGCGATGGCCGCGTGGGGCTCCATGGCGGCATGGCTCTGGGCGGGGGTGGTATAGGTTTCGTCCAGCGTTACCTCGGCCTGGGCGAAGGCGGCCTCGAAGTCGCCTTTCTCCACAGTTGACGGCATGGCCCCGTCGCCCGGGTCGAATGCCTCGGAGAGCCCTTCCAGAAGATCGTAGCGACCGGCTGTCGGCTCATAGTCAACCCGCACCAGTTTCGCGGCGTCCCGCGCCGCTTCGAAGGTTTCAGCCACGACGAGGCAGATGGGCTGCCCATAATAGGCCACCTTGCCGGCGATCAGCGCAGGCTTCTTGTCGTTCGGGTCGGCAGCGGCCCGGACGCCGCGCGGGTCTGTCACGACATGCAACACGTCCGGCGCAGCCATCGCCGCGTCGACATCCAAGCGCGCGATATTGCCGACGCCCCGTGTCGACAGCACGAGGAAGCCGTAGGCGAAGTCGGACGACCTGTCCTTCATCTGCTCGTAAGCGTAAGGCGCCTGACCGCTGACCTTGAGTTGGCCTTCGTATCTGTCGACCGGCTTGCCGATCACCGACACCGCGCCTTTGTCCAGCCGCGTCTCGTCTGCCGGCTCATCCATCCTGTAGCTTGTCTTGATGGCACTCATGCGGGCTTGCCCCCTGTCGTCTCCTCCAGCACGGCAACCAGTGTGCGGCGCGCCAGATCGATCTTGAAATCATTGTCGCCGTGGCCCACCGCATCCCGCAGCAGGATATCTGCGGCCGTCAGGAACAGGGCTCGCTCCGGACGCTCTCCGGCCAATGCCTCTTCCACGGCGCGGGATCGCCACGGCACCGTGCCGATGCCGCCGAATGCAAGGCGCGCAGACGTGATCCGCCCATCCTCCACGGCAACGATGGCAGCCACGGAGACGAGGGCGAAAGCGTAGGAAGCACGGTCGCGTACCTTGCGATACACGTGTCGGCCGGACGGGGGCGGCGGCAGCACGACGGCGGTAATCAGTTCGCCGGGCTCGAGGGTCGTCTCGATATGCGGCGTATCTCCGGGCTGACGATGGAACGCATGCAGCGGGATACGCCGTGTGCCGCCTTGCGCGTCCAGTGTCTCCACTTCGGCATCCAGGGCGCGCATCGCGACGGCCATATCGGACGGGTTGGCAGCGATACACCGATCCGAAGCGCCCAGAACCGCCATCATGCGGTTGAAGCCCTGCATGGCATCGCAGCCGCTGCCGGGCTCGCGCTTGTTGCAGGCGGCGCTCGTCTCGTAGAAATATCCGCACCGGGTGCGCTGCAGCAGGTTGCCCCCGGTCGTTGCCTTGTTACGCAGCTGCCCGGACGCGCCGGCCAGAAGCGCGCGCGACAAAACAGGGAAGTCGCGGCGGATCGCCGGGTGGGCGGCAAGATCGCTGTTTGGGACCAGCGCCCCGATGCGTAATCCGCCGTCCGCATCCGGCTCGATGTCCTTCAGCGGCAGGCGCGAAATGTCGACGAGCGTCTCCGGCGTCTCGACCTGAAGCTTCATCAGGTCCAGAAGATTGGTGCCCCCGGCGATGAACCGCGCGCCGGCCACAGAGGCTGCCAGCGCGGCGGCGACGGGTTCGGTTTCCCGGATGTAGTCGAAGCGCCTCATGACTCCACCTTCGCCGCTGCATCACGGATCGCATCGACGATGTTGGGGTAGCAGGAGCAGCGGCAGATATTGCCGCTCATCCGCTCGGAAATCTCGGCGTCGCTCAGTTCCGCCCCGCCGTCGAGAAACTCCGTCGCGTGGCTCGGCCAGCCATCCTTGACCTCGCCCAGCATGCCGACGGCGGAGATGATCTGGCCAGGCGTGCAGTAGCCGCACTGGAAGCCGTCATGCTTCAGGAAGCTTTCCTGCATCGGATGGAGGTCGCCGGGCATCCCCAGCCCCTCGATCGTGACGATCTCGTCGTCCTCGTGCATGACGGCGAGCGTCAGGCAGGAATTGATGCGGCGGCCGTTGACCAGCACCGTACAGGCGCCGCACTGCCCATGGTCGCACCCCTTCTTCGTACCTGTCAGCGCAAGGTGATCCCGCAGCGCATCGAGAAGAGACGTCCGTATGTCGACGTCCAGCGCATAGTCGCTGCCATTGACCGTCAGTTTCATGGCCGATGTCGTCCTTCCCTGTAACCGTTCCAGACTTTGAACGCGGAACGGGCGGGAAGGATGCCATCCAGGCCGAAAGACACTCCATCAGGGGCGGGACAGGACGCCCCCTGTCATCGGATGCGGAACACCGGTCGTGCCGGGAAAACTCAACGGAAGGCCGCGCAGGCTGCGGACGGCCAGCAGCGCGAAGCACTCCGCCTCCACGGCATCGCCGCGCAGGCCGACCGCGTCGGCATCGACTGCTTCGACGCCGCATCGCGATGCGATCTCACGCATGATGACGGGGTTCTTCCGGCCGCCGCCGGAGACGACGATCCTCTCCACCCGCCCGGGCAGGAGCTTCAGCGCGGCGGCAACGCATGCGGCGGGGAATGCCGATAGCAGGGCGGCGCCATCCGCGAGCGACAGCCCTTCCGCGAGCGCCGATGTAAAATCGTTCCTGTCGAGAGACTTCGGATAGGGCGCGGACAGATAGGGGTGGGCGGCAAGCCGCGCCAGGCGCCTTTCGTCGACGATGCCGGCGGCGGCGATGGCGCCATCCCGGTCCATCGTCTGGCCGGTATGGCCCGATATCCAGTCGTCCAGCGGGGCATTGGCCGGCCCGGTATCGAAAGCATGCAACGTCCCTTCCGGCGCACACCAGGTGATGTTGCCGACGCCTCCGAGGTTGAGCAGCGCGCTGCCCGAACCCGCCCCGATATGGCGCAGCAGCGCACGGTGGTACACCGGTGCCAGAGGGGCCCCCTGCCCGCCAGCCGCAATATCCGCGCCCCGGAAATCGTTGACGGTCGCTATGCCGGTCAACCGGGCCATCAGCATGCCATCGCCCAACTGCCGGCTCGCCCCGATCCGGGCGGACGTTGCGGCGCGATGCAGCACCGTCTGCCCGTGAAAGCCGATCACCGAGACCTTTGCCGGATCGATGCTTTCGCGCCCGAGAACGGCCATCACCGCCGCCGCCTGGGCTCGTGTCAGCGCCTCTTCCGCCTCGCGGAAGATGGCGGGCTCCGGCCCCGTGAAGTTCCAGGCCGCGGCCTCTGCCATCGCCTGTCGCAAAAGTCGGGTGACCTCGGCGGGATAAGGCTCCAGCGCCTGCGCCCCGAGCGCCAGGATGTCGTCCCCATCGGTTTTCAGAAGGGCCACGTCAACGTTGCCGTCAAGTGCCGTCCCGGTCATCAGGCCGACGGCCCACCTCTCATCCATGGTTGTTCCTTCCGACGCCTGTCGATCTTGCGAAAGGCTTGCGCAAGCCGAATCCAATGCGCTAACCACCACAGTAAAACCGCCATAATGCGGTAAAGAAAATCTGAGGAAACGCCCATCATGTCCGCCGATGCCCCGGATGCGAGCCGCACGAATGGCGGCCCGTGGGCCTTTCACCTGAAATCGACGCTTGCACTCGGCCTGCCGCTGATCGGCGCGCAGCTCGCGCAGGTCGGCATGAACGTCACCAACACGGTGATGCTCGGCTGGCTCGGCCCGCTGGAACTGGCCGCGGCCGTGCTGGGCTGGCAGATGTTTTTCGTGGTCTGGATGTTCGGCTCGGGCCTCGCCTACGCGGTGATGCCGCTGGCAGCCAACGCGGCCGGCGCGAGCGATACGCGAGGCATCCGCCGGTCTGTACGCATGGGGCTGTGGGCCATACTGGCCTATTCCGCCGTGTTCATGGTTCCCCTGTGGTTCGCCGAGCCGGTCCTGAAGGCACTCGGGCAGCAGCCCGACATCGCCGCTCTGGCCGGCCAGTACATGCGCGTGCTGCAGTGGTCGCTCGTCCTGCAACTGTTCGTCATGGTGCTGCGCTCGTTTCTCAGCGCGATCGAGCGTCCGCGCATCGTGCTCGTTGCGCTCGTTATCGGCGTCGTCGTCAACGCCATACTCAACTACGTCCTGATTTTCGGCCATTTGGGCCTGCCCGCCATGGGCATGGCCGGGTCTGGGCTTGCCACGCTGATCGCCGTCGGCGCCGTTGCGCTTTTCCTGTCGCTGTATTGCGCGCGCCATCCGCTGCTGCGCGGCTACGAGCTCTTCGTCCGGTTCCTGCGGCCGGATTGGCCGGCGTTCCGCGAGGTGCTCCGGCTTGGCTGGCCCATCGGCGCCACCATCGTTGCGGAAGTCGGCCTTTTCACCGCCACGTCGATCATGATGGGCTGGTTCGGACCGCTGCAACTGGCGGCGCACGGCATTGCACTGCAACTTGCCAGCATCGCCTTCATGGTGCCGCTGGGCCTTGCCGGCGCCGCCACCGTACGCGTGGGTCGGGCCTATGGCCGGCGCGACGCGGCCGGAATCTCCCGCGCGGCGCGCACCGCGGTCGGCGTCGGTGTGGCGGCGGCATCCCTTGCAGCCCTGACCTTCTGGACGCTGCCCTATGCTCTGATCGGGCTCTATCTCAACGAGGGGGACCCGCGCTCCGCCGAGGTGCTTGCCTATGCGGTGCCCTTCGTGGCCGTGGCAGCGGCCTTCCAGCTCGTCGATACGGTCCAGGTCTTGTCCAGCGGCGCCTTGCGCGGGCTGCGCGACACGCGGGTGCCGATGCTCATCGCCATCTTCAGCTATTGGGGCATCGGCATGCCGACGGCTTATACGCTGGCCTTCGCAGCCGGCTGGGGCGGCATCGGCATCTGGTGGGGCCTGGCCATCGGCCTGGCCGCTTCCGCCGCCTTGATGACGGGGCGCTTCCTGCGGCGCGAGCGCCGCGGCGCTCTGCTCCTGGGTACGTGAGATCAGCCGAAGCCTGCCGCCACCCTTGCCGCGCCCTCGCCCATCAGCCGCTTCAGCTGCGCGGTCAGGCTATCCACGAAACCGCTGTCCGCAGGCAGGTCGTCGCCGAAGATGCCCAGGCCGAAAAGGGCTTTTGCCACTTCGTCGGCCGACGACTTTCCGGCAAGCCCGGCCTTGATGCGCTCTGCCATCGGATCGCGGACGTCGATGGGGCGTCCCTCTTCGTCGGTGCCCGTTACGTAGCGCATCCAGGCAGCCACGCCGAGCGACAGGCGCTCATGGCCAAGGCCTGACGCACGGCAGGCGCGGATCGTGTTCAGCAGCCGCTGCGGGATCTTCTGCGATCCGTCCATCGCGATCTGCCAGGTTCGATGTTTCAGGGCCGGATTGCGGAACCGGTCGCGCAGTTCGCCGCCATAGGCGCGCATGTCGAATCCGGCGATCGGGGGAAGCGTCGGGATCGCCTCTTCCTCCATCAGTCCGCGCACCAGCGCGTCGAAACCGGGCGCCATCATCGTGGCGTGCACGGTCTCGTGCCCGGCGAGGTAGCCAAGGTAGGCAAGGGTGGAGTGACTGCCGTTCAGAAGCCGCAGCTTCATCAGTTCGAAGGGCTCGACGTCGTCGACGAAGGTCACGCCGGCGTCTTCCCAGGCCGGCCGGCCGCTGGCGAAGCGATCTTCCACGACCCATTGGCTGAACGGCTCGGTGGCGATCGGCCACGCATCCACCAGTCCGAGCGCGTCGGCCACGGTCTGGCGGTCGGCGTCGGTGGTGGCCGGAACGATCCTGTCGACCATGGTCGACGGAAATGTCACCGCCCCGCCGATATAGGCGGCCAGGTCCGGGTCGCGCATCTCGGCGAAACGCGTTACGACACGGCGCACCGTCTCGCCGTTGGACGGGAGATTGTCGCAAGACAGCACAGTGAAGGGCGCCAGCCCGGCAGCGCGCCGGCGGGCGATCGCCTCGACCAGGTAGCCGATGGCGCTTTTCGGCGTTGCGGGCGCGGCCAGGTCATGCACGATATCGGCATTGGCCTCGTCGAGTTCGCCGGTCGCCGGTTTGTGGCAGTATCCCTTTTCGGTCACCGTCAGGCTGACGATCCTTGTATCGGGCGCCGTCAGGGCGTCGAGGACGGCGGCGGGCGACTCGGGAGCGACCAGGAGCGACGTGATCGCCCCCACGACCTGCAGGCTCTCGCCGGTGGCGTCGCGCACGGCCACGGTATACAGGCCGTCCTGCGGTGTCAGCGCGTCGCGCGTATCGGGCGAGCGCAGGGATACACCGACGATGCCCCATCCGGTATCGCCGGAGTTCAGCACGGCTTCCGTATAGACGGCCTGGTGCGCGCGGTGGAACGCCCCGACGCCGAGATGCACGATCCCGTGCCGCAGCGAGCCGCGGTCGTAGGCAGGGCGCGCGATCCCCGGTTCGAGGGCCGCAAGAGTGGCGTCGGAGAGGCGTTCGGTCATGCGGGGTCGATCATCCTGTGTCGGCTGTGGGCTGCGCTGCGTCAGGCGGCGGTCAGGATCACCTTGACGCTCTGCGAGCGATCCAGTGCCAGGCGGAATGCCTCCACGACATCGGGCAAGGGGCGACGTGCCGTAATCAGCGTGGTCACGTCGATGGTACCGGAAGCGATCAGCTCGACGGCTTCCTCGAACACGTTGCCGAAGCGGAAAGACCCGAGAAGGTCGATTTCCTTGGACATGACGGAATTGGCCAGAACGGGCAGCTCGCCGGCGGCGAGGTTGCCGATCTGCACGATCGTACCGCCCCGTCGCACGGCCTTGATTGCCGCATTCAGGCCGGCCGGCGAGCCAGTCGCCTCGAATACCACGTCCGGCGGTGTGCCCAATCCCTCGGCCAGATCCTGCTTCGATACATCCACGACGGGGGAAAACCCGAGCTTCTGGCCGAAAGCCAGCGGCCCGGCGGCGATGTCAGCCATGGCCACCTGCGAAGCGCCCTTGTGCCGGGCCACCATGGCGGTCAGCAGTCCGATGGGGCCGGCGCCCATGACCAGGGCATACCGGCCGGTCATGTCGCCTGCGCGCGACACGGCATGCAGACAGACGGACAGCGGCTCGGCAAGGGCGGCCGCCTCCATGGGCAGGCTGTCCGGTATCTTCACGCATTGCGCCGGAATGGCGTCGAACTCGGTTGCAAATCCGCCCGCCATATGGGGCGTCTTGGAAGCCGAGCCCATGAAGTAGATGTTCTCGCACAGGTTCTCCCGGCCCTCGCGGCAGGGCTTGCAATGGCCGCACCAGCGCGATGGGTTCACGGCCACGCGGTCGCCGACGGCGAGGCCGGAAACCCCCTCCCCGAGCGCCGAGATCGTGCCCGCCACTTCGTGGCCGAGGGTCAACGGAGACGTCACCACGAAATCGCCCGTGCGGGCATGGCGAAAGTAGTGCATGTCGGAACCGCAGATGCCGCCGGCTCCGAAGGCAACGCGCACCATGCCGGGCGCGACAGGCTGCAACGTCTCGTCTACGAAACGCAGGTCTTCCGGTGCAAAGATCTTGGCGGCGCGTGCGGCGGTGCTCATGCTTTCCATCCCATGGCGATGTCAGACAATTGGCCTGACCAATAGCATCCCGGCTGTGTGCCGTACGGGTGGGGCTAAGTCAATGGCGGCCCGCCGCCGCACGGGTTGTGGCTCGGCGGTTTCGCAGGAGCGCCAAATGGTCTATTGGCGCGATATGCAACCGACGGAACGAAGGATTTTTCAATGTCCGATATGCCGGATCGCCTGTCCGTGGATCCCGACAGCCCCTACTACGATGAGGAGCTGCTTCAGAAGGGCATAGGGATTCGCTTCAAGGGAGAAGAGAAGACCAATGTGGAAGAGTATTGCGTCAGCGAGGGCTGGGTGCGCGTCAGCCTCGGCAAGTCGGTCGACCGGCGTGGAAAGCCGCTGACGATGAAGTTGACGGGCCCGGTCGAGCCCTATCTTCGTTCCGAGTGATATTCGCGCCGCGAACCGCTTGACAGGATCGCGGCGCTTTTCCTATATCGCGCCACCGTCGACGCAAGCGTCCGGCGGTTTGCTACGGGCCTTTGGCCCTGCGTGGCGGAGTAGCTCAGTTGGTTAGAGCAGCGGAATCATAATCCGCGTGTCGGGGGTTCAAGTCCCTCCTCCGCTACCACTTCCTGCCTTTCAATGTGGGGCTTTGGCGCAGCCAGATGCCGACCCTGCGGCGGTCAGCCAAGGCAAGCTGCGGCCGGCGTTTATTTTTGACTGTTCAATCAGTCAGTACGGATCTATGATCGATGATCTCGATTTCGCGGCCCGATGCGTCCTGATCAGAGCGCATCCACCCGCTGGAGCGCGGAAGGTTTGCTCATGCGTGCTCGAACCGAGAAGCTCGTCGGCCGCTTCGACTACATCATTGTCGGGGGTGGATCGGCCGGGTGCGTGCTGGCCGCCCGACTTACCGAGAACCTCGATACGACGGTGTTGTTGTTGGAAGCCGGACCGCCGGATAGTGGCTTGATGATGAAAATTCCGGCTGGGGTCTACAGGGTCTATCACAATCCCAAATGGACCTGGCGCTTCGAAAGCGAGCCGCAGGCCGAACTGAATCATCGAAGGATTCCCGTGCCCCGCGGTCGGACCCTTGGCGGATCGTCATCGGTCAACTCGCTGGTCTACCTGCGCGGTCATCCGGCGGATTACGATGGCTGGGCTGCAGAGGGGCTGACGGAGTGGGGCTATGCAAACTGCCTGCCGTACTTTCGCAAGTCGGAAACCAGCGACAGGGGGCCGTCACTGCATCGCGGTGGCAATGGGCCCCTCCACGTCCAGCAGGGCCGCTTGCAATCAACGATCTTCGATCGTTTCCAGGAAGCCGCGGCTTCGGCCGGCCACCGCATCGTCGACGACCTGAACGGACCGGATGCAGTCGGCTTCGGCCGCATGGATGCGACGAAGATTGGCGGACGTCGCTGCAGTGCCGCCGTCGCATATCTGCACCCGGCCATGAGCCGCGCCAACCTGACGGTCCGTACGAATTCGCTCACACACAAGGTGAACGTCGTTTCCGGTCAGGCGGTCGGCGTGACCTACCAGCGAGGCGGAGAACTGGTCACCGTCCATGCCGATCGCGAGGTGATCCTGTGCGGGGGCGCCATCCATTCCCCGCAGCTGCTGATGCTTTCCGGCATCGGCCCGGCGCAGGACCTGCGCCGCCACCGCATACCCGTCGTGGCCGACAGTCCCTTCGTGGGCCGGAACCTGCAGGACCATCTCAATCTGGGATTGTCGTTCCAGTGCACCGAAAACGTATCCCATGCCTGGATGGGAACGCCGGCCGGCAAACTTCGCGTCGGCCTGCAATGGCTGATCGATCAAAGCGGCCCGGCCGCATCGAACATCTGGGAGGTTGGCGGTTTCGCTTGCGTTACGCCGGGCGCACGGCTTCCGGGCGTTCACTATCATCTTGGACCGATGAAGATCGATACGCGCCCGGATGGACGCTTCTCCCTGTCGAACGGTTTTTCGCTGCATATGTCCCAGACACGCCAGCATAGCACCGGCAGTGTCACACTACGCAGCGGCTCGGTACAGGACGCGCCCGTCATCGACTTCAACTTCCTGTCCGACCCTCGCGACCTGATCGCGCTGCGCAATGGGGTGCGCATCACGCGCGAGATCGTAAACCAGCCCGCCATGCAGCGGCTGGGAACACAGGAAGACCTGCCCGGCGCCGGACTGTCCAGCGATCAGCAGATCGACGATGCCCTGCGGGCGCATCTTGCGACGGAATTCCACCCGAGTTGCACCTGCAGGATGGGCACTGGCGAGCAAGCCGTCGTGGATCCGGAATTACGGGTCATCGGCGTCGGCGGGCTACGCATTGTAGACGCGTCGGTCATGCCGAATATCGTCGGCGCCAACCTTAACGCTACGGTTATCATGATTGCCGAAAAGGCGGCCGACATGATCAGGGGCGTACGTCCGCTTCAGCCCGACCCGATCAGTCCGCAATCGGCCGTGGTTCTGGCCGAGCTGCGCGGTTCAACCGCGCTTGAATAAGGGAATCCAGCCAGCCGACCGACATATCCGGTACCGATGCCAGCAGTTTTTCCGTGTAGGGCGCCTGCGGCGGCGTGAATACCGCGCCCGTGGGCCCCTGCTGTACGATACGCCCTTCCTGCATCACGACGACGCGATCGGCAATCGCGCGTACCACTTCGATATCATGCGTGATGAACAGATAGGAAACGCCGAGCTTGCGCTGCAGGTCCACCAGCATCCGCAGGACATCGGCCTGGACCACCTTATCCAGAGCCGAAGTGATCTCATCGCAGACGATCAGTTCGGGGTCCGCCGCCAGCGCACGGGCGATTGCGACGCGTTGCTTTTGCCCCCCTGAAAGCTGCCCCGGCAAACGATCCAGATGGGTTTCGTTCAGCTCCACGAGTCTCAGCAGTTCCACCACCCGCGTATCGCGCTTGGCACCGGTGAGCCCATGGTACAGCTGGACGGGGCGCCCGATGATCTGACGCACGGTCGTGCGCGGGTTGAGGGCGGTATCGGCGGACTGGTAGATAAGCTGAATCCGGCGCTTGAGGCCGAGGGGCCTTCCGGCCATCGTCGGGGGCAGAATCGCACCGTCGAAGACACATCTACCGGTGGACGGTTCCTTCAGCCCCGTAACGACGCGGCCGAGTGTCGATTTGCCAGAGCCTGACTCGCCGACGATCGCGACGGTTTCCCCGCGCCGGATATCGAAGTTGATATCCGCCAGCACTTCGAATTTTCCGTAATGCGCGGTCAACGACTGGATGGACAGGATCGGCTCGGCTTGGCGTTCGTCCGGCGGCTGGCTGGCGGGGGACATTTCGTGCACCGCCCACAAGCTTCTTGTGTAGGGGTGCGCCGGCGCATCCATGATCTGCCGTATCGGCCCCTCTTCAACGACTTCGCCGAAGCGCAGCACGGCAACGCGATTAGCGATCTGCGCAACCACTGCAAGATCGTGCGTGATGTATATGGCAGCGACGTGGAACTCTTCGATGACCTTCCGGATCGAGATCAACACCTCGACCTGGGTGGTGACGTCCAGTGCGGTCGTCGGTTCGTCGAAAACGATCAATGCCGGGTTGCAGATCATCGCCATGGCAACCATTGCGCGCTGCAGCTGGCCGCCGGATACCTGGTGCGGATAGCGCGTGCCGAAGGTTTCGGGGTTCGGAAGCTGCAACGCCCTGAACAGGGCGACGGCGCGCGCCTCCGCAACGGACCGCTTCATGCCGCCGCGATCCACGGCCGCCGAGATCACCTGCTGCATGAGGCGGTGGGCGGGGTTGAACGCGGCCTGAGCGCTTTGCGCGATGTAGGCTACGGTGGTTCCCCGCAGCTTCCGCCTGGCGTCCTCGGGAATGGCAAGCAGGTCCACGCCTGCCAACCGCACCGAGCCCGACGTCACTCTTGCGCCCGGCCTAAGATAACCGAGGGCAGACAGCCCAATGGTCGACTTTCCGGCTCCGGACTCGCCGACAAGGCCCAGCACCTCGCCGGGGCAGACCCTGAAGCTCACGCCCTTGACAATCGGCAACCAAGACTCGTTCGCGCATGCCTCGATGCGCAGATCCGAAATTTCGATGACGGGCTTACGGTCCGTTTGTGGTGCTGTGTGCGTCATGGTCTCAGCTTTCCTCGGTCAGACCGCTGGCGCGATGCAGCATCCAATCCACCACGAAATTGACCGCAATCGCCAGAAGGGCGATCGCCGCTGCCGGGATGAGGGGCGTGATGTCCCCCATGTTGATGAGCGCGGCATTGTCACGAACCATCGACCCCCACTCCGCCAGGGGCGGCTGGATGCCGACCCCCAGAAAGGACAGCGCCGCAATGGAGAGGAAGATGAAGCAGAACCGCATCCCCAGCTCGGACAGAAGCAGCGGAAGGATATTGGGAACGATCTCATGGATCGATACCCAGACAAGGCTTTCGCCGCGGGCGCGCGACGCTTCGACGAAATCGAGATTGGCGACGTTCAGTGCCGCTGCTCGCGAGATCCGATAGAATCTCGTCGACGTCAGAACCGAGATGATGAGGATCAGGTTCGGAATGGAAGAACCGAAGATCGACAGGATCATCAATATGAAGATGAGGTCCGGTACCGACATGACCGCATCGACGATACGCGAGATGATCTGGTCGATCACGCCGCCCACCAGCGCCGAGAATACGCCGAGCAGGCAGCCGATCGAAAATGAAATGATGGTGGTGACCAGAGCGATCGAGATGGAGTTGCGCGCGCCGAAGATGAGGCGCGAAAGGTAGTCCCGGCCAAGCTGGTCGGTTCCGAGCCAGTGGGCGGAGCTCCACGCCTCGAACGGCACGCGAGACACGACCTCCACTTCGCCATAGGGCGCGAGCCCCGACGCGAAGATGGCCACGAAGGCATAGAGCGCGACGACCACCATGCCGAACTTGGCCGTCAGGGGTGCCGATCGAAGCAGCATCCAGGCACGAAGGCGAAGGCCGGGATGGGCGATCGATGGGGCGATGCTCTGTTCCATGACCTTCCTCATCGTGGATGCAGGAGACGCGGATTGCTGACGATCGATATGATGTCAGCAATGAGATTGAACCCGATATACGCCACCGCGAAAATGAGCGCGCATGCCTGGATGACGGGTACGTCTCGATTGCGGACCGCGTCGATCATGGCTTGTCCGACACCCGGATAGACGAAAACAACTTCGATGACGACGACACCGGAAATCAGGTACGCGAGGTTCAGCGCTACAACGCTGGCTATGGGTCCGACGGCATTTGGAAGCGCTTCACGCAGGATGACCCTGCGCTCCGGTTCCCCTTTAAGGCGCGCCATCTCGATGTATGGACTGGCCATAACCGAAAGAATGGCCGCCCGCGTGTTGCGCACCATATGCGCCAGGATGACGAGCAGGAGCGTCAGGATGGGCAGTATCATGCGATAGAGCTGCTCGCCGAAGTCCATGCCGTTCCGGATGCCCGCCATGGATGGGAACCAGTTCAGCTTCACGGCGAAGAGCATCATGACAATGTAGGCAACGAAGAACTCCGGCAGGGAGATCGAAGCCAGGGTCGTGGTCGACAGGAAGCGGTCGATGAAGCGGCCTCGGAACCTGACACAGACGATACCGAGTACGATCGCCAGGGGAACCGCTATCAAAGCGGTGATCGTTGCCAGCGTCAGGGTGTTGGCAAGGCGCGGCCCGAGCACCGCCATCACCGGGCGTCCTGCGAAGGACGTACCCATATCGCCGCTGACGGCGCCGCCGAGCCAGCCGACGTACCGCCATAGCGCGGGCTGGTCTAGGCCAAGTTTGAGTTCCATCGCCTGCACGGCGGCCGGCGTCGCGTTCTGTCCCAGGATCGCGGATGCGTAGCTTCCCGGTAGCAGGCTGACCGAAAAGAAAATGATGAGCGATACGATCAGGAGGCTCAAGGCTCCCAGGCCGATCCGGCTGACAACCATGGACAGGATCGGATGTGACGTTCGGGTCATGCGCGCGGTCTCCGGCGGCTACCGTGTGGATAGAACGTGCCACAAACTTGGCTGTCGGGGGTTTGCGGTTCAGGCGTCAATACGCCACCAGCGTTCCGAACACCGATGATTGTCCGCCGGAAGGATTCCTCCGGTCTGGCCATGCCCGATCGCGCGGCTCATCGCCAGTCGCCAGGATACGAAGGCGACCGTAATCACACCGCCGTCGTCGTGCAGGATCTGCTGCATCTCGCGGTACCGTTCGGCACGTATCGCTTCATCCTGTTCGGAATGGGCAAGGCCGTGGAGCTCGTCGAAGCGCGTATTCCTGAAGCCGGTATTGTTCCACGGGGCATTCGATGTGTAGGAGGTTGCGAAGAGCCAGTCGAGCGTTGCTCGGCCATACCAGTCCGCCGCGTTGAATGGCTTTACCAGCCAGACATTGTCCCAATACCCATCATCGGCTTCCTGGACGACGTTGATCGTGATGCCGGCCTTGGCGGCGTGCTCGCGGTAAAGGACGGCCGCGTCGATGGCCCCGGGAAAGGCTGAATCCGCCACTGACAGGTCGACGGTCAGTCCTTCGATACCCGCGTCGGCCAGAAGCTTGCGGGCAGCCTCCGGATCGTACCGGTGCTGCGGCGGGGTAGCGCTCCAGAGTTTCATGATGTCGGCGACCGGGTTGTCGTCACCGACAGCGGCCTCCCCCAGGAAGACCTTCGCAATGATGTCATCGCGATCCATGGCCAGCTTCATGGCCTGCCGGACCGCCGGATTGTCGAAGGGGGAGGTGGAAGTATTCATGTCGAAGGTCAGGTGCCGCAGGCTCGGTGTGCGATGAATGACGAACTGCGGATTACGCTCGATCAGCGCAATGTTGCGAATATCGACATCCTCTATGACATCGACCTCGCCGGTCAAAAGTGCATTGAGCCGCGCGTTCCGATCCGGAATGGCGATGAACTCCACGGCATCGAAATATGGCAGGCCGGGCTTGTGATAGTCGGAATTGCGCACCAGGCGGGCGGCCATGCCCGGCTCGAAACTTTCCAGACGGAAAGCGCCTGTCCCTATTCCACTTTCCCAGTCGATCCCGCCCCCATCCCTGGCCGGAAAGATGGACAGGTGATAGTCCGAGAGGAGATAGGGGAAGTCGGCGTTACCGTCTTTCAAGGTGACGACGAGACGGTCGTCCCCCTCCAGTTCCATTCGATCGATCTGGCCGACGATCGGGAGTGCGCCCGAGGTGCTGCCCTCGCCCATATGGTGACGAAGCGATTCCATGGCATCGACGCCGGTGAAAGGCCGTCCATCGTGGAACCGTACGTCCCGCCGCAGGGTGAATACCCATTGGCGCGCGTCGCTGCTGCTTTCCCAACTGACAGCAAGGTCTCCGGCAAGCGAGCCATCGGGAAGGATCTCGACCAGATTATTGCAAAGCGCGCCGTTGAAGGCGGCCCCGCACATGACCGTGCTCCAGCTTCCCGGCTCCA
Organism: Aureimonas sp. OT7; assembly: GCF_014844055.1. Taxonomy (NCBI): domain Bacteria; kingdom Pseudomonadati; phylum Pseudomonadota; class Alphaproteobacteria; order Hyphomicrobiales; family Aurantimonadaceae; genus Aureimonas; species Aureimonas sp. OT7. The sequence continues at coordinate 3,331,987 of NZ_CP062167.1, forward strand.
GCGTATCCTGCTGCGAACCATCGTTCACACCATACTTCAGCGACCCACCCTGGCGGGGGCCATCCTCGGCAAAGGTGAATGAAGGTAGCAGGCCAAGACCCGCGCCCGCGGCCGCCCCTACGATAAGCGCGCGACGTGTGGGCCGGAACGCGGCCGAGGCGCACAGGATCTGATCTGCAATGGTCGTATCCCGTTTACTCATATGGCAGCCTCCGGTCGCAAGAGACGGGTTTGAGTGATGTCGCGTATCAGGACTTGAGCCACCAGCGCTCGCACAGACGCATGTTGTCCAGGGGCATCAATCCGCCGACTTCGCCGAAGCCGACACGGTCAGACACGGCGTCGCGCCAGCTGACGAAGGCAACGGTGATGACGTTCCCGTCGTCCCGCAGGATCTCCTGCATCTTTCCATAATCGGCGCCGCGCTTTTCTTCGTCCGTTTCGGCCCTTGCCGCCTTGTGTAAGGCGTCGAACTCTGCATTCGACCAGCCGGAATTCCAGGGCGCACCGGTGACGTAGCTTGTCGCGAAAAGCCAGTCGACCGTTGCCCGTCCGAAATAGTCCACGGCACAGAAGGGCTTCTTCCGCCAAACATTTTCCCAGTATCCATCCGCCGCCTCGCGGACGACGTTGATGTTGATGCCAGCCTGGGCCGCGTGTTCCTGGTACAGGGTCGCCGCCTCGATCGCGCCCGCAAAGGCGTTCTCGGCAACCGACAAGTCGATCTGGAGCGTATCGACGCCGGCCTTCGCCAGATGGTCTTTTGCCTTGGCGATGCTGAACTCTCGTGCCGGCAGGTCCCGGTGATATTTCTGGATGGACGCGACGGGGTTGTCGTTGCCGATCGCCCCCTCGCCCAGGAAGACCTTGTCGATCACGTCCTGTCGGTCGAGGGCGTATTTCAGCGCCAGCCGTACGTCGGGGTTGTCGAAAGGCGCAACGCGGGTGTCCATGTCGAAGGTAAAGTGCCGCAGGCTAGGCGTGCGCACGATGGCGAAATCGCCGGATCGCTCCACCAATGACACGTTGCGAATGTCGAGGTCCTGGATGAAGTCGACCTCGCCCGTCAGAAGCGCATTCAGCCGGGCGGTCGCATCCGGAATATTGATGAACTCGACCTCGTCGAGATAGGGCTTTCCGTTCTTATGGTAGTTTGGATTGCGCTTCAGTCGCGTCGCGATGCCGGGTTCGAAGCTTTCTAGAAGGAACGCTCCCGTTCCGACACCCGATTCCATGTCGATGCCGCCGCCATCCAGGGCCGGGTAGATGGACAGGTGATAGTCCGACAGAAGGTAGGCAAGATCGGCATTCCCCTCGGTCAGAGTGATAACGACGGTCTCGGGCCCATCCGCATTGATGGTTTCGATCTGCTGGACGATCGCCCGTGCGCCAGACGTCGAATCCGGCTTCATGTGATGCAGGAGGGACTGGCGCACATCCTCTGCAACGAGGCTTTTGCCGTTATGGAAAACCACCCCCGGCCGCAGCTTGAAGCGCCAGATCTTCGCCCCGGAATCCAGTTCCCAGCTTTCCGCGAGATCGCCTGCGACAGATCCGTCGGGCAATATTTCGACAAGGTTGTTGAAAACCCCGCCATTGAACGACGCGCCCGTCCAACTGGTCGACCAGGTACCGGGATCGAGGCTGTCGTTCTGCGAGGCATTGTGCAGGCCGAGCTTCATGAAACCGCCGGAGGCCGGCTCTTCGGCGCGCGCACCGAAAGGCAGCACGGGCAGTGCGCCAGCACCGACGATGGCAGCGCTGCGGATCATGAAATCGCGGCGCGACAATCGCCCACGGCGCACGTCGTCATGCAGTTTATCGATCTGGCGCCGATACGAGTCTGTCATATGCCTGCCCTCTCGAAGTCCGCTTGGATGATGGTCGTCAACCCCTGGCAAGCGTGCCCGACATCCCGCCGAGCACCCCCTTGCAACGACAATACGCGGAAACGGAACCCTGTCAACAAACTGATTGACCGATCAATCGAGAAATGTTTACCGTGTGCTTCCTCCCCCTCTCCCAGGCAAGGATCCGGGCCCCATGACCGACACGGCGCTCTGCTATCTTGGTGCAGTCGAATTGTTGCGCTTGTACCGCAAAAGGGAGGTCTCGCCGGTCGAGGTTGTCCAGGCTTGCCTGGACCGCGTGGAAGACACCCGCAACGATATCAACGCCGTCTGCTTTACCTATCCCGAAGAGGCGCTTGCCGCAGCCCGCCTGTCGGAGGAGCGCTATATGTCCGGCTCGGGCGCGGCGGGTCCACTCGATGGAGTTCCGCTCGCCCTCAAGGACGAGAATATGATGGCGGGCAAGGTGACGACCTATGGATCGCTTCTGTTCGCGGACCACGTGGCGGACGCGAGCGCACCTGTCGTCTCGCGGCTTCTGGATGCCGGATCGGTCGTTCATGCCCGCACGACTACGCCGGAATTCTCATGCACCCCGTTCTGTCACTCGCGCCAGTGGGGGATAACGCGCAATCCCTGGAACACCGCATTCACGCCCGGGGGCTCATCCGGCGGAGCTGGCGCAGCCCTGGCCGCTGGCCTGACGCCACTTGCCACCGGGTCGGACATCGGCGGGTCTATCCGCATTCCGGCCTCGGCTTGCGGCGTGGTCGGCTTCAAGCCGCCATACGGCCGGGTACCGGCGACACCGCCTTTCAATCTGGATCACTACAATCACCCTGGGCCGATGGCACGCAGCGTGGAAGACTGCATGCTGATGCAGAACGTATTGGCAGGCCCGCACCCGCAGGACATCACGACGCTGAAGCCCAAGCTCGAGTTGATCGCCGATCGCTCGGGGATCAAAGGCTGGAAGATCGCCTACTCGCTCGATTTCGGGTTCATGCAGATCGACCCGGAGGTCCGGGCCAACACGCTGCGCGCAATCGAGGTTCTGGCGTCTCTCGGCGCCACGGTCGAGGAAGTCGACCTTTCGTGGACATGGGATGTCTACGAGGCCGCCATGACCCATCACAAGGCGCTGTTCGGCGCCTGGCTCGCCGAGTATCTCGACGATCGCGAAGATGCCTTGTGCGCATACACGCGGCGCTTCGCACGCGCCTCCCTGAACGTCGGTACAATCGACTACCTCAACTCCCTTTCAGTCGAAGGTCGCATGTGGCAGCATTTCGGGCCGATGATGGAAGGGTTCGATCTCTTCATCTGCCCCACCCTTGCGGTGCCGGCCGTGGCCGCGGATTTCGATATCGAAACGGATATCGTGATCAACGGGCAGGTTGTCGATTCACTCCTTGGCTGGACGATGGCGTGGCCGTTCAACATGCTGAGCCGCTGCCCTGTCCTGTCCGTACCTTCTGGGCGGGCGACCAGCGGCGTGCCGACCGGAATCCAGATCGTCGGACGCACCTTCGAGGACCAGTCCGTGTTTAACGCCGCGTTTGCTTACGAGGCTGCCATGGGCGGCTGGTTCCGCTCCAATGCCGACCGGCCATCCCTGCAGGGCGCAAATTGACGATGATCACGATCTACGCCGAAGACCATGCCGCACAAAGCGTCGAAACAGAGTTCTACCGTGGACAATGGGTCGAAGCCTTCGAGACCCCACTGCGCGCCGAACGCATCAGGGCTGCGATAGAGCAATCCGGCCTGGGCCCGATCGTGCCTCCACGCGCGTTCGGCGCGGATGCGATCACGGCCGTGCATGATCCGGACATGGTCCGGTTTCTGGAGATCGCGTGGGATGCATGGACGCGCGAGTTCGGACCGACGCCGGCCTATCCGAATGTGTGGCCGCCGAGGCGCACGCGACAGATCGCAACCGCGCGGCCAGGCGCCGAACTCGGCCGATACGTGGTCGACATGAGCAGCCCCATACTGGCCGGAACGTGGACCGCGGCGCGGGCGGCTGTCGACTGTGCCCTGACGGGTGCACAGCATATCATGGATGGGGAAGCCTCGGCCTTCGCGCTGTGCCGTCCGCCGGGCCATCATGCCGGGCGCGACTACTTCGGCGGCTATTGCTTTCTCAACAACGCGGCCATCGCGGCCCAGTCTTTCCTGACGCAAGGCGCGCAGCGGGTCGCCGTGCTCGATATCGACTACCATCATGGCAACGGCACGCAGGATATCTTCTACGAACGCGCCGAAGTGCTGACGGCGTCCATCCATGCCGATCCCAGACAGGACTACCCCTATTACATCGGATTTGCAGACGAGACAGGCGAAGCCGCGGGTGCGGGGACAAATCTCAATCTTCCACTTCCATGGGGCACGGGCACCGAACGATGGCTCGAGGCACTCGATACGGCGCTGGCGCGCATCGGGCAGTTCTTGCCCCATGCCGTCGTCGTGTCGCTCGGGGTCGATACTTTCAAAGGCGATCCCATCTCGCGTTTCGAACTGGCGTCGGCGGATTACATCGAGATCGGCCGGCGCATCGCGGCGCTGGGCCTGCCGACCTTGTTCGTCATGGAAGGCGGCTATGCGACGGACGCCCTCGGCGTGAATGTCGTGAACCTTCTATCCGGCTTTGACCAGAGCCGGCCGCCTTCGGCCGCCGTGCGTATCTAAGCCTGGAAATCCTCGGGGAAGTAGGCTCGCATAAAGGCCAGGCATGCGTCGTGGCCGCGCTTCTGCCCTTCGGCCCAGGACAGGGGCAGAAGCAGGTTCTCGATCCACAGGCCGGAAATCATGGCGTTCAGCGACAGCGCCATGCGCTCCGCGTCAACGGTGATGCCGCGCAGCTCGGCGAGTGCCTTTACGTCGGCGATGACCGCGTTGTTATAGTGCGTGCGCAGTTCCCCGCAGCGTTTACGGAAGCTTGGAACGCGGGCCGCTTCCGCCCAGAATGCCAGCCAGAGGGCGATGGCGTCGGTGCCTGCGGCCTTGCGGCTGAAATCCGTATCGATCATGTGCCGGATGCGCTCAGCCGGCCCTCGCTCCGAACTGTTGAGCTTGGTCAGGTAGGATTCATACTCCGCGGCGCTGTAATCGAGCGCGGCGAATATGATGCCTTCCTTCGACTGGAAGTGGAATGCGACAACGCCGTAAGAGCATTTCGCCTCCGCTGCGATGGAGTTTATCGTGACTCCGGTCAGTCCACGCTTCGAAATAACTTTGATGGCCGCCTTCAATAGCGAGCGTCGCCGGTCGATAACCTGGTCGTCGCGCGTTCGCGTCTTGCTCGAAGTAACGGTGCGCTGACGTTTCGGCTTTGTCTCGGTCATCATTTCTAACTTTATCCGGAGGGTCGCCGACACCTGAACTGGCTTATTGTAGGCGGCGACGCCTCGTCAAGTTCAGCCTTCCGGAAGGCCAAGCAAGCGTAGCGCATTGCCGCTGGTCCAAAGCCGGAAGGTTTCGTCATCCAGGCCGAGCTCCTGCAATTCCTGGAGCGCCTGGCCGATCGGCATCATGGGAAAGGCGGACCCGAAGATCATCTTCTCTCTCAGGATGGTTCGCCCATACTGCAGCAGGGCTTCGTACCCTGAATGCGGCTTGGACAGGAGCTTCGGGCGGACGGCCAGGACGCCGATGTAAAGGTTGGGATGGCGCCAGGCAACGCCGAGAAGCTCCTGCACCCATGGCCAGCCGGGGGGCGAGGCGACGGCGCGCAGTTGCGGAAAACGCACCATCACATTGTCGATATGCTCGGGCTTGCCGACACTCATCGGCGTCTGCGTGGAGAAGTTGATGCCGCAGTGAATATTGACCGGCACATCCAGCTCGACCGCCTTTTCATACAGGGCGAACAGCCGTGGATCGTCCGGCGTCATCTTCAGCTCGAAACATTGGAGGTTCAGGCCACGCAGGCCCAGGTCGCGCACGGCGTGCTCGAACGTCGCAACCGCATCGTCCTGCCACGGGTCGACGCCGGCAAAGCCGATATAGCGCGGACCATGCTGGCGGACGAAACCCGCCACGCTCTCGTTGGAAATCTTGAAACCGAAAGTCGTCGTCAGATCCCGGGCCTTCAACACGACATGCCGCGCATTGAGCCGATCGTAGGTTTCGAGCCAGCTCTTCAGGCCCTGCCCCTCGTCCGCCCCTGCCGATCGCGCCTCGCTGTTGGCGTAGACGCGCCTGTAATTCTGCAGGTGGGGTGCCGGTGGGTTGAAGTCCGGATGGGGCGGACGGCTGGAAAAATCGATCAACATGCCTTCAGTTCCATTTGCGGCGATCTTCCAGAATGACCTTCGCGGCATTGTGGCCGGGCACGCCGGTCACCCCACCGCCCGGATGAACGGAGGCGGAGGCCTGGTACAGCCACTGAACGGGGCTCCGATAATCGGCGAACCCGGCAGACGGTCGGCGGAAAAACTGCTGGTCGGCGCTGATTTCCCCATGATGAACGTGTCCCTTGGGAAGATCGAAGACCCTTTCCATATCCAGCGGCGTCAGCACCTGCCGATGCAGGATTTTCTCTTCGATGTCGGGGTAGTAGGTCTTCAGCACCGCAAGCACGCGCAGCCAGAGTTCCTCCCGGCGTTCGTCCCATGTGCCGTGCGCCAGCGTGTACGGAGCATGGCCGCCAAAGACGTTCATGACATGCTGCCCCGCAGGCGCAAGCGTCTCATCCACCAGGGTGGGTATCTTCACGATCAGGAATGGCTCACGCGCGATCTCACCGGCCTGCGCCTCGCGCCATGCCTGCTCCATCGTATCGACGGAGGGCGCGATCGTCATCTGGGGTACGATCCGCCCCTCGGTGTTGGTGCGGCCGAAGAGTGGCGCCTCCGGCAGCGCCGACAAGGCGAGGTTGACGCGGAACACCGTGCTTTCGCAGCGGATGTTTTCTATGTCCCGGTTGAAATCGTCCGGCAGCGTTGCCGGGTCGAGGAGCTTGGTGAAAACGGTGCGCGCCGTGGCATTGGCGATGACGATCCGCGAGCGGATCTCCTCGCCGGTTTCCAGGCGGACGCCGACGGCGCGACCATCTTCGACCAGGATGCGCTCGATCGGACAGCCTGTTCGCACAACCATGCCGTAAGCCTCTCCCGAGCGGCGGATCGCTTCGGAGATGGCGCCCATGCCGCCCTTCATGAAGCCGGCCGGCCCGGCCGGGGTTGTGCCGTCACGGACGATGCCCCGGGCAAGCATGAATGCGGAACCGGGCGTTTTCAGACTGGCGTTTGCACCGCCACCGCCGGCAAAGAAGCCGAGGACGAGTTTCACCTCGTCTGACGAGAACCAGCGGGACAGATAGTCCCATGCGCTGAGCGTCAGCAGATTGTAGATGTCGTAGAATTGCGGCCCGACCTTCCGGAAGCGCCAGACGAAACCTGCAAGCCGCTTCAGATCCGCCGGGCGGGAACTGGACGGATTGATCGGAATTTCCCAAAGAAGGCGCTGCATATGAGGGGCGAGCTTCTTCATGTGCGCGCGATAGGCTGCATAAGCCTCCCCGTCGACATTGGAAAAGCGCGCGATCTCCGCGGCGAAGCGGTCGGGGTCGTCCCACATGGTGAACGTCCTGTCCCCGGCCAGGGCAAAGACGATCGGCGCCGCCGGCAACACCTCGAACCCGTACTTCTGCAGTTCCAGATCCAGAATGATCTTCGGCTGCAGCAGGCCTTGATAATAGGAGGCCGTGGAGGTTCGGAAGCCGGTTGCGAATTCCTCGGTAACGGCGGCGCCGCCCACCATCTCCCGTCGCTCCAGAACGAGCACCTTGACCCCCGCACGCGCAAGATACGCGCCGCAGGTCAGGCCGTTGTGACCGCCTCCGACGATGATGGCGTCGTGTTCGGGGGTCATGCCGACGCTCCTTCGATCCAGGTTCCGGAAACGCGATCGAACGACCCGACGCGCAGATCGGCCACATCCGCCGTGATCTTCGGCTTGGCGATCTTCAGGGAGGCGGTCCGTGGGAAATCGTCCACGAAAGCGTAGAAGCGCGGCACCTTGAAGGGCGCAAGGCCGGCCTGGGCCACGGCAATGACATCGTCGATCACCTGCGCCCCGGGCGACCATCCCGCCTTGAGCTTCAGATAGGCCTTGACCTCCTGCCCCCTCAGCGCGTCCGGCACGCCCACGACGGCAACCTCGGCAACGCCGGGCGCTGCGGCCAGCACGGTTTCCACCTCCCGTGCGGCGATATTTTCCGCCGACCGCCGGATCATATCCTTCTTGCGCCCGACGATCTGGTAGAAGCCGTCATCGGTCTGCCGGAACAGGTCTCCGGTCGAGAACCAGCCATCCTTCAGCGCCTCCGCCGTCGCTTCGGGATTGTTGTAGTACCCGAGCATGATGCCGGGTCCGCGAATCTGAAGTTCGCCGATCGCGCCGTGCTCCACCGGTTCACCGTCCTCGCCAACGATACGGCACTCGCGGAACGGGCAAGGCACGCCGCAGGACCCTGAGCCGACCTTGTCGCTCCGTTCCACCGGTACGAACATCGCCGGCCCGGTCTCGGTCATGCCGAAGGCCTCGCGCGCATTGAGGTCGAAGCGATCCTCGAGCTGTCGGTGCAGGTCTTTCGGGCAGCCGTATATGTTGGCCCGGACGACCCTGTTGTCCGCATCATGGTCCTGGGCGTGCATACCGTGAAGAACCCAGGGGAGCAGACAGAACTCGATTTCATAGTCACGAAGCCAGGCCGAGAAACGGCTGGTCGATTGCCGGGCGGCGACGAACAGCGTGCCGCGCTGGAACAGCGTCATCAGCAGCAGCCATTGCGGATCCATGTAGAAGAACGGCGTCGACGCCAGCAGCCGACGATACCGGCGCCCATCGCGAAACGCGTTCACCTTGCCGGCCGAGATCCAGTAGCGTTGCGACAGCATGCAACCCTTCGGGAAACCGCTGGTCCCGGAAGTGAACTGGATGTTCAGCAGATCATAGGGCTCGACGGGCGCAGGCGGCACGAAGCTGTCGGCAGGCTCGGCGGCGAGCCGGGACCAGTCCAGAGCTTCGCCGCAATCGCCATCCCCGAAAACGATCATGCGGCCGTCCAGGGGCGCTATCAGGGTCTCGGCGACGGCCTGCTCGACAACGCCGCGGGTGGCCTCGTGCGTTACGATCCATTCGGCATCGGCGAGGTTCATCACATGCGCGACTTCTCGCGGCGTATAGGCCGGGTTGATCGGCAGCATGACGGCGCCGATCCGGCCAAGCGCCAACCAGGTCAGAGGGAAAGCCGGGATGTTCGGCAGCATGACACCGACATGCGTGCCCTTGGTGACGCCCGACCGGACTAGCTGGGAGGCGAGACCGTTCACCTGTCGGCGCATCTGCGCGTAGGTGATCGTCTCGCCGCTGTCGAAGAAGTTCCACAGCTGACGATCGCCGGCCTCCGCGGCGGCATCGTCGATAAGCTCGCCGATATTGGCGGGCAGGCGTTCCTGTTCGATCCGGCGCCGGCGCTCCGCATATGGCATGACGGGTAGATTGAGGACTTCGTCCTTCCACATGCTCTGGCTCCGATGCTCGAGGTTAGACCTGGCGACGGCGTCGCGGACGCGTCAGAGTTCGTCTCAGTGGGCGAACCAGACCGCTTTCAGGTCCGTGTACTTGTCCATGGCATGAAGGGACTTGTCGCGTCCGAAGCCCGACTGCTTGAAACCACCGAAAGGCACGGCAAGCGATCCGCGGTCGAAGCAGTTTACCCAGACGACGCCGGCCCGCATTGCCTTGGCCGCGCGGTGCGCGTTCCTGAGCGAGCCCGTCCAGACCGCGCCCGCCAGCCCGTAGACCGTATCGTTGGCAACCGTCATCGCCTCGTCCAGGCCGCGAACGGAAATGACCGAGAGCACCGGCCCGAATATCTCTTCCCTGGCGATCGTCATGTCGTTGCGAACGCCGTCGAAAATCGTCGGCGCGACATAGAAGCCGCCCGTCTCGTTGCGCACCCTGCCGCCCCCGATCAGCGCCTTGGCGCCATCCCGCTGGCCGGCATCGATGTAGCCGAGAACCCGCTCCATCTGCTCCTGGCTCACCATCGAGCCCATGCGCGTCGATGTATCGAGCGGATCGCCGGGCGCGAAATTGAGTGCCTGCGCAGCGATCCGGTCCAGAAGGCTGTCGCGCACGGCCTCGTCCACGATCAGGCGCGAACCCGCGTTACAGACCTGGCCTGTATTGGCAAAGATCCCAGCGGCGATACCGGCAGCGGCTGCGTCCAGATCGTCGCAATCCGCCAGCACGATCTGCGGAGATTTGCCGCCGAGTTCGAGGCCGATGCGCTTGATGTTCGAGCTGCCTGAATACTGCATGAAATACTTGCCTACTTCCGTCGAACCCGTGAACCCGATGCAGTCGACGTCCATGTGCAGGCCAAGCGCCTTGCCCGCGATATGACCGAGACCCGGCACGACATTCAGCACGCCGGCCGGCATACCCGCCTCGATCGCCAGCTCGCCGAATTTCAGCGCGGTGAAGGGCGACTGCTCCGCAGGCTTGAGGATGACCGAGTTACCTGTCGCAAGGGCCGGACCGAGCTTCCAGGCAGCCATCGACATCGGGTAGTTCCAGGGAACGACGGCGGCGACGACGCCGAGCGGTTCGCGCAGCACCAGGGTGGTCATGTCATGGGCCGTCGCGGCGACCTCGCCATAGACCTTGTCGATCGCCTCGGCGTACCAGGCGATGCAATTGGCGGCGCTGACGACATCTCCATTGTAGGCATTCGCTATGGGCTTGCCGACGTTGAGTGTCTCCAGAAGGGCAAGCTCTTCGCGGTTCTGCAGGATCAGTTCGGCGAAGCGCAGCAGAATCCGCCGCCGATCCGCCGGGTTCATCCGCGACCAGACACCACTTTCGAACGCGGCCCGCGCACTCTGCACGGCGCGGTCGACGTCACGCTCATTGCAGGAAGCGACGTCCGTCAGGAGGCGGCCATCGCCGGGATAGACGCAGGCGAACGTCTCGCCCGACAGGCTGTCAACGTAACGGCCATCGATAAATGGCCTGTTGGGAAGGGCAACGGCGGAGGCGCGTGCATGCCAGTCGATATCGTGCAGCATGTTGAAACCTGTGTGCTTGAGGATTTTGAACCCGCTAGACAGCGGCCGGAACTCTTGCGTGCAGGCCGTGCGCAGCGCCGACTTCGCTGATCGCCCGGCGCATGATCGCCACCATGTCGTCGATCTGTTCTCGCGTGATGATGAGCGGCGGAGACAGGACGCAAAGATCGCCGAGCGGACGAACGATGAGCCCCAGCTCGAAGCAGCGGTTGTCGATCTCCAGCGTAAAGGCCTTGTCGTCGGCATTGCCGTCCGCACGGGTCGGATCCAGAAGGCACTGAACACAGCCCATGAGCCCGACCGATCGAGTCTCGGCAACGCCGGGCAGATCGCGCAGGGACGCAAGAGCCTGTGCGAAATACGGCGCCATGGCGCGGGCGCGGACCACCACGTCCTCGCGCTCCATCAACTCGATGTTGGCGAGCGCGGCGGCGCAGGCCACTGGCTGGTTGGTGTAGGTGTAGCCGTTGGTGAAATAGCTTCCCCCGGCCTTGTCGCCTGAAACGCGCTCCAGCACCTTTTCGGATATGGCCATGCCACCCAGCGGCACGTAGCCGGAGGTCACACCCTTGGCAAAGGTGATGATGTCCGGAACGACGTCGAAAACGCTTTCGGAAGCGAACCATTCGCCGCATCGACCGAACGCCGTCACGACCTCGTCCGAAATGTAGAGGATATCGTGGGCCTCGCAGATCGCCTTGAACCTGGCATGGTAGCCCTTTGGGGGTATGATGACGCCGCCCGATGCCAGAACCGGCTCGGCAAGAAAGGCGGCGATGGTGTCGGGGCCGAGAGCCTCGATCCGGTCCTCGAACTCCTGGACGAGATCGTCGAGGAACGCCTCTTGCGTACGGTTGCCTGCGTGTCGCGGGTTGGGGCTCGACAGGAACGAGATCCGTTCGTCCGCGATATCGAAGTTCGGCCAGTTGCCCGTGCGGCCGGTGCAGGCGGCGGCCAGGGCCGTAGATCCATGATAACCGTCATAGCGCACGATGATGCGCTTCTTCTGCGGGCGCCCCTGGACGTTGTTGTAGAACTCGCTGAAGCGCAGGGCACTGTCGACCGCCGTCGAGCCGCCCGTCGTAAAGAATATCCGGTTCAGATCACCGGGAGTCAGCTCGGCGATCCTGGCGGCCAGCCGAGCCGCCGGGCTTGTCGCCATGTACCAGGGTGAAGCGTAAGGCAGCACCATTGCCTGATGCGCTATGGCGTCTACGATCTCGCGCCGGCCGTATCCCACCTGGGCACACCACATGCCGGCGGGTCCGTCGATGAGGCGGCGGCCATCATCCGCATAGACATAGATGCCGTCTGCATGAGTAAGGATCGGTTGAGATGTCTGGCCCAGCAAAGCCATGTCCTGAGCCGGAAGCATCACGTTCCGGCTCAATGCCTTTTTGATCGGTGCAGCCGAGTTTTCAGACATCACTCACTCCTCGCTCATGCGGCAGGCCCGGTGCGGTCGCCTGCCACAGCCCCTAAGCCAGTAATGACGAACAGGAATGAACATGTCAACATTCTGATTGCCCAATCAATCAGAGAACTATTGCGGCACACTGTTCCGCGTGGTTAGGATAGCGATCTGAAACGTCACGAAGGGGCCCGGGGGAAGGTGCCGACGTGGCCAGCCCCCGAGGGAACAGGATTGTCGTACATGACGCAGCCGTTCACATGCCTATGACCAGGGGCGCCTGGATCGTCGACGGAACGCGAACGCCGTTCGGAAGGTTTGGTGGAGCCTTCGCGCATATGCGCGCCGACGACCTTGCGGCGATTCCGATTGCTGAGCTTGTCCGGAGAAACACTTGGCTCGACCCCGCGCAGGTCGACGACGTCATCTATGGCTGCGTGAACCAGGCTGGAGAAGACAATCGCAACGTCGCGCGCATGGCTCTTCTTCTGGCGGGCATGCCGGACAGCGTGCCCGGCGTGACGGTCAACCGCCTCTGCGGCTCGGGTCTCGAAGCCCTGGGCCAGGCGGCCCGGGCCATTCGTTGCGGCGAAGCACGGCTTATCCTGGCCGGCGGGGTAGAGCATATGACCCGATCGCCCTATGTCATGGCGAAGGCCGATCGCGCCTTCGCGCGGCAGGTCGAGATCGCGGATACGACTATCGGCTGGCGTTTCCCGAACCCGCGCATGGAAGCGCTCTACGGCCTCGACAGCATGCCGCAGACCGCCGACAACGTGGCACGCCAGTTCGGCGTATCGCGCGCCGACCAGGATGCGTTCGCGCTTCGCAGCCAGGACCGTTGGGCAGCGGCGCAGGCTGCGGGCCGCCACTTGGACGATATCGTCCCGGTTCCCCTGCCCGTCAAGGAACCATCGGTGATCGACACGGACGAACATCCCCGGCCGACGACGACCGCCCAGCGGCTTGCCGCGCTCAAGGCCATCAACGGCGATGACGCCAGTGTGACGGCCGGCAACGCGGCCGGAATCAACGATGGCTCCGCAGCGCTTCTGCTTGCCTCCGACGAAGCCGTAGAGCAATGGAGCTTGCCGGTGCGCGTGCGGGTCAAAAGCATGGCAGTTGCAGGCGTTGCCCCCAGCATCATGGGCTACGGGCCCGTACCCGCCGTCAAGCGGCTTCTGGGCCGCGCCGGGCTGACGATCCACGACATGGACGTCATCGAGCTCAACGAGGCATTTGCCGCACAGGCCCTGGCCGTTACGCGCGGGCTCGGCCTGCCCGACGACGCGGAGCACGTCAACCCGAATGGCGGGGCGATTGCCGTTGGGCATCCCCTGGGTGCCTCCGGGGCGCGACTGGCGCTGGCAGCAGCGCGCGAGCTGGAGCGAAGAGATGGGCGATATGGCCTGTGCACCATGTGCATCGGCGTTGGCCAGGGCATCGCCCTTCTTCTGGAAAGGACACGCGCTTGACCGCATCTCTCGTCACCCGTGACGACAGGGACGGCGTAGCCGTTCTGACGATCGACAACCCGCCGGTCAACGCGCTGGGCCAGGCCGTGCGCCGGCAACTGCTTGCCGCCGTGCAGGATATCGAAGCCGATAGCACCATCGAGGTGGTTGTCCTAACCGGGCAAGGCCGCTATTTCGTTGGCGGAGCGGATATCCGGGAATTCGATCATCAGCCGGAAGAACCCCATCTTCCGGACGTCATCGATGCGATCGACCGGTCCAGCAAGCCATGGATCGCGGCCGTGAATGGATCTGCCATCGGTGGTGGGGCCGAACTGGCCCTTGGCTGTCATTACCGCGTCTTGCTTGCGGGCGCGACGATATCGCTGCCGGAAACACAGCTTGGGATCATACCGGGCGCGGGCGGAACACAGCGGTTGCCAAGATTGATCGGTGTGGAGGCCGCCGTGGACGTCGTGACGTCTGGCCGAAGCATCAAGTCCCACGAGGCGATTGCTCTCGGCCTTGTAGACCATATTGCAACGGCGGGCTTTCTGGGCGAGGTGCTCGCATTCGCTGCAGAACGCCTTGATGCGGCCTTGCCCGTCAGATCCTCCATGCGGCCCGTTTCCGATCCGGGCCCGGGCATATGGGCGGAGATCGAGAAGCGTATCGCAAAAACCTCTTCGGGCAACCGTGCCCCGGCCATGGCCATGGAGGCCATCCGCGAGGGGGTCCGCTCGGGATTCGCGGTCGGCAGCGCCCATGAACGCGACGCTTTCCTGCGCCTACGCCAATCGCCGGAGGCGGCCGCGTTGCGTCATCTATTCTTTGCCGAGCGCAGCGCGCGCCGATCACGAAAAACCGTCGATGAAGCGCGAAAGTCCCTTGGATCGATCGGTGTCGTCGGTGGCGGCACCATGGGCAGCGGCATTGCGGCTGCACTGGCGATTGCCGGTCTGCCCGTCATCCTGGCCGAAACGAACGTGGATCGTCTTGACGACGCCATGTCGCGAGTCGGGGCTGTGCTGGCGTCGGCCGCCAAACGCGAAGCTATCGATGCCGAAAAGGCAAAGGAACGCCTGGCCCGGGTGTCCGGAGCGGTTTCGGTGGCGGCGATGGCTGATTGCAATCTCGTGATCGAGGCCGTCTTCGAAGATCTGGACTTGAAGAAATCGGTCTTCTCGGCCCTTGCAGGACACTGCAAGCCGGATGCCATCCTGGCAACGAACACCTCCTATCTGAACCCGGAAGAGATTGTGGAGGGCCTGCCGGGGGCCGACCGGTTCATCGCGCTTCATTTCTTCAGCCCGGCTCATGTGATGAAACTGCTGGAGGTCATACCGCTTGAGAACAGCTCCGGGCAGACGCTGACAAGCTGCCTCGACCTTGCCGGCGTACTTGGCAAAGTGGCCATCCTGTGCGGCAATATGGAGGGCTTCATCGGCAACCGGATGCTCCGGCGCTATCGGGCCGGAGCCGAACGACTGCTGCTGGACGGCTATACGCCGGCAGAGGTGGATGGCGCCATGCGCAGCTTCGGTTTCAAGATGGGGCCGTTCGAGGCACAGGATCTTTCCGGGCTCGACATAGCCTTCAGAGCCAATCAGCTGATGCGAAACCTCGGCAGGCCGCAGCCGATGTCGTTGGCGGACAGGCTGGCATCGAAGGGGCGCTTCGGCCAGAAAAGCCGCGCCGGCTGGTACGATTACGAGGACGGCAGCCGCACGCCCCTGGCATCGGCGGATGTCGCAGAACTCATCCGGTCGCAACGGTCGGCGGCAGCCGGCCGCACTATTGGCGATGTCGTCGAGTTTCTTCTCAGTGAGATGGTGGATGAGGGGGAAAAGCTTCTGGCCAGCAAGGTCGCGGCCCGGGCATCCGATATCGATCTCGTTCAGGTGCACGGGTTTGGCTTCCCTCGCACAAAGGGTGGGCCGATGCACCATGCCACCAGCCGCGGTCGGCCCGACTGATCGATCGAAGCGGACAGGCCAGACCTGAACCTGACGGATGCACAGCGATCCGGACGATTTACTTGCAGTCTGTCGGCGACCGACCGGAAGGCCATGGCGGTCGTCGCAACATGGAAAAAAACCCGGCGCAGTAGGCATGCCGAACTCTGGGTCCTAGTCCTGGCGCGGTAGAGCAAGCGGCGCGGACGCACCCTTGACAGCCAAATCAATCTTGCCCACTGTCCACAGCTATATGATTAGAGCCAATGGGGACGGGCGGCGAATGTCAGATTGCATCGCCATGTCGGACTGGATTCCTGCAGACAATCTGTCGGGCCAGGTGCGGCATTTCCTTCTGCAGGAATTGACGGCCGGCCGCCTCAAACACGGGGACCGGATCAACGAAGCCGATCTCGCGCGCCGTCTCGGCATCAGTCGCAATCCGATCCGCGAGGCGATATCCGCATTGGCCCAGAGCGGGCTTTTGGTTGCCATGCCGCGTCGTGGCGCCTTTCTGCGCAGCTTCACCATCGAGGACGTGGACGACATCTTCTCCTTTCGTGTCTGCCTTGAATGCTTTGCCGCCCGCCAGGCCGTGGAGCGGCTGACGCCGGCCGACTGCGACGCCTTCGACAGCCTGATCACGCAGATGGAAGAGGCTGCCGGGCGAAACGACCGGGTGGCCGTCCAGCAGCTCGATCTGAGGTTCCACCGGCGCCTTTGCGAGCTGTCTGGGAACCGGCAGACATTGCGCGCCTACGACATGCTCCGCACCGAACTGCAGATGCTGATCGCGGCCGTCGACATGGCCTCCGGCTCGCTGCAGGACTCTGTTCTGTCGCACGTGCCCATCGCAAAGGCGGTGCGGGCGGGCAAGGCGGATGTCCTCGTGGCGGCGATCGAAACGCACATAGCCTGGCCGTGGCAGCTTGCCCGGCAGCACTATGCCGCCATTCCCGAAAACCCGCTCCAGGAGCATTGCAATGCGTGACGATACAGGGCCCGAACAGGCGTCGGCCGGCATGGCCTATCTGGACGGGCGCTATATGCCCGTGGCGCACGCCGCGATCCCGGTGACCGATTATGGCTACCGGCGGTCGGACGTCACCTACGACGTGGTCGGCGTGTGGGGCGGCAACTTCTTCCGCCTCGACGATCACATCCATCGCTTCCGCGCCTCCATGAACGCCCTTCGGCTACGGCCGAAGGAGACGGATGACGAGATCGCCGACATCCTCCATCGTCTGGTGGCAACGACCGGGCTGCGCAACGCCTATGTTGCGATGGACTGCCTGCGGGGTCGGCCCGAGCCGGGGCTGCCACGGCATCCGGCCAATTGCCGCAACTACCTGTCCTGTTACGCGGTGCCCTGGATGTCGCTTGCCAATGAAGAGCAGATCGAGAAGGGCCTGCACCTGATCATCCCGGAGCATCTGCGCCGTATCCCGCCGGAGAGCGTAGAGCCGACGGTGAAGAACTTCCATTGGGGCGACCTGACCGCCGCCCTGTTCCAGGCGCACGACCGGGGCGCCGACACCGCAGCCCTCCTCGACAGCCATGGCAACGTGACGGAAGGGCCCGGCTGCAACGTCTTCAGCGTCACCAATGGTGTCGTCTCGACACCCGACCGTGGTGGCCTCGACGGCATAACCCGGTTGTCCGTCCTCGAACTCTGTGCCGAACTCGGCATCCCTTGCGAGGTGCGGCCGGTGTCCGCCGAAGAGCTGCGCGATGCGGACGAGGCCTTCACCTCCACCACGGCCGGCGGCATCATGCCCGTTTCCCGCGTCGACGAGCGGATCATGGGCAATGGCCGCCCCGGGCCCGTGTCGCGCCGGCTTTACGAGGCGTTCTGGCGCAAGCGCTCCGAGGGCTGGCACGCCACGCCCGTCAGATACGAAGCCGCCCTGGAACACGCCTGAGCCGTCCCCGCCTCAGGACGATGACGAGCACGCCACCAATGGCCAGGGCTGCTCCGACGGTGAATTGCAGCGTTGGCCGATCTCCGGCGAGGGCGATGCCCATGGCGACGGTCATCAGCGGCATCAACAGCGTCAAGGGTACGACGGTGTTGGCATCGTAGGTCTGCAGCAGCCTGAAATAGGCCGTATGGGCGAAGATGGTGACGCCAACGGCGGAAAAGACCAGACATGCGGCAAGCAGCGGCAGCGACACTTCCATCCGCGCCACGCCATCCCGCTCGAGCGCGAGCGACATGATGGCCAGGACCGGAAATGACAGCGCGTTGACCCAGGCCTGAAGCCGCAGCGGCGCCATACGGGGCAATGTCTTGACCAGGATGGAGCCGATCGCAAGCGCCGCGGCCGCTATGAACACCAGAAGCAGCCCCCAGGAAACGGCAAGCTGCTGCGGGTTCCACATGACGATGACGATGCCGCAAAGCGACAGGACGATCCCCACCGTCCTCTTGATGGTCGGCCGCTCGCCCAGCCACAGGACGGACAGGATCGCCGCCATGGGAATGGCCGTCTGCAGCACGATGGCGGCGGCCGATGGCGTGGCCGTGCGGAACCCCAGGAACAGAAAGCCGAAATGCACGGCACCGAGGCAAAGCCCCGCCGCCGCAGTCCGCAAAAGCAGGGGCGGCAGCGGCCACAGAAGCCGCGCCAGAAGCAGCGTGACGAGGCCCAGTCGAAGCGCCGCATAGAGAAGTGGCGGCACCCCCATCCCACCGATGAGGATGACGCCGATGATGTTGTTGCATGCCCATAGGAAGCAGACCGCCACCATCCGGGCAAAATCGCGTGGCGACATGATAGAGGTTCAGCCGACCGTCGTGCGCAGCTTGCTCGTGGTCACATCGTCGACCGCCAGCGTGCCCGTGTCCGCGCCGCCGGTGACGGCCACTCCGTAGACATCATGAGCGCGCGCGACCGTCAGCATGCCCTCGCGGACATCCTGCAGAACCAGGGCAGGGTCCCGAGCCGTCGGGGCGCCGTAGCCCCCGCCGCCCGCCGAGTAGGAGACGACCCGCTCGCCCGGCTGCAGGGTAACGGCATGGCATCCCGGCAGCTTGGTCAGGCTGCCGTCGAGCGCACGCTTGTAGGCCTGCGACAGGCCGCCTGCCCCACCGCCGACGGCGCCCGCGGCAGGATTGATCGTGCCGTCTGCCGTGTAGATCACCGTCATGGTGCAATCGTCTATGGGGCCGAACTCGGCCCGTATGGAGGGCGAGCCGCGAAAGGCGCCCGCGCCCTCCGTGTCCGCGACAAGGCGCCGCTCCTCCACGTAAAGCGGATGGTGAAGCTCATCCACCTCGATGCTGTCCTGACGGCACAGGCCGGCATTGCCGCTGTGGATGATCGTCATGAAACCGTCCGTGCGGGGGGTTCCCGCGCCGCCCGTCACGCCAAGGAAGACCTGATTGACAAAGCTTTCTCCGCTTCGCGGATCGACGCCGGAGATGACGCCCATGGCCGGCGGCATGATCGGCCCGGTCTCGGCCATGCCGAAGCCCGGGGCGATCTCGGCGACGCAGCGCTGGACGGCGGTCGAAACGCGGTCGGCAAGATTGGTGGTGGCGACCGAGCACGAGAACGGATGCCGCGGAATGCCCACGACGCAGTTCTCGCGCAGGCGGATATCGATCCGCCGGAAGCTGCCGTCATTGGCCGGCACGCTATGATCCATGATCCCGTTGTAGATGCCGATCATCGCGGCGGTCCGCGAGCATCCCTCCGACAGGTTCAGACCGCAGGGCTGGCAGTCCATGTTGTCGGTCAGGTCGATCGTGATCCGGCCACTGTCGGCATCCACCTCCACGGTGACGGTGATGGGGATGCCGTTCGGCACGCCGGGAAACGGATCGTGCGCCGAGGCGATCGACGCCCTGCCGGACGGCAGGCGCCTGATGGCCTGGACCATCTTGTCCTCGGAATAGTCGAACCAGGATTGGGCGTACTCCTCCAGCGCATCCCAGCCAAGCTCCGCACCGAGTTCCAAAAGCTCCCGCTCGCCGATACGCACCGCGCCCAGCGTGGCAAGGTAGTCGCCCCACCACTGCTCCGACACCCGGATACGCGCGCGGCACATCCGCACCAGATCCTGATTGTCCGTGTAGTCGGACTGAATCTTGGCTGCCGAGAAGATCAGCGCGCCCTCTTCGAACACATCGGATGCGTCGCCCATATAGGTGGTGGGCTTGGAGTTGCCGCAATCGGCCTGATGCGCCTTGGCCAGAACGAAGAAACGCACCGTCCCGCCATCGTCCACCACCGGAACGATGAGGCAGTGGTCGGCCGCGTGGGAGTTGCCTTCATAGGGGCTGTTGTGCAGGAAGCAGTCGCCCTGCCTGAGCACCGGGTGATAGGCCTTCACCGCCTGGCACATCAGATCCGGCCCAATCAGCGTGTGGATGGGCAGGCTCTCGGCCGATGCAAGAAGTCGGCAATCCGCCGTCAGGATGACGCAGGAAAAGTCGTGCGCCGTGTTCAGGACGCCCGAGCGGGCCGTCCGGAACAGAGTGTTCTGCATCTTGCGGGCGATGCTTTCCATGCGATTGGACACGATGGCCATACGCACGCCCGAAGACGATGCCTTGCTGTCCATCTGTGCCGATTTTGCCAATGCGCTCATCGCCTTGCCTCCGCGTTGTCCCGCAGCGTCCGCGTGCGTGTCCAGTCGATATCGAGTGTGTCGTCGTCGGCAGAGCCCGTCGTGGCGACGCCATAGACGCTCTCTGCCCGCTCGGCCGAAATCCAGCGCTCTTTCAGGTCGTGCAGGACGCGGGCCGGATCGCGCGACAGAGGATCACCGTATCCGCCGCCGCCGGCCGAATAGGAGACGATGGTTTCACCCGTTTCCAGAACGGCGCCATAGCAGGCCGGCAGGGTCGTGATCCCGCCGTCCCGGCAGCGCTTGCCGGCCTTCACATTGCTGCCCGCGCCGCCGCCGCGGGCGCCCAGTGCCGGTGCGATGGTTCCATCGGCGGTGTAAAGCACCTTGAGCGTGCAGCCCGGGATGGGTCCGAACTCGGCCCGCATCGACGGGGCGCCACGGAAGGTGCCCGGCCCTTCGCTGTCGGTCACGATCATCCGGCCGGTGATCTCGATCGGATGGTGAAGCTCGTCGACCTCGATGCAGTCGAGATGGCACATGCCCGCATTGCCGACATGGATGATCGACAGGAAGCCGTCCGTGACGGGCGTTCCGGCCCCGCCGGAAATGCCGATATGCACCTGATTGACGAAGGGCTCGTCGTCATGGCGCGGATCGGTGCCGGAGATGACACCCATGGCCGGCGGCATGATCGGGCCCGTCTCGGCCTGTCCGAAGCCGGGAGCGATCTCGGCGATGGCGCGCTGGATCGGGTTGGCGACGCGGTCGGCCAGGTTCGTCGTGGCCACCGAGCAGGATGCCGGGTGCCGGGGTATGCCGACTGCACAATTTTCCCGCAACTGCACTTCGATGCGCCGGAAGCTGCCGGCGTTTACCGGCACGGTATGGTCGACCAATCCGTTGTAGATGGCCACCATCGCCGCGCTCATGGCCGTGCCCTCCGTCAGGTTGAGGCCGCAGGGCTGGCAGTCCGGGTTGTCGCGCAGGTCGACGCGGATCATCGCGGCCTCGCGGTCCACCTCGACGGTCGCCTTGACGGGGATGCCGTCCGGTACGCCTGGGAACGGATCGTGCCCCGACGTCACGACGGTGCGTCCGCCCGGCAGGCGTGCGATCGCATCGACCATCTTGCGTTCGGAATAGTCGAACCAGGATTCGGCATAGGCCTCCAGCACGTCCCAGCCGAAGCTCTGGCCCAGCTCCAGCATCTCACGCTCGCCGATCCGGACCGAGCCGAGGGTGGCCAGGTAGTCGCCCCACCACTGTTCCGGCACGCGAATGCGCGCCCGGCACATGCGGATGAGATCCTCGTTGTCGCGGTAGTCCGTCTGGATCCGCGCCGCCGAAAAGATGAGCGCGCCCTCCTCGAAGACATCCGCCACATCGCCGACATAGGTCGTTGGCTTGGAATTCCCGCAATCGGCCTGATGCGCCTTGGCCAGCACGAAGAAGCGCAGCACGCCGTCGTCATCGACGACCGGCACGATCAGGCAATGGTCGGCGGCGTGGGAATTGCCTTCATAGGGACTGTTGTGGAGGAAACAGTCTCCACGCCTCAGGTCCGGGTGATAGTGCTTGACGGTACGGCACATGATGTCCGGGCCGGATAGCGTATGACTGGGCAGGCTTTCGGCCGCCGCCAGAAGCCTGCAATCCGCAGTCAGGATCACGCAGGAGAAGTCATGCGCCGTGTTCAGGATGCCCGAGCGGGCAGTCCGGAACAGGGTATTCTGCATCTTGCGGGCAATGCTGTCGAGGCGGCTGGCCAGGATCGCCGTCTTGACGCCGTCGGTCCGCTGCCGTGTCTGGTATGTATCCATGTCCATGCCCTCCTAGAAGGTGATCCGAAGGCCGCCGCCCTCGGTCCGCCGCGCCTGGGTATCGGGATCGACGACGACCGTGGTGAACGAGGATTCGATGATGGCCGGACCATTGACGAGAACGTCCGATTCCATGGCCTCGAAGCGGACCACCTCGGCGTCCGTCCAGCCCGTCTGGCTGAAATAGACCGGGCGTTGGGGCTGGCCCGACAGGCCGGGGCGTGTGGGAAGCTGGCCCGTGCCGCCGCTGCGAATCCGGCACTTCACCTTGGCGCGCCAGGTGACGAACTCGATCTCCGAATGCGGATCGGAAATCTCGAAGATCGTCATATGCGTCCGGTGGAACGCGTCCTTCAGCGCCGATAGTTCCGCTTCGTCGGTGATGCGGCTGCCGGCCAGCGGCACCTCGATCTCCCAGATCTGGTGGATGTAGCGCGCCTCCACGAAATACTCGATCTCGACGTCCAGGGCGTCGGCGCCCGGCCCGTCGGCGAATGCACGGCACTTCTGCTCGAGTTCGGCCAGCACCCCGTTGACGGCCTCGAAGGCAAAACGCTTGCTGGTCGTGTATTGCATGCGCGCGTAATCGGACGAGATCTCCGACATCAGCGCGCCTGCGGCCGACAGGACTGAGCCGGCCTCGGGAATGAGGACACCGGCGCAACCGAGCCGCCGGCCGACTGCAACGGCGTTGAGCCCGGCCGCTCCGCCACCGCCGATCAGAACCGCCGTAGACGGATCGATCCCCTGGTTGACGGTGATTTCGTCGATCGCGCCCACCATCTTCTCGGTGGCCAGTGTCAGCACCGCGGAGGCGGCCTCCTCCACGCTCAGCCCCAGCTTGTCGGCAACCTTGTCGCGTAGCGCGGCGCGCGCGGCCTCGCGGTCCAGCACCATCGTGCCGCCCAAAAAGAAGTGCGGGTCGATATAGCCGAGGATGATGGAGCAGTCCGTGACGGTCGGCTCCGTACCGCCCTTGCCATAGGCCACGGGACCGGGGGTCGAGCCCGCGCTGCGCGGGCCGACACGCAGCAGGCCCCCCTCGTCCACCCAGGCGATGGACCCTCCGCCGGCGCCGATGCTTTTCACGTCGACCGAGGGAAAGCCGGTCATGTGTCCACGGAAACGCTGGCCGATCCAGGTTTCGCGCGTCCACGGAATACGGCCGTCGCGCACCAGGCTCACATCGTAGGTGGTGCCGCCCGTATCGGCGACTATGGCGGGCGCGCCGTCGAAGTCGCGGCTGGAATAGAAGCGCCCGGCGACCGGCGCCATCGCAGGCCCCGAGTTGATCGAATGGATGGGCGCACGGGCCACGGCTTCGGCGTCCATGATGCCGCCGCCCGAGGTCACCATCAGTGTCCGGCCGCTGAAGCCGGCGTCCCGCAGCCGGCGGGTCAGACTGTCCAGATAATCGAACATCAGCGGCTTCAGCGATGCGTCGATGACCGTGGCCGAGGCGCGCCGATACTCGCGCAGGGTCGGGTTGAGGGCATGGGACAGTGTGAAGGGAACACCCGGAAAATGCTCTTCCAGAAGCTCGCCGACCCGCTTCTCATGCGCGTCATTGACGATGGACCAGAGCAGGCACACCCCGACGGCTTCCACCTTCAGCGCCTTCAGCTTTTCGATGATGGCGATGACGGCCGCCTCGTCCAGTTCCTTGCGGACCGCACCGTCCGCCGCGATGCGCCCGGGAACCTCGAAGGTCAGGCGGCGGGGGACATAAGGCTCGGGATAGGAGACCGAAAAATTAAAAGGCTCGATACGGCCGCCTTCACGGATCACGAGCACGTCCGGGTGCCCTTCCGTGGTCAGGAATGCCGTCCTGGCGGTGTTGCCGGTCAATATCGCGTTGATCGCCCGCGTCGTGCCGTGGATGAATGCTTCCGCCCGGCCAAGGAAGGTTGACAGGTTTTCGCCCGCATCCTCGGCGGCAAGTGCCAATGCATTCAGCACTCCGCGCACCGGGTCATCAGGTGTCGTGGACGATTTGAACAGGCGGATAGTCTCCCCGTCCTCGACGACGAGATCCGTGAAAGTGCCACCGGTGTCGCATGCAAGCCGCATTTTGATTTCCTCGAAGACAGGGTCAGACATCAGACGATGAGACAGGAACTGTGATCACAGAATTGCCTGCGTGGACCTCTTATGCAAAACTCATGCCATTCAAGCTTCTGGAGGTGGTGCGGTATGACATCCAATCGAGTGACGGAGCAGAACGAAGCCGCCGCACGCAGGCGCATTCTGTGCGGGACTCGGCTTCTGGCCGGTATGGTCGCAACCTCCATCGGCCCGGCCGGGCGCTCGGTCGTTGCAGGCCGCCAACATGCGCGGCCGCAACTGGTCCGTGGGGGCTATACGATTGCCAAGGAGTTGGAGGGCCTGCCGGGCGGTGCGCGCACCGGCGTCACCATGCTGCGGGAGATGGCCTGGCGCATCCAGGACGATACGGGAGACGGAACCTCCACAGGCATCCTCATTGCGCATCGCATGGCCCGGGCGCTGGACCGGGCCCTGGCTAGCGGCGCCTTGCACAGCGCCATTCTGGAGCGCACGGCAAAGCATGCGGAGGACGTCACCCGCGCCTTGCGTGACGGCGCCTGGACCCTACCGAGCGCGGCGACACTACGGGACATCGCCATCCGCGCGGCCGGCGACGACGAAACGATCGGCGGACTGGTCGCGGATGCGGATCGCCAGGCGGGCGAAGGTGGGCTCGTGATCGTCGAAACGTCGAAGGCGAGCGAGGACCGCGTCGACGTTGCGAGGGGATTGCATTTCGATACGAAGCCCTTGTCCGCGCATCTGTTCGACGATCCGCTCAAGCAGACCAGCACGTTGACGCGACCCCTTATCCTTCTCCACCATGGCGGTATCGGAAGCCTGTCGGACATTGCCCCCGTCCTGGAGATGATCGCCCGCTCGGACCGCAGCCTGCTGATTGTTGCGGACGAGATCCTCGACGAAGCCATGGCCACGCTCGTCATCAACAAGCGGCGCGGCGGACTACGCGTCGCAGCCGTCAAATCCCCCGGGAACGGGCTCTGGCGCCTTCCGATGATGGAGGATATCGCCACCGCAACGGGCGGACATGTCTTGTCACCCCTGCTCGGCACCAGCCTGTCGAGCCTGTCGCCATCCATGCTGGGGCAGGCAGACTCTGCCATCGTCGGGCGCGACCGCGTCACGCTGCACGGCAGCGTGGGCGCGGCAGACGCCATCGCGCAGCGGTGCGAGGCGATCCGGCATCAGATCGAGGCAGAGCGCTCCCTTTCCCTCGATCGGGATCTGCATCGCCTGCGTCTTGCGCGCCTTGCCGGCGGCGTGGCGCGGATAGAGGTGGGCGGACGCACCGAGACCGAGCAGGAATGGCGCGAAAGGGCCGCTATCCGGGCCGCGGCAGCCATAAGGGCAGCGCGCGGCGGCGGCCTTTGCAGCGGCGGCGGAAGCGCCCTGATCCGCGCCGGCGAAGCGGCGGACGCAGCCCTGCGCAAGGATGAGGTCGGGCGCGCGGTCTCGGCCGTCTTTCGCGATGGCCTGACGGCGCCCACAATCGCCATCTGCGACAATGCCGGCCTGGACGGCAGGGCCATCGCGGATCTGGCGCGACGAAGCGACGGCAGCGCCTTCGACATCAGGGCCCGGCGCTTCGTCAGCACGGATGCGCTGGCCGAGCCTGCAAGCGTCTATGAATCCGCAGTGCGCTCCGCCGTCTCGACCGCCACCGCCATCGCCAGCATTAGCCGCAGCGTGATGCGGGCCTGAAGGGCAGTGCCCCGTACCGAATGCGACACCTGGACGCTGCATCGCATAGCACATGCCTAATATTTAGACACAACTTCTTATTGACTTAAATTTAGTCCGTTCCTGTGCTTAGCCCTGATTTGCAGGCTTCCCAGGCGCGACCCGGGTCCAGCCGAGTTGGCACGGCGATTGCAAGACTGTGATCACAGATTTCGTGCTCGACCAATGTATGAGGCACCCATGCTGGACGACTCGGCGCATGCCTTCGGCGTCAACCCCGCACACCCCCCTATCCTGGAGGTGGTCGACGCCATCCACGCCTATGACGGGTTCGTGGCGCTGGACAATGTTTCTCTGGTTGCGGGCCAAGGCGAGTTCCTGACGATCCTGGGTGAAAGCGGCTCCGGCAAGACGACCCTTCTGCGGCTCATCTCCGGCCTGGAAACACCCTACAGGATCGGGGCGCTCAGACTGGAGGGCGTCGATGTCAGCGCGGTGCCGGCCTTTCGGCGCAACTGCACGACGGTCTTCCAGAACTACGCTCTTTTCCCGCATATGTCGGTCGGCGAGAACGTGGAGTACGGGCTGAAGGTGCGCGCCGTTCCGGCCGCGGAACGGCGGCAGCGGGCCGAAGACGCGCTGAAGCTGGTTCAGCTCGACGGGACCTATGATCGCCGCGTGCACCAATTGTCCGGCGGCCAGCGGCAGCGCGTGGCGCTGGCGCGCGCGCTGGTGCCGCGTCCCTCGGTCCTGTTGCTGGACGAGCCCCTCGGCGCGCTGGACGAAAAGCTTCGGCTGGACATGCAGGTAGAGCTGATGGCGCTTCACAAGCAACTCGGCATGACCTTCATCTATATCACGCATAGCCAGGAAGAGGCGCTCACCATGAGCGACCGGATCATCCTGATGCGCAAGGGCAAGATCGAACAGTCCGGCCCTCCGGCCGAGATTTTCGATCGCCCGGTGTCGGGCTTCGCGGCGCGCTTCATGGGCGTGGACAACTGCCTCGATGCGACGCTGGTATCCGCATCCGCCGACCGTGTCGCCGCGCGGATCGGCGATACGGTGATCGAAGGCCGCTGGTCCGGTCGCAGCCAGCCGATGCCCGGCCAGAGCGTTGCGGTTGCAACCCGCGCCGAGTGGCTGCGTATCGGCGATACGCCGCCCGTCGGCGACGATGTCAACGTCCTCCCCTGCACCGCAGCCGAGGCGATCTACAAGGGCAAATATCTGGACAGGACGGTTTCGACCGCCGTCGGCGACCTGAAGGCCCGCATATGGGACGTCGCAGCCATGAGCCCGAACCCCTCCTTCGTCTGGTGGAAGAAGGACGACTGCATCTTGATGGACCCTTGAGGCCATCGTCCACCGATCCCGTTCATTGACGCAGCATCTCCGCACCCCCGCGGATCTTTTCCGGAGAAATACGATGCATGACGCGAAGGATCAGCATGGCAGCCAGCCGACACGCCGCGACTTCATGGGGACCGTGCTCAAGCTCGGCGCCCTTGGAGCCGCGGCCTCCATGTTGCCGGGCATTACGCAGCAGGCCTGGGCGGAAGGCGCGCCCGTCAACCTCTATGGCGTGACGACGGCGCAGCTTAAGGATTGGTCGCACATGACCAAGTCCATCGGCGTGGACGTCAATTACACGCCGACCAATGCCGATATCGGCATCTTCATGCGCGACGTGATGGGCAACGATCTCGGCGCGACGCAGGACCTGTTCATCTTCGACGGCGGCTCCGAGGACCTGCTTGGTCCCGAGGGCTTCTATGCCGAGATCGTCGAGGACCATCCGGAACTGAAGCTGTGGGAGCGCACGCCGGATGCCTGGAAGCGCGCGGCCTTCTACCGGTCGGACGACAAGCAGTATGCCGTCCCGGTGATCGGCAATGGCGACAGCTTCGGCTACTTCCCGGACAAGATCGACGCCAATCCCAATGGCGAGGATGAAATTCCCTGGACCACCTTCTTCGAGGGGGAGAATGTGCGCGGCCGGGTCGCCATCGACCGAAGCTGGCTCCAGTCCCTTACGGAAACCGCCAACTTCCTGAAGCACCACGGGCGTGTCGAGGTCGACGATCCGGCGGACCTTCCGCCCGAGGTCGCCAAGAAGGTCGTCGACTATCTTGTCGAGCGCAAGAAGGCGGGGCAGTTCCGCACCATCTTCACCGCGTTCGAGGAACAGGTGCAGCTTCTGTCCAACCGCGAAGTGGACATGATCAACTGCTGGGAGCCCGCCACAAAGGAAGCGAACCTCGCGCTCGGGGCCGGCAGCACGATCTACGCCTATACGGTCGAAGGCTACTACCTGTGGGGCCACGGCGCCTGCGTCGCTGCCGCCGCCATGGAGCGCGACAATGTCGACAACATCTACAAGCTGCTAAACTATTTCCTGGATGGCGAGTACCGGGCCTACCAGGCCAAGGAACGCGGCTATGCCGGGCCGAACATGGATCTGGGCGTCCAGTACGCCATCGACCATGGCTGGTCCGAGGAGGACATCGCCAATCTCAAATACACCGAGGCCAAGGTCGCCAAGAAGTTCGAGAAGCCCTTCTTCTGCAAGGTCGTACCGGAGAATGCCGGTGTGATGGAAGAAGAGTGGCAGCGTTTCCTGAACGCCTGACCGCTCATGCCGCGTGGGGCGCGCGCCCCACGTCCACAGTCCTGCCTTAAACTCAGAGAGGCGCCCCATGGCGATGATCGCTTCGAAGGATGCCGGACCCCTCCTTGCACGGCGCAGATGGGCCGGCTCGATCCTCGATACGCTGACGCCGTCCCGCATCGCGGTGCCGGCCTTCCTGCTCTTCTGGTCGCTGCTCGTCATCCTGCCGCTGGGCGTGATGGTGGCGTTCAGCTTCTTCGAGGTGAAGTTCTACCGCGTCGTCTA
Source organism: Aureimonas sp. OT7 (assembly GCF_014844055.1). Lineage (NCBI taxonomy): Bacteria > Pseudomonadati > Pseudomonadota > Alphaproteobacteria > Hyphomicrobiales > Aurantimonadaceae > Aureimonas > Aureimonas sp. OT7. Next base: position 3,360,781 of record NZ_CP062167.1, read on the forward strand.
CGAGCCGACGCTCGTCACCTGGCAGTCGATGATCGAATCCGGCCGCTGGCTGGTGACGCTGCGCACACTGCGGATCGCGCTGACGATGACGGTGGTGGAGTTCCTGCTTGCCTTCCCCTTCGCACTCTGGCTGGCCAAAGGCTGCCGGTCCAAGACGACCAAGGCGGTCATCATCACTCTCCTGACCATCCCCTTCTTCCTCGATGCTTCCTCGCGGATCATCGTCTGGCGCTCGATCCTCGGCACCAACGGCGCCATCAATTCGGTGCTCATGCATCTCGGCATCATCGACGCGCCGATCGAGTGGCTTCTCTATTCCGAATTCGCCGTGCATTTCGGCCTGCTCGGCACGCATTTCCCGACAATGGTCTTTCCGATCTTCATGTCGATCTCGCTGATCGACGACGATTTCCTGCAGGCGAGCCAGGATCTCGGCGCAAGCCCGGCGCAGACCCTGCTGAACGTCATCCTGCCGCTTGCCGCGCCCGGCATCATCGCCGGGATCGTCTTCACCTTCGTGCCGCTGATGGCCGCCTTTGTGGAGCCCCAATTGCTGGGCGGCGGCTTCGTCGACCTGCTCGGGAATTCGGTGGAGTCGGCGCTGGCGCAGCTGCGCTACCCGACCGCGGCGGCGTTGACGACGGTCGTCATCGTCCTGCTCGGCCTGTGCCTGTGGGTCCTGGTGCGCGTCATGCGCCGTTATGGCGACGTCGCCACCATGTTCGTCGCCATCCGTCGATAGAGAGAGAGGGGTGATATCATGTCCGCCATGTCCTCCATCGCCCTGGCCATCGCGGCCAGGCACGCAACCCGCGTCGATCCTGCACTGCCCCGCCGCGCCGACCCGACGCGTCCCTGGGCGATCCTGGCCAAGTGCCTCGGGACATTCGCCATCCTGACCATCTACGTGCCGCTCGTCTGGCTGGCTGTCATGTCCTTCACGGTCAACCCGCTGGCCGGCGTCCCCTACCCGCTGACCTTGGACAATTATGCGGCGCTCGGCACGGACGAGCGCTGGCTGCCGCCGCTCGCCACGAGCATCCTGATGAGCCTGGCGGTGGCCGTCGCCTGCATGGTGCTGGCGACGCTCGTCGCACGCAGCCTGACCCGCATGCCCAATCCGGGCGGCCCGCTGCTCTTGACCCTGCTGCCGCTCTTCGTACCGGGCCTGACCATGGGCGCTGCACTCTTTATCTTCCTGCGGACCATGCTTGGTCTGACGCTGGGTTTGTGGTCCATCTTCCTGGCGCAGCTCGTCTGGGCGCTGCCATTCTGCATGCTGCTCGTGCTCGTCGTCGCCAGCCGCTTCGACCTGCGCCTGCTCGACGCGGCGGAGGATCTCGGCGCTTCGCCCTGGCGGCGCTTCCGCGACATCGAGATGCCCATCCTTCGACCGGGCATCTACGGCGCCGGCGTCTTCGGCTTCCTTCTGTCCTTCAACGAGCTGCCGCGCTCTCTCTTCGTTCGTGGCCTCGACACGACGATGCCCATCTACAACTGGGCAATGGCGGCCTCGCAGCAGTCGCAGGTGCCGATCATCTTCTCGCTCACTACGATCCTGCTGGCCATCACCCTGCCGGTGATGGGCGGCTTCTTCTGGTTCCTCTTCGTCAAACTCGATCGCGACTGACCTACGGGCAAAGGACAATCTTCATGCTGGACAAACAGGCTGGCGGCGAGCGCGCCAACTATTCCCTCGAGGATATGGACCGCAACAGCGTCGTGCACCCCCTGACGTCGATCGCCGACTTGCGCACGGCAGATGCCAAGATCATGCAATCGGCGGCGGGCATGACCCTGACCGACAGCAAAGGTCTGCAGATGCTGGATTGCTCCGGCGGCATGTGGTGCGTCAACATCGGCTACGGCCGGACCGAGATCGCCGAAGCGGCGCGCGAGGCCATCGAGAAGCTGAACTACTGGCACTTGTTCGGCGGTGCCTCCAACGAGGCCACCATCCGCTTGTCGGATCGGATCCTCGGCCTGTTCCATGATCATGCCAACGCGCCGCAGATGGCACGCGTCTTTTACGGAACATCCGGCTCCGACGGCAACGATACGAACTACAAGCTCGTGCGCTATTATGCGACGCTCCGCGGCAAGCCGGACAAGAAGAAGATAATCTCGCGGCGCGGCGGTTACCACGGGCTGACGGTTGCCGCGGCCACGTTGACGGGCATCGAATCCTACCACAAGGCGTGGAACCTGCCCTTGACGGACGTTGTCCATACCGAGTGCCCCCATTACTACCGCTTCGCCCGGCCGGGCGAAAGCGAAGCCGACTTCTGCGACCGCCTGATCGGCGAGCTGGAGGACATCATCGCGCGCGAGGGCGCCGATACGATCGGTGCCTTCATCGCCGAGCCGATCATGGGCACCGGCGGCGTCCTGGTGCCACCGGCCGGCTATTTCGAGCGCGTGCAGGCGATCCTCGACGCGCATGACATCCTACTGATCGTCGACGAGGTCATCACCGGCTTCGGGCGGACGGGCCACTGGTTCGGGACTGGCCTGTTCCACCTCAAGCCCGATCTCGTCACCCTGGCCAAGGGCATCACGAGCGCGTATTTCCCCATGTCCGCCAGCGTCATTTCTGGGCGCGTATGGCAGGTGCTGGAAGAGACGTCGCCGCAGGTCGGACCCTTCATGCACGGCTTCACCTATTCCGGCCATCCCGTAGGCGCGGCGGTCGCCATGGCCAATCTGGACATCATGGAGCGCGAGGGCCTGGTCGCCAACGCGCAGGCCGCCGGCAGCCATTTGATCGCCGGTCTGCGCAAGCGGCTGGCCAACCACCCCTTCGTCGGCGAGGTCCGTGGCCATGGCCTGATGATCGGCGTGGAACTGACTGCCGACCGGGCCACCCGCCGGCCCTTCCCGCCGGCCTCCGGCGTGCACCGCCTGGTCGTGGCGCGGGCCCAGCAGATGGGGCTCATGGTGCGTGCGTCGCCCTTTATCGAAGTCGTCGCCTTCTCGCCGCCATTGTGCATATCGATGGCGCAGTGCGACTTGGCGATAGAACGATTCGGAGCCACGATGGACGCCATGATCGGCGAACTCGCGGGCCACGCGAACGCCGCCTGACATCAGTCTGGCGCATGGGAGGGCATGACGAATGGTCGGGGATAACCTGACGGCGCTGCTGGCGATCATGGTCGCAGGCATTCTGCTGGCCATCCAGGCGCCGGTGAATGCGGGTCTTTCACGGGGCGTGGGAGATCCGTTCTTGGCGGCAGCCATCTCCTTCGCCGTCGGGCTGGTGGTGCTTGCGGCGATGGTCAGCCTTCGCCAGGCCTGGCCCTCAGGCCTCGGCGTACTCGGCCAGCTTCCCTGGTGGTCATGGACGGGTGGCCTGCTCGGTGCATTCTACATGGCCATCGTCATCTGGTTCGTTCCGCGCGTGGGGGTCCTGTCCATGGTCGGCGCCCTGGCGCTGGGTCAGATCCTGGCCGCACTCTTGATTGACGCTAACGGCGCCTTCGGGCTTCCGATGCGGGAGCTGTCGATGCAGCGCATCGGCGCGGCGCTGCTGATACTTCTCGGAATCGTTCTGTCGCGGGCGGGATGAGCAAAGTGAAGATGGCGACCATCGATCCGGATTTTGATGAAACCGATCTGCAGTCGAGTAACAACCCTACTCTTGCGCAGCAGATCTACGCGTCACTGGAAGAGGATATCCTCCTCGGCAAATGGCTGCCAGGGTCGCAGCGCAGCCTTCGAAAGCTTGCCTCTCAGTTCGACACCAGCATGCAGCCCGTCCGGGAGGCGGTCGGCAAGCTGGTTGGCGCTTCGGCGCTGGAGATCGAGCCCGGCCGAAGCGTCCGGGTGCGCCGGCTGGAGCGCGGCGAGGCCGACGAAGTCTGGGCAATGCGCATGCTTCTGGAAGGGGAATCCGCGGCGCGCTTTGCCCAGCGCAACGTGCCGGAGCAGGCTCGCCAACTGTACCGGTTTACCGATCAGCTCCGCGAAGCCTACGACGAGAGGGATGTGCTGGCCTCCATGCGCTCAATCCTCGACTGGAACCTCGCTTTGACCAACGGCGCGGACTCTCCGTTGTTGGCCGAAACGATTCTTCAGCTTCGGCTTCGCTACGTTCCCTTCATCGCGCAGACCCTGGCGCTCGATATCCCCTTCGATCACGATTTCATGCAGTTTACCCTGCATATCCAGGACGAACTCGTCTATGCCATCGAAACGGGGGATTCCGCATCCGCCCGCCATCTGCGCGCATCGGACCTGCGTTCGTTTCAACGATACCTCTATTCCCGACGCGGATGGTGACGCCGCTCGCTACAGCAGCCGGATCGGCATGGCCACGCTCAGTCTCTCGGCCATCGTAAATCCGTACCACTACCGCACGTCGACGGCGCCGAGGCTGGCTGTGACCGTCAGCCGGTGCATCTCGATGCACAGCGCCGTCGGTGGCTTGGCCATCCGCGTCCGCATGACGAGGGCCCGCACGGCCGCCAGATCCATGACCATATCGCCGATCCGACCGGTCGGCGAAAAATTCGTGCGCGGACACCCTGTCAGGCTTTGATGAGCATCAACGTCCGTGCGCCGCCGGCGCTGTACGCGAGGGCGGTCAGGAAGCCCATGCGGAACCATCAGGCCGAGCTTGATGAAAGCGCCACACCACAGGCCGTCATAATCCGCGTGTCGGGGCTTCAAGCACCTCCTCCGCTACCACTTCAAAATCCTGAAAAATCACGGCTCTCATCGCGCATAGCACGCGCGCCAATGCCGGAATCCCGCATGACCGGTTTGCGCAGGGGCCATGAGACGCCGAACCGATGACTTCAGCAGAGAATCGAAATGATCTCTGCCTCGCCCGCACCGGCGCGAACGATTTCTCCTACTTCCCTGCCGACGAGTTGACGCGCCAGCGGAGACAGATAGGAAATCCGCCCCTCGCCGGGATCGGCTTCGTCGATGCCGACAATCCGAAAGACTTGAGTTTGACCGCCGGGGCGCCGGATCGTAACGGCATTCCCGAACTGGACGACATCGCTGTCCTCCTGCGGGATCACGACTTCGGCCGTCGAGCGGCGAGCGCGCCAGTAGCGCAGGTCGCGCCGGATCATGGCGACGGCGATCTTGTTGCCAGCGGACTGGGCCGCATCCAATTGGGCCTGGCCGGCCTCGATCGCCTTGTCCAGCATCTCGAGGCCTCGCACGGTGACGAAGTTGGGATCGGTGCCGAGATCGCGCTCGGGCAGACTTTCGACCTGCTCTTCGTTCGGCTCCTTCACGAACGCCACGCTCATCGCCTGCTCCTTTCCGCACCGCCATTCCGAGGATGCTGCCCTTACCTGACATATAGGGACAAGAGACGTAGCCCGGCAGGGTTGGTTGGATAATTCTCCAGCCCGTCCGTCCATCTCGACCTTCCTGAGGACCGCTTCCAGGATTGGCCTTGGAGCCCGCTGATCTTCGGAACGCTGTCGAATTCTACACGTTCGAACTGCAATCGAAGCGGAGGATACGATGGCAACCTGGACACTCGGCGATATCGCGGAAAAAATGGCCGATATCGATTTCTGCATGCTCGCCACGCAAGAGGCGGGATCGTCGGTCACGGGCCGGCCGATGAGCAATAATGGCGACGTGGACTATGACGGGGACTCCTGGTTCTTCGCCTACGAACAGTCGGCCAAAATCCGGCAGCTCGAGGCGAATGACAACGTCACCCTGACATTCGCCGGAGCAAAGCGACTGCTTGGTGCACCGGGCGTCTTTCTATCCGTCGAGGGGCGCGCGGAACTCGTCCGCGATAAGGCTGCATTCGACGCGCACTACCACAAGGGGCTGGACCGCTGGTTTCCCCAGGGCACCGACACGCCGGGGATGATCCTGATCAAAGTAAAGGCTGGGAAAATCCGCTACTGGGACGGCGAGGACGAAGGGACCGTGGCCCTCTGACAGCAGTGGCCTTTTTGCTTGGCTAGGATTGTTCAGATCGGCCCATGCCGCCGCATCGGGCGGCATGGACCCCTCATTCGTCGCTCCGTACGAAAAACGGCGAGACCACCCAGGTTGTCTTTAAGCCGCTTAGAACTTGTAGGAAACGTTCACTTTGAACGATCGACCCGGCTCTGAGTAGTAGGCATCGGGTTGCGTCCGGGCCAAAGGAACGCTCACCGCGTCGTAGTACTCCTTGTCGAATATGTTGAACACACCCCCGGCCACCTTCAGTCCGGGAACTTGCTTCGGCGCGTACCAGGCGGTGAAATCCGCGATACCGTAGCCCGGCGCCACAAACCCGGTATCGTCCACACGATCGCGGCGGGACGCGAGTTTGGACGAGAGTTCGGCGCCCCATTGCTCCCGGTTATAGGCAAGACCGAGGATGGCCGTCAGCGGCGAAACCGAATTGAGCCACGTATCGTCCGTGCGGTTGCGTCCCTCGGTGTATGCAACCTGGACACGGGCCGTCCAGTAGTCCGCGAAGTCGACATGGCCACCCAGTTCCACCCCCGAAATGCGCGCATCCGGAATGTTGTAATAGGATGAGATCCCGCCGAGGGGATATTCCCCGCCTGGCGGTGCGAGTTGGACCGTGTCTATGAAATTCTCGTAGTCGGTATGGAACAGGTTGATGAAAGCGCCAAAGGTTTCGCGCTCCAGCTTCAGGCCGATGTCGAAGCCGTTGCTCGTCTCGGGATCCAGATAGGCGTTTCCAGTGCGCAGATACGTTCCGGGGGCGCCGAAACGCGAATAGAGCTCTCCGACGGTCGGCGCGCGGAAGCCTTGCGTCCACTGGCCGTAGGCGGTCAGTTCCGGCAGAAGATCGTACTCGACCAGCACCTTCGGAGACCAGGCTGAGTCCGAAGAGGAAGGCGGCAGGGTCCCGTCGAAATCCGCGTTGCGTTCATACTCCGGCGTCAACTTCGGCTTTTCTTCGTACCAGTCGAAGCGCAGGCCGGGCGTTACGCGAAGCCGGCCGTCATGGAGACCGATTTCGTTCTCGGCAAAAAACGCAACCGAGCTGCCGTCCACCTTAGGGGTGTCGGCCTGGTTCGTATGCAGGAAGTTGCACGCCATGATGTCGCCGAAGCCGCGCGGCCGATCACAATTGTCGTAGCCGGCCGAATATTGCGTGGTCTGCGATGTACGCAGCTCGGTGCCGAATATCAGCCGGTTCGCCGATTGGCCTAGGGTCCAGTCGCGTGCTGCATGACCATTGAAGCCGAACGTCTCTTCCTCAATTTCGGCGGTGCGTCCATACGGCCCTATCACGGAGGTAAAGCGATAGGCATCGGTCGTCGACAGGCGCTCCACGGACTGCCAGTAAAGGGTCGCCGACGCGTCGTCGATCAAGCCCGCGCCACGCTCCGGCGCCTGATAATCATAGGTCAGTCCAATGCGCTCGCGCTTGACGTCCTCACCAGTGAAGTAGCTGCCCGCGCGGAAGTTGCCCGTGGCGCTCTGCGTCAGGACGTCGAAGTCTTCCGAACGCTTGAACAACTCTCCGAGCAACCCGATACGATGGCCCCCCTCGATCTCGTGATACACCTTACCGAGCAGGTTGTACTGATCGTAGTCCTCGGGGTTTGCTTCCGTGCGGAGTGTCCCGATGCCATCATTGTCGCCGCGCGTCTCGGTTTGATGCCCCTGGCGGTACCCCCCTTGCAGCAACACAGAAGTTGCTCCGGCTCGTGCTGCAGCCGCGCCGGTGGTGAACCAGCTTTCGTCGGCGGAATCGTAGCCGCTCTTGATGAAAGCGCCGACGGGGCGACCTCCCAGAAGGTCGCCGGGCTCGAGCGTGCGTAGCGCCAGGACCCCGCCCAGGGCTCCCGAACCGAGCAGCGGATCGGCGCCACGCGTCAGATCGGCGGCCGACACCGTATTGAAGTCGAAACTGTCCGAGCCGCCACTGGCGCCACGTGTCGCGTCGGCAAGATAGGGAACACGTATTCCGTCGATCGTCGTGAGAACGCGCGGACCTTCGAGGCCGCGAATATTGATCGTTCTGGAGCTGCGGTTGAATGTTACGCCTGCTTCCTGCCGTCGGCCCAGATCTTCGATGGAATCGATCTGGCGGCTTTCGATCTCGGCGCGCGTCGTCGTCGTTGTCGTCGCTGTGCCGGCCGGGGACGACGCATCGGTCGCGCCCTGGATGATCACCGTGCCCAAGGCCACTGGAGACTGCTCGGAAATTTCCTGCGCGCCTGCGCTGCCCGAAAACAGCACAATGAGAGCGGTGCCCGCCGCGAGATGGTGACAAGAGCGCCTTAGAGACATGGCTCGATCTGCCCAACAAGATTAGAACGAAAATAGATTGGAATGTTTCGATTCTAAATATAAGAATCGGAATAAGTAGTGAATAATCGAATGGCAGATGCAATTCAAACAATATGTACTTAATAATCATTCTAAGAATGATTATAATGCTTTCTGGTCTTGAGTTTCCAGAAGCCGGAAGGCACCGTCCGCATGGCTTTGCCATGCCTGCTCATACGATGATTTTGACGCCTCTCACCCAACCACTGGCGGTTGATGCCGACCAGATCGAGTGCGGCGACAACTGGATTGACGGCGATGTGAATCTGACCGTGTATTGGGTGTCGCAACTCGTCGAAGGTTTTCAACATGTCCATACGCACGCTTACGCTCGCAGCGGTTCTCGGATTGGGTCTTGGATCGATTGGCCATCTCGCAACGACCGCCTGGGCCAACCAGCCGGAGATGGATGCCGCAATGTCCGAACTGCGCTCAGCGCTGGACTCGCTGAGGGCCGCAGAGCCCAACAAGGGCGGGCACCGCGAGCGGGCGATAGAACTCGTCGAGCAGGCAATTGCCGAAACGCAGGCTGGAATCGATTACGCCGCCGGCCAGTAAGCGTCGCGCGGGAGAGGTTGGCGCCGGCACGAAATCGACGCGCCGGTGTCGCTCACCCCGGCGGGCCGACGGCCCTGCGGCCAGCCGGGACGTCATTTGTGCCGACAGTTAGTTGTCAACAAAACTATTATCGGGTGCGCATTTGCGGCACGGATCCGGAGTTGGCAGATGGGCAAGGCAGACGAGAAACTTACGCCGTTAGAGGCCGAAGCCGCGGGCCATTATGAAGCGTATCCAGGACGCGGGTGGCCCCCTCGCCTACTGCATCGGCTATATCAACCACATCGCGCGGCTGAAGGGTGACGGGGCGTTCGTTGTCATCCGCGAGCGGACGGCCTCTTTTCCGAGGATGGCGGTGCAGCTTGCCGCGGCGGGAGCGGCCCATGCCGCCCGGAAAGAAGGCGTGGACGAGGAAATGCGGAGCAAGGCCGAGGCGTGGGCGCGGAATGCGTGGATCCACGCAGCCGGACATTACGTCGACCAGCCTTCCGGAGGTGATGACCCCGAAGTCGTAGAGCATCCAAATGCCCAGTCGATGGCGATGATCCGGAAGGGAGCCGACACCCGCAAGGCGAAGGCCGCCGAGCAATGGGACCGCCTGATCGGCAATGGCGTGGACAGCCTCATGACGCTCGCGCTGGCTGGCCACGAGGCCAGGAAGCCGGTTACCCGAAAAGAAGGATTGATCGCCCTCGCCACTCTGGCCGGACTGGTGCTGGCGATCATAGGCTATGGTGCGTCCCACTGGTACCTGTCTGTAAAGATCACGGCGCCTTACGAGACAGAGGAAGGCCTGCAGCAGCGCCGGGACGCGACAGACCGGGTCATCGCATACGACAAGGTCATGTCCTGGACCCCGCGCAGAGGGGGCATCTTCAAGTTGTTTCTCGATTGGCCCATGTCCCCGACCACGGACGAGGAGGCAGCGTTTATCGAGTTCGCCACCGACATCATCCAGTTCAGGCGGGGCATGATCGAGGAACGCCTGATCTGCGGCGATGCCGAGGTGAGCGATGATCAGGCCATGGGCATCGTGGAGGACGTGAACGACGGTATCGACCTCCACGACAAGACGCTGGAGCCATTTACGCGGGCGCAGTCCCTGATCATCGGAGCGCTCTCGAGATTGTATCCCCTGCCCTGTCGCTGATGTCTGACTGAGGTTTTCGTCTGGAGCGGAGCTCGGCCCGGAAGACGCTACGCTGACAGTTCCTTTCGGACGATCTCCGCGCCCGCGCTAAGCGCCCGAAGCTTGCCGCTGGCGGTCTGCCGAGACAGAGGGGCCATACCACAATTGGTGCAAGGGTAGAGTTTATCGGCATCGACGAATTTGAGGGCCTTGCGGAGAGTTCCCGCGACTTCCTCCGGCGTTTCCACTGCCTCACAGGCCACGTCGATGGCGCCCACCATCACCTTCTTGCCCCGCAGAATCTCAAGAAGATCCATCGGCACATGCGAGTTGTGGCATTCGAGCGAGATCAGGTCGATGCTGGATTGCTGCAATTTGGGAAACGACTCCTCATATTGCCGCCATTCCGAGCCGAGCGTCTTCTTCCAATCGGTATTGGCCTTGATCCCGTAGCCGTAGCAGATGTGCACGGCCGTCTCGCATGTCAGGCCTTCCACCGCCCGCTCCAGGGCGGCAATGCCCCAATCGTTGACCTCGTCGAAGAAAACGTTGAATGCCGGCTCGTCGAACTGGACGATGTCGACGCCCGCGGCCTGAAGTTCCCGCGCCTCTTCGTTGAGGATCGCGGCAAACTCCCAGGCCAGCTTTTCGCGGCTCCTGTAGTGTGCGTCGTAAAGCGTATCGATCATGGTCATCGGACCTGGCAGGGCCCATTTGATCGGCTGTGTCGTATAGCGCCTGAGAAACCTGGCGTCGTCGACAAACACGGACCTGGGGCGCGACACCGCGTCGACGACGGTCGGCACGCTCGCGTCATAACGGTTGCGTATTCTGACGGTCTCGCGCTTCTCGAAGTCGACACCATCGAGATGCTCTACGAACGTCGTGACGAAATGCTGACGGGTCTGCTCGCCATCGCTGACGATGTCGATTCCGGCCTGCTGCTGGTCGGCCAGCGACAGGCGCAGCGCGTCCTGTTTCCCTTCCGCCAAATCCTGATCGTGCAACCTCCAGGGTGACCAGAGTTTCTGAGGTTGCGCGAGCCAGGACGGCTTGGGGAGGCTGCCGGCGGTGGATGTGGGTAGAAGCTTTTTCACGATGCGGGGCTTTCGATCTCGGGACATTAGGCTGCGTTGCCGAAGGACCATTCCTCAAGAGCGGTCCGGTGCGGTTTGATGAGGGTGTCTTCGATGAATTTGCCCTGCTCCAGGGCCAGGCGGCTGCGCTCTTCCCGATCGTAGACGATACGGGTCAGGGAATAGTCGTGATGGTTCAGGCTGGGCCGATAGATTGCCCCCGCGGCGGCATTGGCATTGTAGATTTCGGGACGGTAGATGCGCTGGAACGTCTCCATCGTGCTGATCGTCCCGATCAGTTCCAGATTGGAGTAGTCGGAAAGCAGATCGCCAATGAAGTAGAAGGCCAGCGGCGCGACGCTTCCCGCCGGCATGAAGTAGCGAACCTCCATGCCCATCTTGCCGAAGTACAGATCCGTCAGCGAGCGCTTGTCCTGCCGATACTCGACCCCCATGACGGGATGGCGATTGTCGGTCCGATGGTATGTCCTGCCGGTGGACACGCTGATGCAGATGACGGGCGGCTTGCTGAAATGCGTACGGTACGTCTCGGAACGCAGGAAGCTCGTGAACATACGCCCGTGCAGGTCGCCGAAATCGGTCGGAATGCTGAAGTCCGATCGACCCCTGTTATGCTCCGGCAGCGCCACGCTAAAGTCGAAATCCCGCAGATAGGATGAGAAGTTGTTGCCTACGATTCCGTCGACGGGCCGGCCGGCCTTGCGATCGACGATGGTCGTCTTGAGGACTTCGATCAGGGGGAAGGCATCCCCCGCGCCCAGCGTGCCGAGGGTCAACGCAACGGATACGATCTCCAGCTCGACCGAATAGCGATCGCCCCCTGGATTGTCCCACCCGGCCAGTGCGTTGAACCGACCGTCGATCATCCGCAGTGCCCTGCGCAGATTTTCCTGGCGGTTATCGCCTCTCGCCAGATTGGCGAAGTTGGTGGTGATGCGCGTGCCTTCCGAGGGGACGTAGTCCTCGTTGAAAGGGACGCTCCTGACGGAGAAATTGAACTTCTGAGACATGCTGTGCCCCGTTCGATCTGGGGGCATGGGTCAGCAGACGCATAGCATGAGGGGCCGCGACGATGCGGCTTCCGCTACGGCACACTGGGACACCCCGCCCGTGGACGTTGTTTTGCTGAAGGCAGGTCTCCTGGCTTGCGGCTCACCACTTGCGTCCGTCTTCCCAGGCAGAACCCAGTGACATGCTGGACGCAAGCTCACCGCTTACAGTTGCGGGGGCAGCGCCGGACTTTCCGCATGGACGGATCACCGGCTTCCCTCTTAGCTCCGGCGCGTCGCAGGCGACGACCGGAGACCTTAAGCCTGGCAAGCCTGCTGCATCGGGCTGATAGAGTCAAGTGGATATAAGGATATCCTTATATCCTGGCGTCACCATGATCCTGTTCGGCCAGACTCCTTCGCCCTCACGAGTAGGAGGCAGCACGTTCGGACGCCGGCGCTTCGACGGACTCCACCGTCAGGCGATGGGTCCGCCCGTCCCGGGCCGTCCAGTTGATGGACTGCCCGGCCGACAGGCCGATCAATGCCACGCCGATCGGCGTCAGGATCGAGACCTTGCCTTCTGCGATGTCCGCTTCGCCCGGGAACACGAGCGTGACATGCCGATCCTCGCCGAGGTCACTCGTAAACCGAAGGGACGAGCCCATGCGCACGACATTTGCGGGCAGCCGGCCATCCTCGACCATCTTTGCACGATCCAGTTCCGCAAGCAGTTCCTCGGCCACGGCCGGGTTGCGCTCGGCAAGGGTATCGGCCAGCCGCCAGAGCCGCTCGCTGTCGGTACGCGTCACGGTGATTGCCGGCTTGCGGTTCTGCCTGGTTGCCCGAGCCATCTGAATGCCCTCATGTCTGGCGCACGCGCGCAGAGGCGACGCGGCGCTTGTTATCTAAATCCGGGATTGCTGGTGTCGCTGCCGGCCCGATGTCCGCAGTGGTCGGAAACTGGCCTGTGCCCCACGACCGGGACGCGACAGGCCCTGGCCGGGGGTCAGATGCCCGCGATGGGGCACACCCTGAAAAATGCCAAGAGGGGGTGGTCGGTCGTCAACATGCCATAGACCTGGGCTCTAGCCCGCCTGAAGTCAAGCGAGAGCCCCCCTTCATCATTTTTGCAGAACTTGAGCATGGCGATTGACTTTTCGCTATGGCGCGTCCATATAGAGGCAGTGCAGCGCGTCCCCGAGAGGTTGATGCGCTCATGATTTTGGTGTTTCGTCCGACCACGGATGTACTGGCGAGTTGAGTCACCGAGATCGCACATCTCTGCAGAGAGCGCCGGAGCCGTTGGGTGAGATCCCCAGCGGCTTTTTCGTGTCCGGCCGCTTCGGGCCCGGCCGCCGGCAGTGGTTTTTGACCGCATGCCGGCGCCCGGCAAGCAGCCTCAACCCGCTGCGATCGCCTTGAGTATGTCGTCGCTCGATTGGCCGGTCAGATCCTTCGACAATTCGCCGATCAAAGCCTCCTTCAGCTTGGCGTGATAATGCTTTCGCATCTCGCCAAGCGCCCGGGGAGCGGCAATGATGATGAGGCTCTTGAGCTTGCCCGTCACGGCCCTGTCGTTCAGCTTGGCGACCACTCCGGCTACGAAGCCGTCCTCGTCCTGCGTATTGTCGTCGGGGTTCGCGGAACTGCTGGCGTGGCCGACACCGCCGCTCTTGTTATCGGTATCGATGTCGCCCGTGGCCACCGGCTTCAATTTGGGGTTCTGCTCGTCTCCCGTATTCTGGAAGAAGCTCAACTTCGCTCCATCGACCACCGCAACCATCGTGTCTTTGGGAATTCGCATTCTCATCTCCATCCTTGGACCAGACAGAAACGCGTTGACGTCCAGAACGCTCCCAAAATGAACCAATCGCCGTCTGCGGCCTTATAAGGGCACATCGGAATGTTCGACGCTTACGGCAGGAGAAATCGGATATGGACAAGAACCGTTTTGAAGGCACCGCCAAGGAATTCGGCGGCAAGGTTCAGGGCGCGTTTGGCGATGCGGTCGGATCGGACCGCCAATCGGCGGAAGGCCGGGTACGCGAGACCGAGGGCAAGGCACAGAACCTCTACGGACAGGGCCGTGACGCCGTCCGCGACGCGGCCGACGAAGCCTCGCGCTATGCATCGGACATTTACGAGAACGCCGGCGCTTACGCGCATGAAGGCCAGAAGGTCGTGCGACGCCAGGTTCAGGACCGTCCCCTGTCGTCCCTGCTGGTTGCCGGTCTCATCGGCTTTGCCATCGGCATCACCATGCGCGATCGCGGCTGAGAAATCACACGCCAAGGCAATGGCCCGCCGCACACCGCGACGGGCCTTTTTGCATTCTTTATCGAATGAACTCCTGGCGAAGCGGCGAGACCGCGAGCGCATGGGATGAGAAGCCCTCGTACAGCGCCAGCGTGTGCGCGTGTTTGGCCAGCAGCGGAAAGCCCGCCGCGGTCACGTAGCCGACGGAGCTGCGCTTGACGAAGTCGGTCACCGAAAGAGGTCCATAGGTGCGGGCCCAGCGGCTGGTGGGAAGCACGGCGTTCGGCCCAAGCCCGAAATTGGCGATGCTGCATGGTGTATGCTGCCCCAGAAGTATTTCCGACGCCTCGGTGATCCGGCCCAGATGGTCGTAGGGCTCCTTCGACAGTATCTCCAGATGCTCGGGGGCATAAGCGTTGACGAAATCATAGCTTTCCTCGACCGATCCGGTCAGCACGATGCCGCCCGTCGGACCCGTCAGAACCGCGCGTGAGAAATCCACGCGCTGAGCGCTCATCCGCGCCCAAAGGTCCGGCAGGGCGGCAAGGGCTTCATCTGCGACGCGGCGGCTGTGGGTGACGAGGTAGGCGGAGGAATCGGGCCCGTGCTCGGCCTCGATCAGGAGGTCCAGCGCCGCCAGGCCGCCATGGACCGTGTCGTCGGCGAAGATGATGGATTCCGAAGGGCCGGCGGGCAGCCCGGTGTCGAGGGTTCCGGCCAGCAGCCGCTTTGCCGCCACCACCCACGGGCTTCCAGGTCCAACGATCTTCAGGGCAGGCCTCACCGTTTCGGTACCGAAGGCCACGGCGGCCACCGCCTGTGCGCCCCCCACCTTGTAGACCGTTTCCACCCCTGCAAGCCGCGCAGCCACCAGCGTCGCAGCATCGACGCCGCCATCGGGGGCCGGCGGCGTAACGATGGCCAGATCGGGCACGCCAGCGACCACCGCCGGCACCGCCGTCATCATCGTCACCGACGGGAAGGATCCCTTGCCGCGCGGCACATACAGCGCCACCGAGCGAATGGGCGTGAACCGGTCACCGGCAAAGGCGCCCGGCCGGATCTCCTTCATCCACATGGTCTCCGGCTTCTGCTCCTCGTGGAAGCTGCGGATATTGTCGATGCCGAAGCGGATAGCGTCCACGACCGCCGCGTCCACCGCCGCGAAGGCAGCGTCAAATTCCGCGTCCGACACTTTCAGCCCATCCGCTGCCAGCCCTTCGGCACGATCGAATTCGCGCCCGAAGCGAACCAGGGCCGCGTCACCTTCCGTGCGCACCGCCTCGACGATGGGGCGCACCTTGTCGATGATCGGGGAAAGGTCGGCCTCGGAGCGCTTCATCAGCCGGGCGCGCGCGTCGGACGGAAGGGCGGCATAATCATGAAACGAAACTTCGGACATTGCAGGCTGATCCTGTCACTTCGACTTGAGGAAGATGTCTAGCCCGACCAGCCGGTCGAGCAGCGCGATCGCCAGCGCGGCGCAAACGATGAAGACGACGGAAACCGCCGCGAGATCCGGCGTGATGATCGAGCGGATGGAATTATAGATCTGCACCGGCAGCGTCACCGTTCGCGCGTCGGTCAACAGAAGGCTGACCAGAAATTCGTTGAGCGCGAGGATGAACATCAGGAGCGCGCCGCTGATGACGCCGGGCATCACCGCCGGAAGCGTGACGTGGAAAAACACTGCCAGCGGCCGCGCCCCGCAATTGGCCGCCGCCAGTTCCAGGTCCGGGTCGAGGCCGGAGGCGCTTGCCGTTACGGCCCATATCATGAAGGGCAGGTTGATGACGCAGCAGGCAAGGCCGATGGGCCATATCTGTCCGAGCATGCCCCATTGCCCGAACAGCAGCATCAGGCCGATGCCCGAGCCGATGAGGGGTATGGTAAACGGCAGCAGCAGGTAGATCTGAAGCGTCTTTTCGAAGCGAACCGCATATTTGGCGAGCGCAATGCCGGCCAGCGTCCCGGCAGGGATCGCGATCAGCGTACAGACGGCCGCCACTTTCAGCGAGCGGAAGAAGGCATTCCGCAGGTCGCTGGCCGCGGCGATCTGCCGGTACCATTGCAGCGAAAACCCATCCGGCGGAAACGCGACGATCTTGCCCGAGGTGAAGGATGCGCCGAGGACGACGATCGTCGGCGCCGACAGCATGACGAGCACAAGCGCCACCATCGCCCAGATGACGACGGTCTTGGACAAGGGCTGGGTCATCGGCGCTCCCGCCCCATGGCCAGCGTTCCCGCGCCGAACAGTGTGAATACGAGCCCCACCGCCAGCGAGCCGACCCCGACAAGGACAAGCGTCAGCGCCGCCCCCATTCCCTGGTCGGAGGTGCGAAAGAACTGGTCGTAGATGGCATTCGCGATGAAGTCCTGGGAGCCTCCCCCCAGTATGGCCGGCATGGCGAAATCGGTCAGCGTCAGCGTCATGACCACAAGGCCGGCGCCGATCAGGCCCGGCCGCGCCATCGGCAGCACGACATGGACGAGGGTGCGCCACCAGTTGGCCCCAAGCGAACTGGCTGCCGCTTCCACCTCTTCCGGGATGGCGGTCAGCGCCGGCGACAGCATCAACACGGCAAAGGGCAGCATGTACTGGACGAGACCGAAGATGACGGCCGGATAGTTGTAAAGCAGCCGCATCGGCGGCACGCCAACGAGCCCCATGACCTCGTTGACGATGCCCTGGTTGCCGAGAATGATGAGCCAGCCATAGGCGCGCACCACCTGCCCGATGAAGAACGGCAGGAAAAGCGCGATCAGCAGAATCTTCCGCAGGGTCGCGGACGGTGTGCGCACCATCAGGTAGGCATAGGGCAAGGCGAAGACCAGGCAGATGCCCGTCACGATGACCGACGCCAGCAGGCTGCGCCACAGCACCGTCCAGTAGAGGCCGGTCGTGAAGATACGGCCATAATTCTCGCCTGTCAGCGTTTCAGACGGCAGGAAAGTGGCACGGTCCAGCACGCGCAGGCTGGCATCGCCGATCTGCACCAGCCCCAGTGCGAGAAGCATGACCAGCAGGATGGAAGGCAGCAGCATAAGCCACGGCACGGCACGGTCCAGCCCTCGCGGCCACAGGGCCGCGAGGGTGGCTTCCAGCGCGTCCATCATGCGCCAGCGGAGTGGATAGGAGACGTTGGCCATCAGCCCTGCATGATCGACTTGAACCGGGCGAACCAGTCGCTTTCATGCGCAACCTGCACCGCTGTCGGTATGCGGATCAGATGCTCGAAATCCGCCGGCGTGGTCGGATAGGACGGATCTCCCGCCAGGCCCTCCGGCGGCGTCAGGCCGGATACGACGCCGGGCAGGCCGAGCCCGTCGAGCCAGACCTGCTGGGCATCCCTGGAAATCGCGAAATTGATGTACTGCTTTGCCCAGTACAGTTCGTTCTCGGGCAGCCCCTTCGGAATCCACAGGCCATCCGTCTCGAACTTGGCGCCTTCCATCGGCACTACCCACTCGATATCGATGCCGTTCTTCTGGGCTTCGCGGGCATTGGTGGAAATCGTCACCGCCAGGTCGATCTCGCCGTTCTGGAACCAGTTGGTAAAATCCGGGTCTTCGCCCAACAGGGGTTGCTGGCCCTTGACCTTGGTGATGAAGGCCCAGGCGGCGTCCATGTTGTCGGGGATGTCCTCCAGCTTGCCGCCGCCGGCCACCTGCGCCGGGAAATGGAAGCCGATACCGTCGTTGTAGAGGGCGATGCGCCCTTTGAAGCGCGGCTCCAGCAACACCTGGAGCGAGGTCGGCGGCCCGTCCGGGAAAGCCTCCGGGCGATAGGCCAGCACATAGACATATCCGTAGGTGTTGACGATGGGCACGCCTTCGAGGCCAACTGGCTTGGCCAGTTCGGTCGTCTCGGCAAGGTTGGGCAGGTCGGAGAGATCTTCCGTTACGCCCCGGAGCGCCGACTTGGTGGCATTGGTGGTGGTGTCCCAGTTGACGTGGATGGGCGGCACGCGGCCCTGTGCCACCGCCGCCCAGACTTTCGGCTGGATCTCGTTGTCTTCCGTCAGGTCGTGGCGCACGGCGATGCCGGTCATCTCCGTGAAGGGCTTGGATACGCCGGCATCCAGGCTCGCCACCCAGGAGCCACCCCAGGCCCGCACGATGATCTCGGAGGGCTTCTCGGGCTCCGCCTGCGCAAACGCGGCAAAGGGCGCGCCGATAGCCGCAAGGCCGCCGACCGCCGCCGTTCCGGCCAGGAAGCGGCGCCGCGACATCGCAAGGGGGGAAATCGTCTTCATGTCCATTCTCGAAATCTCCATCTGGTCGGCAGGGTTGAAGTCAGTGGGCGAAGATCAGCAGATCAGGCGCATTCCACCCCACTGCTATGGGGTCCCCGGGCGCAAACTGACGGTGCGTCGCGGGGTCATGGTCGAAGACGCGCAAGACCGGGCCGCCCTCGCCCGCCGCGACTTCGTAGACGATCCTTTCCCCCTCGAAGATCACGTCCAGGACAATGCCCAGCCAACGGTTGCGACACTCAGGCAGCGCATCGGGGTGCGCCCCGATCCGGATTTGCTCGGCGCGCAGGGCGCCGGTGACCGTGTCGCCCGGCCGTGGCGTGCTGCCCTGCCCGGCCCATCGCCCCAGGAGCGGCAGCCCGCCCACGGAAAACGAGATGTCTTCGCCCTCGACCGCGGCAAGCGGCCCGGACAGGAAGTTGGTGACGCCGATGAAACCGGCGACGAAGGCGTTGGCCGGCTTGCGGTACGTGTCCACAGGCGCGGCATTCTGCTGGATGGTCCCCTTGTCCATGACGATGATTTCGTCCGACACCACCAGCGCCTCGCGCTGGTCGTGCGTCACGTTGATCGTCGTCACGCCCAGCTCCCTCTGGATGCGTCGGAATTCCAGCTGCATCTCCTCCCGCAGCTTCCGGTCCAGCGCCGCCAGCGGCTCATCCAGGAGCAGAAGATCGGGCTCGAACACCAGCGCCCGCGCGATGGCGACACGCTGTTGCTGGCCGCCCGACAACTGGTGGATGCGGCGGTCGGCATAGGGGCCGAGCTGCACGAGGTCGAGATAGCGCCGGACGCGGTCCGGTATCGTCCGCGCATCGAAGCGCCGCATCTTCAGCGGGAAGGCGACGTTTTCGGCCGCCGTCATATGGGGAAAGAGCGCCAGCTTCTGGAAGACCATGCCGATCGAGCGTCGATGCGGCGGCACGGCGCTGACGGGCGCGCCGTTGATGTAGATTTCGCCCGTGGTCGGCCGCTGGAAACCCGCGATCATGCGCAGCAGCGTCGTCTTGCCGGATCCCGATGGGCCGAGAATGGTCAGGAAGCGGCCGTCCGCCAGATCGAAACCGGCGTCCCGTACGGCGTGGACGCCGTCATACACCATGCTGACGCCACGCACGGATACGGCGGCCTCAGCACCGAAAGATCGGCTTTCTCGCCTGTGGGGTGCCGACGACATGAACGTCTCCCGCTTGCTGAACCGAGACTAATACTGCCTCGATATGTCTATACAAATAACCGCAGATCGGTCAATTCAAAAACTAGGCAGTCGCAAATTCTGCCAAAAAACTATGCATATCAGATCGACGCCAGGTAGCCTCCGTCGATGGCTATGCATTGGCCCGTTACGTAGGCGGCGGCATCGCTGCACAGAAAGGCGACGGCCCCGCCGACATCCTCGACGCGGCCAAACCGTCGCTGGGGGATGCGGTCCAGCATCCGTGCCACCCAGGCCTCCTCGTCGTAGAAGATCTCGGTCATCTCCGTGCGGAAATAGCCAGGCGCGATCGCGTTGACGCGGATGCCGAGGCATGCCCATTCGCTTGCCAAAGCGCGCGTCATGCCCAGCAGCCCGGCTTTGGAACTGCCGTAGGCGACCGCTGTCGGTACGCCGACGTAGGAGGTTAGAGAGCAGAGATTGACGATCGCGCCGCCGGCCCCGCGCGCCGACATGCAGCGCGCCACCGCCTGCGCGCAGAAGAAGCCACCCTTCAGGTTGGTATCGAGGATACTGTCCCACAGGGCGGCGTCGACATCGAGCGAGGCGCGCACATTTTCGATGCCGGCATTGTTGACCAGAATATCGATTGGCCATTCGGCATCCAGCGCGGCCAATGCGGCCGGTGCGCCGGCCGTGTCGCGGACGTCCAGCACAAGGGCTCGCGCCGCCACGCCGGCATTGCTGAGGGCGGTGACCGCCTCGTCGAGCGCGGCGTGGTTGCGGCCCGCCAGGCAGACTTCGGCCCCCATCCGGCCGAGCGCCTCCGCCACGGCGCGGCCGAGCCCTCGCCCGCCCCCCGTCACCACCGCGCGCCGGCCGGCAAGGCTGAACATCGCTGGATCGAACATCGTGCCCTGCCCCCTCGCGAATCCCATCATGATCCACCAGAGGTTTACACACCGCACATGAAGGCGATGCAAGGCATATCAAAGATGGAGCGTCGTCACCGCATCTGCCGCTCAGTCAACCTGGCCGCGAGCGCAGCGCATTGAACACGGATATCGGGTATGGCGGTAACTTCCCAGAACAAGGCCCGCGTCACCGGCCCGACCCCGAACAGCCGGCCGGAGGCGCGACCCTCCGCGTCGAGGACCGCCCCGGTTTCGTCGGTCTCGATGCCGACACGCAGGGGGTCCAGGCGGGCAAGCCCCGCCCTGACGAGTTCGGCAGCCAGGGTGTTGCCGCCGGACATCGGGTCACGCAGGATTCCAGTACAGTCGATCACGCGCCGCACATCGACGGACATCTGTTCCCCGCCACGCTTGCGCACCGTCAAACGGGTCTGGCCTTCCTGCGACTGCCAGTCGACGACCCGCCCGGCAACGATGTGCAACTGTCCGTCGTCCATGGCCTGCCGCAGAGCCTGTGCGGCCTGCGGCGCCATGCGATGGCGGTGCACCTCCCAGAAGGTTCGGGCATGACGCAGGAAGCGCGCCCGCGCTTCCAGGCTCATCGATTGCCATAATGCCTGGGTGTGCGGACGCACAGCGTCGATCAGATCGCGCCAGTCGCCGCCGCGCCCCGCATGCCAAGCGGCTGCCTGTCGCAGCCAGCGCAGCAGATAAGTGGGGCTGGTGCCGAAGGGGATGTCGGCGGCATCCAGCAGAAACGGAGTGGAATGCCGGGTATGGACATGCGGCAGCAGGCCCCGCCGGGAAACAGCGGTAATCCGCCCGCGATGGCCGCTTCGGCGAAGCTGGGCGACATTGTCGACCATGGACAGGCCCGTGCCGATGATGGCCACGTCGTCATTCTCGGCAAGTCCGAGCTCGGACAGCGCGAGCAAAAGGCCGGAATAGGCCCGCATGGCCGAGGCCGCCAGATGTGGCCAAAGGGTTCCGTCGACGATCATGGCCCAGCCGGTCGCCAGTGCGGTCGATGGCGCCGCCAGCATGCGCTCGGGCAGGAAACCGGTCTGCGAGGCGAGTTCCCATGCCAGGAGAACGACGGCAGGGCCGGCCAGCCGACCGACAGGACCCAGCTTTTCCGGGGTCAGGCGCACTGGCGGCCGTCGTGCGCCAGATGCCGGCCGGGATGCCTTTCGGGCGGCGCGCACCGCGCCGACCGGTCCGGTGACGATGTCCATCAGGCTCATCGGTCGGTTGCGGCCGCAATCACCGCATCGAAACGAAAATCGAACTCTTCTGAGGCATCGAGATGGCGCGGCAGCCCTCCGGCCGCGTGAATGACGTCGATGAGGCCCTGCTGCGTTTCAACAAGCTCGCTCAAGGTCGGGAAAGATGGCTGGCCTTCGCCCTGTGCGGCGGCCAGGCCCTCTTCCGGCGGCAGGCGCTGCAACCCGGTATAATAGGTATCGGCCCAGACCTCCGTATGCTCGGAGCGCCATCGATTGGCGTCGATCCAGCCCCGCACGAACTGCGCGATGGCTGCCGTCTTGCCCGGATCGGCCAGGGCGTCGGGGCTTGCATAGAGATAGGAGAGCGTCCGGGGAAGCCGGTCGTGCTCGGCCTCGGGTAGCGCGCTGGCCCCCGGAAATGTGTTAATGTAGCGGGAATAATGCGGCTCGTTCAGCACCGCCACGTCCACCTGGCCGGCCCGCACGGCATCCGGCATGTCGGCGGCCTTCAGGCTGACGAACTGCACGTCCCCGGGCGTCAGCCCCGCCACCTTCAACGCATTCAGGATGAATGGCTGGCGCCCCGTCCCCTCGGCATAGCTGAGCTTCTTGCCCGCCAGATCCTCCAGCCTGTCGATCTGCAACCCCGGCCTGACCGCCAGATGATAGTCGACCTCGGTGGTGGTGACGGCGCCCACGATCGGCAGCACGAAGCCCGATGCATGGGCCTGTATGGGCGGCGTATTGCCAACCAGCGCAAGGTCCAGGGCGCCGGCGCGGAACGCTTCCAGTATGGCGGGGCCGCCCAGGAAATTGGCGTAGGTGACGTCGGATGCCAGCTTGTCGGCCTCGCCCGACGTCTCCATCAGTGTGCGCAACACCTCGTTCTGGTCCGCAACCGTCAACGTTGTGCCTGCCGGCACCTCGCTGCCCGGCGGCTCCTCCGCCCATGACGCCGCCGCCGCGACCGTCAATCCCAAAGCCAGAAGCCCTTTGATGCTCCAATGGATCGTCATTCCCGCCTCGCCTGTCACTGTCGGCCGATCTTGGCCTTCGTGCACCAGCTTAGCGCGACGGTCGGGGCGTCACAGGCATATTAATCTATCTTTTAACTAGACTTATGGAATTTTCGTTCAGGGCGTCGGACACGCTCCTTGATACCCTGGACCACGCTGTACAGGCCGGGAACGAGTACGATGCCCACTACCGTCGCCGCCAGCATTCCGCCGAAGACGGTCGTGCCGATGGCACGGCGCGCCCCGGCGCCGGCGCCTGTCGCCAGCATCAGGGGCAGCATGCCGAGGATGAACGAGACCGCCGTCATCATGACCGCGCGAAAGCGCTGGCGCGCACCGGTTTCGGCGGCCTCGGCGATCGCCAGCCCCTCCTCCTCGCGCTGCACGCGGGCGAATTCGACGATCAGGATCGCATTCTTGGAAGCGAGCCCGATCAGGAGCACGATGCCGATCTGCGCGTAAAGGCTGTTGGCAAGCCCGGTCGCCAGAAGCATCAGCGTCGCGCCCGCCGCTGCGACGCCGAGTGACAGGAGAATGGTGATCGGCAGCGTCCAGCTTTCGTACTGGGCGACGAGGAAAAGATAGGCGAAGATGAAGGCCAGCGCGAAGATGGCGTAGGCCGTGCCGGCGACCTGCGTTTCCTGGAAGGAAAGGCCCGACCACTCGAAGCCGTAGCCGTCCGGCAGGATTTCCTGCGCCTTGGCGGCCACCGCATCCAGCGTTACGCCCGAGCTTACGCCCTCGGCCGGCTGGCCGTTGATCTGCGCAGAGATGTAGCGGTTGTAGCGGCTGATTGTATAGGGCCCGAGAATGGTGGACACGCTGGCGACGGCCCGGAGCGGAATCATCTGTCCGCCATTGCCGCGCACATGCGTTTCCAGGACGTTGTCCACGACGGCGCGATAATCGGCTTCCCCTTGCATGTTCACCTGGAATACCCGCCCCTCGAAGGTGAAGTCGTTGACGTAGCGTGTTCCGAAAACGGCGCCGACGGTGGAGTAGATTTCGGACAGCGAGACGCCCAGCACTTCGGCGCGGTCGCGATCGACGTTCAGGAACAGTTGTGGAACGTCAGCATTGAACGAAGACGTCGCTCCCCCAACCTCCGGCAGGCCGTTCAACTCTGCAAGAAAACCGCGCATTACCTCGGCCAGGTCTTCCGCCGTCTGGCCCTGAAGAGCCTGGAGACGCAGGTCGAAGCCGCCCACGGCCCCAAGTCCGGGGATCGGCGGCGGCGCGAAGGCAGAGACAATTGCACCTGGAATGGTCGCGAACTCCTGCTGGATCGCGGCAAGTATGGCCGGCAGCGCCAGGGCCTCGTCGTCCCGCTCGTCCCAGGGCGTCAGCGACACCAGCGCAAAGCCGCCATTCGGCGCGACCGTTCCCTGGAGGATGCTGAAGCCCGCCACCGATATGACGTTCGCCACGCCCGGCTGCGCCAGCAGGCGTTCCTCCACATTTTCCATGATGCGCTGGGTGCGCTGCAGGGAGGCCGCATCCGGCAGACGCAGGTCGATGAAGATGGCGCCCTGGTCTTCATCCGGCAGGAAGGTGGACGGCAGGGCCGCGAAGGCGAACCACGCGCCGACGAAAGCCGCACCGATGCCCGCGATGGTCAGGAACTTGACCGCAATGAATCGTGCGACGATGGAGCCGTAGGCGTCGCGCGTCCTGTCCAGCCCGCGTGTGAAGAGGCCCAGCGGGCCGGATCGTTTCCGTTCGGGCGACTTCAGCAGGAGCGCGCACAGCGCCGGACTGAGCGTCAGCGCGACGACTGAGGACAACACCATGCTGGCCGACAGGGTGATGGCAAACTGGCGATAGAGCTGGCCATCGATGCCCGGCAGGAAGGCCGTGGGCACGAAGACGGCCAGGAGAACCAGTGTCGTGGAGATGATGGGGCTGGTGATCTGGCGCATCGCCTTGGCCGCCGCCTGCGGCGCATCGATGCCCTCTTCCTCCATGATCCGCTGGACGTTCTCGACCACCAGGATCGCGTCGTCCACGACAAGGCCGATGGCCAGCACGAGCGCCAAGAGCGTGATCGTGTTGGCGGAAAAGCCGGATACGTAGAGCACCGCGAACGTCGCGATCAGCGAAACGGGGATGGCGAGCGACGGAATAAGGGTTGCACGCCATTCCTGGAGGAACAGGAAGGTGACGGCGACGACGATCAGGAAGGTGAAGCCGAAGGTGACATAGATTTCGTTCAGCGAAGCGCGGACGAAATCCGTTGCGTCATAGACGACGACATACTCCAGCCCGGCGGGGAAGTTGGCTGAAAGGCGCTCCATTTCCGCGCGCACGCCCGCCGCCGTATCGACGGCATTGGAGCCTGGCGCCTGATTGACGCCCAGCATCGCGGTAGGACGCCCGTTCAGGAGTGCGCTGGCCCCATAACTTTGCGCTCCCAGCTCGATGCGGGCCACATCGCGAAGACGGACGATGCCGCTGTTGTCACCGGTCCGCAGGACGATCTCCCCGAAAGCCTCGGGGTCGGCCAGCCGTCCTTCCGCGACAAGGGAATATTGCACGGCCACGTCCTCTGGCGCGGGCGCGCCCCCGACCTGCCCCAGCGATGCCTGGATGTTCTGCGCCTGGATGGCGGCGGCGACGTCGCCCGGCGTCATCGACAACGCGGTCAGGCGGCGCGGATCCAGCCACACGCGCATCGAGTATTCCGATGTGCCCGTGACGGAGGCGTCGCCGACGCCCGGCACGCGCGAGATCACGTCCACCACGTTGGTGGACACGTAGTTCGAGATGTCCAGGGCATCCATTCCACCATCCGGCGAGACGAATCCAAGCGCCATGACGAAGTCGGGCGAGCTCGCCCGCACGGTCACGCCTTGCTGGGAAACCGGGGTCGGCAGCTGCGACAGGGCGATCTGGATCCGGTTCTGGACATTGACCTGGGCGATATCCGAATCCGTTCCGACCGCAAAGGTGACGGCCAGCGAATAGAGCCCCGCGTCGGACGAGGTGCTGCTCATGTAGAGCATGTCGTCGACGCCGTTGACGGCCTCCTCGATGGGCCCTCCGACGACATCGGCGATCACTTCGGCGCTGGCTCCCGGATAGCTGGCCGAGACATTGACCGTCGGGGGCGCGATATTGGGGTATTGCGTAATCGGAATGGCCAGGAAGGCCATCAGTCCGGCCAGTGCCAGAACGATGGAGACCACCATCGCAACGCGCGGCCGGCGGATGAAGAAATCGGAGATCATCGCGCGGCCGCACCTTCCGGCGCCTCGCCTGTAACCGTCACTGCCGCACCGTCGGACAGGCGCTGGACACCCTGCACGACGACACGATCCCCCGATGTCAGGCCGCCATCGACGAACCAGCCGCCGTCACTGCGTTCGCGCGTCTCGATGCGGCGCTGCTCCACGGTACCGCCGTCTGCGAGGACGTAGACATAGGCGCCCTCGCGGTCGCGCAGCACCGCCGTCTGCGGTACGAACAGGCGCACTTCCGGGTCGGCCGCGCCGATATGCAGCGTCACGAACTGCCCCGGCAGCAGGATGCGATCGGCATTCTCGAAGGTCGCGCGCAATGTCAGCGTGCCGGTCTGCGGATCGACCTCGTTGGAGACGAAGCTGATGCGCCCGCCTCCACCGTAGTCCGTACCATTCGGGAGCCGCAGGCCGAGGGCGATGTCGGCCGGATCGATTGTGTCCAGCGCCTGCCCATATCGCTGCCGCAGCGACACCATCACGCCTTCGGGGAGGGCGAAGGCGACATGGACCGGGTCGGTCTGCACCACGCGCGCCAGCACGCCAGAGCCCGAACCGACGAGATTGCCCTGCGTGATGAGGGGAATGCCGATCCGGCCGTCGATAGGCGACGATATCGAGGTATAGGACAGGTTCAGCTCGGCCTGCTGCACCTCCGCAGCGGCGGCTTCGACATTGGCGGAGGCGGCGGCCAGCGCCGCGGCGGCTTCGTCCAGATTGGCCTGTGCCAGCGTATTGCGCTGGACGAGCTCGCGGGTGCGGGCAAATGTCTGCTCGGCATTCTGGCGCTCGGCCTCAGCCCGCGAGCGCTGGGCCCGGGCAGCCGCAAGCGCCGCTTCGTATTGCGCCGGCTCGATGCGGAAGAGAAGGTCGCCAGCCACCACGGCCTCGCCGCCGTCGAAGGTCACCTCTTCGATAAAACCCTGCACCCGCGCCTGTATGTCGACCGATTCTATCGCCTCGACGCGGCCGATGAAACTCCGCGCATCGTCGACGGGTCGCTCCTCGACCGCGGCGACTTCCACCGGGACTGCCGGCGGACCGTCCTGCGCCAGGGCGGGTTGCGGCCCGAACAGGAGGACAACGAGGCTCAGGGCTTTCACGGTGGCTTGCTGCATGAGGGTCGTCATTCTCCGGATGGTGCCACACCGGCCCCATATATGGCGCAATGTCGCGTTCGGTAGGCTGCCAGGTGTCGCGCAACCGCAATTGGCATTCCGTCGAAGCTGGCCTATGCAGCATCATGCGCATCACAGCCCTTGCAGCCCTTATGGCTACCCTGTTCCTGGCCCACTCGCCCGCTGCCGCGTGGACGGCACAGGAAGTGGAAGAGCCCTATGCCGTCGCCGGCCGCACCGGCTTCGAGCTCTACAGCTCCATCGGCGAGCGCGGCCCATCCGCCGGTGCGTCGCGCGCCATCGCGGTGACGACGTTCAAGCTGACCTGGCAGCGGGATTATCGCCCGCGCGGGAACGGCTGCGTCCTCGTGTCGGCCCGGCCCAGGCTGATCATCACCTATCGCCTGCCCAAGCCGTCGCAACGCCTGGCGCCCGATGTCGCCGAAAGCTGGCAGCGTTTCATTAACGGCATGCGCGCGCATGAACGCGTCCACGGCGAGCATATCGTCGACATGGTGCGCCGGATCGAGGCGGCATCCGTCGGCCTGACGGTGCCGGACGACCCGTCCTGCAAACGCATCCGCGAGGTTCTCACCGAAAAGCTCGGCGCGCTGTCGCAGGAGCAGCGCGCCCGCAGCCGGGCCTTCGATCAGGAGGAGATGAGCGACGGCGGCAATGTCCATCAGCTCATCCTGGCACTCGTCAACGGCCCCTGACCCCTGGACTAGGCAAGGCCCAGCACACTGAGGCCCGTATAGATGCCGAGCAGCACGATGGCGACCGAAGACAGCACGAGCACCACGTTGAACAGGCTGCTGCCTCGTATTGCCGGATCCGTCTCGTGCTTGCGCAGGTACCAGACCGCGACCACCGCGGCGAGCAGGAAGATACCCGTGGTCACGCCGCCGATCTGGATCATCAGCACGGGCGATTGCACGATCAGGTAGGCGGCACCCCAGACAATGGGCAAAGCCACGGTGAATATCCGGATCTAGCGCATCCGGTCGGCGGTATGGTGCCAGTCCAGTACGCCGGCCACCGCAAGCAGGTTCACATACATGCGCGACCAGCTTGGAATGGCGGCCCAGAGCGTCGAGCCCAGCACGGCGATGGCGCCGACCAGGAACAGGATGCCGGCCCATTCGCCCAGCGTGTCGGTATACATGCGCGAGACGGTGGTGATCATGTCGTTGCCGCGCGGCACGAGGCCCTGCGGCTCCAGCACGGCCGCGCCCATCAGGTAGAAGGCCAGCGTGCCGAACGTGTAGATGCACCACGACAGGAAGGCATCCTTGTACATCACGGCGATCCAGCCCCGGGCGCGCCGCTTCCACGCCTCCGAGCCGTCATTCGGCCCGACATGCCGGGCATAGCCCTTTTCCACACACCAATAGGTATAGAACGTCAGTTCGTCGGCGCCGACACCGGTGATGCCGAACATGGCGATGGCCGCGCCGATGGCGCCGGCAGGGATGGTGAAGGCGAGGCCCGTGAGGAGATCGTCCATGCCGTAGGCGAACGGGTGAACGGCAAGCCGAGGGCGATGGCGATCGTGACCAGTGTAAACGAACCCACAAGCAGGATCGAACCGCGCTCGATGAGGCTGTAATTGTTGGAATAGAGCAGAAAGATGGACGCCGTCGCGATGATGACCGTCCAGATGGCCAACGACGTCGCACCCAGCGGATCGCCGCCCAGCGGCATCAGGATGGAGAAGGCGACCGCCGTGCCGCCGAGGACGCCGCCGACCTGCAGAACTTTCGACAGGGCCATGATGGCCCAGAGAATGTTGATACAGCCGATGCCGCCGATGTGCGGGGGCACCTTGTTGTAGCCTGTCGGGGCCGGCTGCCCGGTGGAAATGGTCCACCGCGCGAGTTCCACCTGCACGGCTGCGCGAAACCGGCCTGCGCGCCCAGGGTCGTCGTGGCGATCAATTCGCCCGAGCCGACGATGGACGCCGAAAGGATCAGGCCGGGGCCGAGATGCCTGAGGCTGTGGCGCCAGCCGACCGGTGGCTCCATGACGGCATCCGGGGCCAAGCGGTAGGGATCGTCCTTGTCGACGCCCGCAGGCAAGTCCACAACGGTGGAGCTCATGTGTTTCCTCCCGATATCTGCATGGTTTTTCTAGTTATTGGCCCTGCAGACTATCCGACCGTCGCTGCCCCGCAAGTTTACGACAATCACTTTTTAACATCGCTGTTATCGGATCGCGCGTCCCTGGGTATCGAAGGCATGGAGCTTGCCCGGCTCCGCCGCCAGCGACACCGCTGCGCCGCGCTCCAGCATGCGGTTGCCTTGCAGCTTGACGACGACGGGCTCCTCGCCGACCCCGATATCGACATAGGCCAGGGTCACCTCGCCAAGGGGTTCGATCAGCTTGATCGTGCCGGACAGGATGCCCTCTCCCGCCTCTGCCAGCGACAGGTCTTCCGGCCGGACGCCGACATGTACCGTCCCGCCGGGCAGGTCCACCGGGGCGGACAGGGCCGATGCCGGCACGATGTTCATGGCGGGAGAGCCGATGAACCGGGCGACGAAGAGGTTGTCGGGCCGCGCGTATAGCTCCATGGGCGACCCCACCTGCTCGATCCGCCCTTTGTTCAGCACCACGATGCGGTCGGCCAGCGTCATCGCCTCGACCTGGTCGTGCGTCACGTAGATCATCGTGGTGCCCTGCATCCTGTCATGCAGCTTGGCGATCTCGATGCGTGTCTGCACGCGCAGCGCCGCATCCAGGTTCGACAAGGGTTCGTCGAACAGGAACACCTTGGGATCGCGCGTGATGGCCCGCCCGATGGCCACACGCTGGCGCTGGCCGCCCGACAGGGCCTTGGGCAAACGGTCCAGATAGGGGTCGATCTGCAGGATGGAGGCCGCCTTGCGGACGCGCTGGTCGATCTCGGATTTCGGCGTGCCCTTCTCGAGCGACAGGCCGAAGGCCATGTTGTCGTAGACGCTCATATGCGGGTACAGCGCATAGGACTGAAACACCATGGCGATGCCTCGTTCCTTCGGCGTCCTGTCGTTGACGACCTGGCCGTCGATGGAAAACGTTCCGGAACTGATTTCCTCCAGCCCGGCCACGATGCGCAGCAGGGTCGACTTGCCGCAACCGGACGGGCCCACGAAGACGACGAACTCCCCGCTGGCGATGTCGAGATCGATGCCGTGCAGCACGGTTACCGCGCCGAAGGATTTGGTGACACCGGCGAGCTTCAATTCGGCCATGACTTGGAACTCCGGATAATCAGCCCTTGACGCCGCCGGCGGTCAGCCCGGCGATGATCTTGCGCTGGAAGATGAGGACGAGAACGATCAGCGGCAGCGTCACGACGACCGACGCCGCCATGATCGTGCCCCAGGGTATTTCCTGCTCGGATGCACCGGACAGAAGCGCGATGGCGACCGGAACGGTGCGCGTTTCGTTGCTGGCGACGAAGGTCAGCGCGAACAGGAACTCGTTCCACGCCGCGATGAAGGCGAGCAGGCCCGTCGTCACCAGCGCCGGCCACATCAGCGGCAGAAATACCCGCATGACGATGGTGAAGGGCCCTGCGCCGTCCACGATGGCGGCCTCCTCGATCTCCTCCGGCAGATCCCGCATGAAGGTGGTGAGCACCCAGACGGTGAAGGGCAGGGTGAAGATCATGTAGGCGAAGATCAGCGAGAAGAGGCTGTTGTAGATGCCCATCCACCGAACCATCTGGAACAGACCCGCCAGAACCGCGATCTGCGGGAACATCGACACGGCCAGGATGGTGAGCAGCAGAAGGCCCCGTCCCTTGAAGCGGATGCGCGACAACGCATAGGCGGCGGTGACTGCCAGGAAGAGCGAGATGACGACGACGCTGGTGGCGACGATCAGCGAGTTGAGCACATTCTGCAGGAAGACGCCGTTGTTGAAGACGCCCTCGTAATTGGCCAGCGAAAAGCTTCTGGGCAGGTAATCGACCCGAAACAGATCGGTGCCGGATTTGAAGCTGGTGACGATGGCGTAATAAAAGGGGAACACCGAAAACACGACGATGAAGAGGACGAGCGCGTAGAAGCCCGCCTTACGAGCAAGGGCAGCCATCAGCGATCTCCCGACAGGTTCAGCCGTGACAGGCGGATATAGGCGATGGTGCTGAGTGCGATGACCAGGAACAGCAGCGTCGAGGCTCCCGATCCATAGGCGAAATTGTCGAACTGGAAGAGATTCTCCTGCGCGAAGACGCTCATCGTCTTCGTTTCCGCATTGTTGGGCGTCAGCACGTAGATCAAATCGAAGACGCGCAGCGCGTCGAGCGCCCGGAAGATGACGGCCACCAGGATGGCCGGGCGGATCAGCGGCAGCGTCACCTTGAAGAACACCTTCACCGGGCTGACGCCATCGATCCTGGCTGCCTCGTAGACGTCGCCCGGCACCATCTGCAGGCCGGCCAGGATCAGCAGCGCCATGAACGGTGTCGTCTTCCAGACGTCGACGATGATGACGGCCCACAGTGCCGTGTCCGGCGAAGCGGTCCAGGCCACAGGCGCCGAGATCAGGCCGACCGTCAGCAGCATGTCGTTGAGGATGCCGAACTGGTCGTTCATCATCCAGGCCCACAGCTTTGCCGAGACGATGGTGGGGATCGCCCAGGGGATCAGCACCGCGGCGCGCACGATGCCGCGGCCGGGAAAGCTGGCGTTCAGCACGAGGGCGAAGATGGTGCCGAGCACGGTTTCGATGGAAACGGAGATGGCCGTGAACCACAGGGTGTTGCGTACGGCGCGCCACCATTCGTCGTCCACGAGAAGGCCGAACCACTCGCCCTCCCCATCGCCGTAGTCGATATATTCCAGATAGTTTCGAAAGCCGATGAATTCGGCCGTCCCC
This sequence comes from Aureimonas sp. OT7, assembly GCF_014844055.1. NCBI lineage: Bacteria > Pseudomonadati > Pseudomonadota > Alphaproteobacteria > Hyphomicrobiales > Aurantimonadaceae > Aureimonas > Aureimonas sp. OT7. Next base: position 3,392,887 of record NZ_CP062167.1, read on the forward strand.
AGCGAAGACAGGCTGGCGTCGGTCAGCGAAAAGCGGATCGTCTGTGCCAGCGGCCATGCCGCCACCAATGCAAGCACCAGCAGCATCGGCGCCAGAAACAGCCATGCCGCGCGGCGGCGTTTACGCGCCGTCCGGTTGCCCGCCTTCCCGGTTTTAGCCTCGGCAGTCACCATCTGAAACCTCCTCCCCGACCGTGCCGCGTCGCGGCGCTTACCACTCGGCGCGCTTGAGCCGGCGTAGCGCCTTGTCCAGGCGGTCGAGGTTGGAGGCAGCGTCGCCGCGCCCCGACAGGGTTTGATGAACGGCGGTCCAGAACTCCTTGGACACCTCGTTATACTTGCCCTTGGTGGCCGCCGACGGGCGCGCCGTGGCCGTTTCGATGACCGGCTTCCAGTTGGCGACGATGGGCTGGGCCTCGGCCACTTCCGGGTCGTCGTAGACGCTGGGAATGGTCGGCATGCGCGACTGGTTGATGGCGCGCGTCTTCTGCCATTCGGCGGAGGTCAGGAAACGGACCATCTCGATGGCGGCCTCCTGGTTCGGCGAATGCTTCGACACCGCGACATTCCATCCGCCGAGGCAGCCGGCCGGCTGGCCACCCTCTCCGGTCGGCAGCTGCACCACGTCGAACTTGTCCTTCACGGCGCTGTCGTCGCCGCGCGACAAGGCATAGGCATAGGGCCAGTTGCGCATGAAGACGGCATTGCCCGTCTGCCAGACACCGCGCGCCTCTTCCTCCATGTAGCCGAGGACGCCACCCGGTGCGATCTTGTCGATCCAGCCCGCCGCGCGGTCGATGGCTGCCGCCGCCTCCGGATTGTCGATGGTGATCTCGCCCGCTTCGTCCACGATGGTGCCGCCGCCCGAGCTGGCGATCCATTCCAGCGCGTTGCAGGTGAGGCCCTCATAGGCGGAGCCCTGGAAGACGAAACCGTTCAGGCCGCCATTGCCGGCCTCGCGCTCGGCGGTCACGATCTCGGAGGCGATCTCCTCCAGCTCGGCCCAGGTCTTCGGCGGCTGCTTGCCGTATTTCTCCAGGAGGTCCTTGCGATAATAGAGGGCGGGTGCATCCGTGTAGAGCGGCATGGCAACGAGCTTGCCGTCGACGGTCTGCGCATCGATCACGGCCGGGAAATGTTCACCGACGCGATCGGCCATCGCTTCGGACAGATCGACGAAGTTGTCGGCGAGCTGCGGCGCCCAGATGACGTCGGTGCGGTATACGTCCACGTCGGAGTTTCCGGCCGCCAGCCAAAGGCGATACTGGCCGAACTGGTCGGTGGTGGAGGCCGGCATCTCGACGATGCGCACGCGGTGGCCGCTTTCCTTCTCGAAAACGTCCAGGGCGGCGCGCATCTCCTGCACGTCCTTGCCGACGGAGCCGAGCACGATGGACAGGTCGGCCGCCAGGGCGGGTTGCACCGTCAGGGCGGCCGTGGCCGCCAGCGCGGCGAGTGCTTTGCGAAGCTGCATTTCGATGGTTCCTCCCGTGATCGAAACCCGCTCTCCCGGCGGGCATGGTCGATGCGCCCTCCTCAGGCGGCTTTCAGCATCTTTCCTTCCGCATCCGAGACGAAGGCCAGGTCCAGCAACCGCTGCACCTCGGCGGCGCGGCGGAATGCGGGCTCGCCGTTTTCGCCCGACATCAGCGCCAGGGCGAACCGCTGTTCGTTGCGCGGCGTTTCCGGACAATCGACCGGTTTCCACGTTGCCGTCTCGATATCCGCTCCCCGGCAGGCCGAGAGGGTGGACGTGTGCTGGTTGGCCCAGATCTTCAATGCGCCACGCGTGCCGTAGATCGACAGGCTCAGATCGTTGAGATTTCCCGTTGCGAAGCGCGACATGTGCACCACACCCAGGGCGCCGTTGGAAAACTCCACCGTCATCGCGACGCTGTCGTTGACGTCCAGCGTATACGGGCCGATGGCCCCGCCTTCGGCCTTGTCGAAGGTGCGCATGCGCGCCTGCAGCGCCGCAACGTCCAACCCGGTGCCGAAGGTAACGAAATCCAGGATATGGATGCCGATATCCCCAAGCACTCCCTTGGAGCCATGCGCCGACGACAGACGCCACAGCCAGCGCTCATCCGTCCGCCAGTCGCCCCAATGGCTGCCCGTCAGCCAGCTCTGCAGGTAACTGGCGTCGACATGGCGGATATCGCCGATCTCTCCTGCGGCAACCATGCGCCGCGCCATCTGCACGGCATGGGCATTGCGATAGGTCAGGTTGACCATGTTGATGAGCCCGGCCCGCTCCGCCGCCTCCGTCATCGCCATGGCGTCACCATGGTTGAGCGCCAGCGGCTTTTCGCAGAAGACCGGCACGCCTGCACCGATCAGCTCCAGCGTCGTCGCATAATGCGCCGCATCCGGAGTGGAGTTCACCGCCGCGTCGAAGCCGCCATGCTCGAGCGCATGCGACAGCGAGCCGAAGGACTGCGTCATTCCATGCAGTTCGGCGAAACTGCGCGCACGCTCGAGATTGGTGTCGATGGCCGCCGCCAGTTCGATGCCCGGGATCGCTCCGAAGATCTCGGCATGACGGTGCGCGATGGCCCCTGTGCCCAGGATGGCGAGCCGCTTGATCATCGATAGCCCGCCTCGCCCTTCTTGTGCAGCGCCGCACCCTTGGGCGTCAGCTTTTCGCGCGCCTGGTCGTACGGCCTGTTGGGCGCTTCCGACACATCGCGCCACGGTTCGGCCGGGTTGTAGGCCCAGCGGACGGCGTTGCGCAGCACGGTCTGGATGGCCGCGTCGTGATAGATGGGGTAGGTCTCGTGGCCCGGCTCGAAGTAGAAGATCCGCCCTGCCCCGCGCTGATAGGTCAGCCCCGACCGGAACACTTCCCCGCCCTCGAACCACGAGATGAACACCGTCTCGAGCGGTTCCGGAACCAGGAATGGCTCTCCGTACATCTCCGAGTTCGGCAGCTCGATCGCCGTGTCGATGCCCTTGGCGATAGGGTGGTTGCGGTTGATGACCCACAGGCGCTCGCGCTCGCCGGCCTCACGCCAGCGCAACGAGCAGGGCGTGCCCATGAGCCGCTTGAAGATCTTGGAGAAATGCCCCGAATGCAGCACGATCAGGCCCATGCCCTCGGCCACGCGCTGCTGCACCCGGTCGACGATGGCGTCGTCCACTTGCCCATGCGCCTTATGGCCCCACCACAGGAGCACGTCGGCCTGGTCCAGCCGCGCCTGCGTCAGGCCATGATCGGGTTCCTGCAGGGTGGCCGTCGCCGCCTCGATGTCGCCTTCGGCCGAGATCGCCCTGGCGATGGTGCGGTGGATTCCATCCGGATAGACTTTCTGGACGATCTCGTTCTCCTGCTCATGAACGAATTCGTTCCACACCACTGCCCGTATGCCCATAACGGAAATCTCCCTTGGCGCTCTCCCAAAGCGCTTTGATTGAAAGTTGAAGCGCTTTGGATGTAGTGTCAACCTAAGATTTCATTCGATCGTCCTGATTGGATATGGGGAGGGAACGGGCCTTGGCCATGAGCCTGAAGGAACTTGCGGCATCGCTCGGCCTGTCGCAAACCACGGTAAGCCGCGCCCTGAACGGCTATCCCGAGGTTGGAGAAAAGACACGGCGGCGCGTATTGGAGGCGGCGGAGCGCGCCAATTACCGGGCCAGCACCGCGGCGCGGCGTCTGGCCACGGGGCGCGCGAATGCATTGGGCCTCGTCTTTTCGACAGAGCGCAACATCCTGGAACGCCCGATCGTCATGGATTTCCTGACCGGCGTCTCGGAGACCGCCGCACGCGAAGGGCTGGACATCGTGTTGACGCCGACCCGCGCCGGAGAGGAAGCGGATGCCTGCCTGCGCCTCGCCACGAGCGGGCTGGTGGATGCCCTCGTGCTGACCTCTCCGATCCTCGACGAGGTCCGCACCAGCGGCATCGCCGACCTCGCCTTTCCCATCGTGACGCATGGCAGGCCGCTGCACGGGCAGAACGTGCCTTATCTCTCGATAGACAATTTCGGCGGTTTTAGGCGGGGCGCACAGCATCTGGTGGAGCTTGGCCACCGCCGCATCGGGCTCGTCAACGGCGAGGCCCGGCAAGCCTATGCCCAGGACCGAACACAGGGGCTTGGCGCCGCCCTGGACGAAGCCGGCATCGACAGGGCGGAACATCTCGTCCGCTACGGACCGCTGACATTCACGCAGGGCTATCAGTCGACCCTGTCGATTCTCGACGAGTTCCAGGCGCCCACCGCCCTTCTCGCCTCGTCCATCCTCGTCGCCCTCGGCGCGATGAAGGCATTGGCCGAGCGCGGCCTGCGCGTTCCACAGGACATGTCGATCGTCGCCCATGACGACGAGGTGGCGGCGTTTCCGCCCTCCATGGCGACCCCGCAACTGACGACGCTCAACTCGTCCATCCGGGCAGCCGGAGCGCGCATCGCCGAGATGGCGCTGGAGCGCATCGCATCGGGCGGGAAACCGGTCCCGTCCGAGGTATGGCCCGTCCCGCTGACCGTTCGCGGCTCCACGGCCCCCGCCGTGGACTAGGCGTCGAACGTGGCCGTCGCGCTCATCGCCACCGGGCCGCCGGGGCGGGCCGTCCACAGGGTCAGGGCGCCGTTTTCATCCGTTGCGTTGAGGGTGAAGCGTGTATCGTCGAACAGGGTCGAAAGACTGCGGAACGCGAAGCCGGCAGGGGCCCGGCCTCGCAGCTTTGCCGCAAAATGATACAGCATCGTCGCCTGCATCGGCCCGTGCACGACAAGGCCGGGATACATCTCCACGCCGGTCGCGTACGGCTTGTCGTAGTGGATGCGATGGCCATTGAAGGTGAGCGCCGAGTAGCGGAACAAAAGCGGCGCCCTCGGCACCACCTCCATGACGTGCTCACCTTCCTGCGCGGCCGGCGGTTGCGCCTTCGGCGCGGTCGAGGATTCCGCCTCGCGGTAGACGATATCCTGGCGTTCCACGACGGCCACAGCCTCGCCGCTCGAAATCTCGTGCCGCACCGTCACGAAGCACAGCCGGCCGGTGCGCCCTTCCTTCAGGACGACATCCTCGATCGTCGAGCGCCTCGTCACGACGTCGCCGATAGTCAGCGCGCCCCGCATCTCGAACTGGCCGCCGGCCCACATGCGGCGCGGCAGCGGCACCGGCGGCAGGAAACCGCCGCGCGCCGGATGCCCGTCCGGCCCGAGCTCGCTCATCGGCACGGCCGGCGGCGCAAGGCACAGATGGATCAGTTCGGGCGCGGGCTGGCCGGCCTCGGTCGTGCCGGGCAGTTCCAGCGTCGCGCGAAACCGCCTGACCAGTTCCGGCGACAGCACTTCCGAGGCAGTTTCCTGCCTGCCGATCCAGCGGCGCAGATGGGCGATATCCACGGCTTCGGGCACGGCGCTCATTCGGCCGCCTCATGCGCCGCCTGCAGATCGGCATGCTCGCCGATGGCCGGCACCCGTCCATAGGCGCGCTCCTGCCCGGCCACGACGGCGGCCGGGGCCGGAAGGGACACGGGTCCATTCGGCGTCTCCACCACGATGCGGCGCAGATGCGGATGCTTCGACAGCGCGGCCATGTCGTTGACGGAGGCAAAGGCGACCTCCGCCCGCGTCAGGGCATCGGTGGCGGCGGCCTCGCCCATCGTGGCGAAGGCCGCCGATACGAGCGCATCGGTTTCCGCCCGATGGCGCACGCGCGCGACGTTGGTTGCAAAGCGCGCATCCTTCGGCAGGTCGGGACGGCCCAGGAAGACGTCGCAGAACTTGATCCACTCCCGCTCGCTCTGGATCGAGATCAGGAACACGGTCCCGTCGCCGGCGGTGAAGATGCCGTAAGGCGCAATGGACGGATGGGCGAGGCCGATGCGGCGCGGGCTTTGTCCGCCCTCCTCCTGCAGCAGCGGAACGGCCAGCCAGTCGGCCATGACGTCGAACATCGACACATGGATATCGCAGCCCTTGCCGCTGATGCCCCGCGCGATCAGCGCCTCAAGGACCGCGGCATGGGCCGTGGCACCGGTGGCGATATCGACGAGGGATATGCCGACGCGCGCCGGCTCCGCCGGCCCGCCGGTGATCGAGGACAGGCCGGATTCGGCCTGGATCAACAGGTCGTAGGCCTTGCGGTGCGCCAGCGGGCCGCTGGTCCCGTAGCCGCTGATCGTGCAGTTGATGAGGCGGGGGTTGGCGGCGCGCAGCGCCTCCGCCCCAAGGCCCAGCCGCTCCAGGGAACCGGGTTTTAGGTTCTGCACCAGCACATCGGCGCGCGATGCGAGGTCGCGCAGGACGGAAAGATCGTCCGGCCTTGTCAGGTCCAGCGCCAGCGATTCCTTACCCCGGTTCAACCAGACAAAATAGCTGCTCTGCCCTTTCGCGACGTCGTCGTATCCACGGGCGAAGTCGCCGCTCGGCCTCTCCACCTTGACGACGCGCGCACCGGCATCGGCCAGCCGGGCGGTGCAGAAGGGGGCGGCGACGGCCTGCTCCACCGCCACGACCAAAAGCCCCTCCAGTGGCAAGGCACTCTTCATGCGGACGACTCCTCCGGGACAGGCGAAACGATCATGCGCACATTGTTCCAGTACGCCCGCATGGCCGCAAAGACAGCTTCGGGCTGGCGCCCATAGCGAACTTCTATGGAAGCGCCAGAACCGCCCGTTATGCCCGCCAGACCGAAGCTGTCTTTGCCTGGCCCCCCAATCTGGAACAGTTTCAAGCTGGCGTCTGCCCCGCTTCGGGGCGGGCCCGGTCCATTGCGCCAGCCCAAAACCGACGCAAGAACGGTTGGCTGGCCCGTATCAATAGGGAGGAGACCCTTTGAAGACGCTGTTGTTCGCCGCGCTCGCCGCTGCCGTTTCCCTGTCCGCCGTCGGCGCTGCCAGGGCACAGGATTATCCAACCCAGCCCGTGACGCTGATGATCCCCTTCTCGGCGGGTGGCCCGACGGACGTCATCGCCCGCCTTCTCGCCCAGGTGATGAGCGAGGATCTCGGACAACAGGTTCTCGTCGAGAACGTCACGGGCGCAGGGGGCACGCTGGCATCCGGCCGCCTGGCCCAGTCGACGCCCGATGGTTATACTGTTCTGCTGCATCACATGGGCATCGCCACCAGCGCGACTCTGTATCGCAACCTGCCCTACGATCCGCTGACCGCCTTCGACTATATCGGGCAGGTCACGACCGTGCCGATGCTGCTCGTCTCGCGGCCCGACTATCCGGCCGAAGACTTCAAGCAGCTTCTGGAAACGATCCGCGAGAAGCCGGAAGAAACACTCTTGGCCAATGCCGGCCCCGGCGCCGTTTCTCATCTCTGTGGCATGTTGTTCATGCAGGCCGTGGGCGTGCAGTTGACGACGGTCCCCTACCCCGGAACCGGCCCGGCGATGACCGATACGATGGGCGGCCAGGTCGATCTTCTCTGCGACCAGACCACCGGCGCCACCAACCCTGTCCAGTCCAAGGCGGTAAAGGCCTATGCCACCGCGACCAAGGAGCGGATCGCCGTCCTGCCCGACGTGCCGACCGCGCTGGAGCAGGGCCTCGATGGTTTCGAGATCGGTGTGTGGCACGGAATGTATGTCCCGGCCGGGACGCCGGAGCCGGTCAAGGAGCGTCTGACGGACGCGCTCCAGAAGGCCCTGCAGGACGAGACGGTGATCCGCCGCTTCGCGGAACTCGGCACCGAGCCGGTGCCGCAGGAAGACGCCACGCCGCAATCCCTCGAAAAGCAGTACAAGGAGCAGATCGAGTTCTGGCGTCCCCTGATCGAGGAAGCCGGCGAATACGCCAATTGAACCCGGTGCGGGGCGCCTTCGGGCAGGCGCCCCGCACCGCCCTTGTCGGCGCGGCTTATATGCCGCGCAGGAGATTGATGGCGATGGTCCACATCACGAGGGCGATCACGCCCTCGAGGATGCGCCACGCAGTCGGGTTGGCGAAGACGGGTCGCAGGAAGCGCGCTCCCAACCCAAGAGAGAAGAAGAACAGGAAGGATGCGGTCGTCGCTCCCATCGCGAAGATCGCCTCCTGGCCGGGGAAACCCGTCGAAAGCGATCCCAGCAGCACGACCGTATCCAGATAGACGTGCGGATTTGCAAAGGTCAGCAGGAAGCACGTTGCCAGAACGGGCCATAGCGGCGTCGCCGCTGCGGCCGTGACCACCAGCGCCTCGCTGGACCGGAAGGCCGAAAGCATGCTGCGGCAGCCGTACCAGACCAGGAAGGCTGCCCCGGCATAGCGCATCGCCGGCTCCAGGGCGGGCATCAGTTCGGCTACGCGTGCAAAGGCGAGGACGCCCAGCCAGATCAAGGCGGCGTCGGACAGGGCACAAGCCAGCGCAACCGCCAGCACATGCTCGTTGCGCAGGCCCTGGCGCAGCACGAACGCATTTTGCGCGCCGATTGCCACGATCAGGCTGAGCCCCATCAGCAACCCATTCAGATACGCCGTCATTCCGTTCCCCGTCGCTACGAGATCGCGGTATACCCGAAGACGACGGAAATGTAGCTGACGGCTTTGCCGAACGGTCTTCTGCGGCCGTCTGGCCCCGGCGCATTCCGGGGCTCAGGCTAAATCTCCGCCCCGCGATAGGTAACCGGCGGGGCGCGCCACTGCATGGGGCCGCTCTTGTGGATCGACTGCCCCTGCGCATCGACGGCAACCGTCACCGGCATATCCTCCACCACGAATTCGTGGATGGCCTCCATGCCCAGGTCGTCGAAGGCGATCACCCTGGCCGATCGGACGGCCTTCGAAACCAGATAGGCCGCTCCACCCACCGCGATCAGATAGGCCGCGCCGTGCCGTCCGATGCTGGCGACCGTCTCTTCGCCGCGCTCCGCCTTGCCGATCATCACCAGGAGGCCGGTGCGCTCCAGAAGAATGTCCGTGTAAGGGTCCATGCGCGTGGAGGTGGTCGGCCCGGCAGGGCCCACCGCTTCGCCGGCGACGGCGTCGACCGGCCCGACATAATAGATCGCCCGTCCTCTTAGATCGACGGGCAGTTCCTCGCCCCGCCGCAGCATGGCGGCCAGACGCTTGTGCGCGGCATCGCGGCCCGTCAGCAGGCGGCCCGACAGAAGAAGCGTTTCGCCGGCGCGCCAGCCTGCCACCTCGGCCGGGGTGAGGCGATCGAGATCGACCCTCACCGCCTCGGCGCCGGCATCCAGAGCCACCTGCGGCCAATCTTCGACGCGCGGCGCCTGAAGGTCGGCCGGTCCGCTTCCGTCCAGCCGGAAACCGATGTGCCTGTCGGCAACGCATTGCGGTATGAGCGCCACCGGCATGGAGGCGGCATGCACCGGATAGGTCTCGATCTTGACGTCCAGGACGGTCGTCAATCCGCCCAATCCCTGCGCGCCGATGCCGAGCGCGTTGACGCGCCGGTACAGGTCCACGCGCATCTCTTCCTGCGGGGTTCGCGGCCCCCGCGCCAGCAGCTCGGCCATGTCGATCGGCTGCAACAGCGACTCCTTGGCAAGCAGCATCGCCTTCTCGGCCGTGCCGCCGACGCCGATTCCGAGAATACCGGGCGGGCACCAGCCCGCTCCCAGCGTCTCGACGGTGCGCACCACCCATTCCGCGACGTCGTCGCCGGGGTTGAGAGCGGCGAAGCTTGCCTTGTTTTCAGAGCCGCCGCCCTTGGCGGCCACATGCACGTCGAGGCCGCTTCCGGCCACGAGTTCGACATGGGTAACGGCCGGCGCGTTGGTGCGCGTATTGCGCCTGTCGAACAGTGGATCGGCCACGATGGAGGCGCGTAGCGGGTTGTCTGCATTGGTATAGGCGATGGCGACGGCCTCGTTCACCACGTCGCCCAAGGCCTCGTCGAAATCGAAACGCGCCTGGATGCCGACCTTGAGGAACACGTTGACCGTGCCCGTATCCTGGCAGATCGGGCGACGCCCGATGGCGGCCATGCGCGAATTCACCAGGATCTGCTTGATAGCGTCACGCGCGGCCGGGCTTTTTTCTTGCTCGAGCGCGCGGGCCAGATGCGCAAGAAAGTCCGGTGGGTGATAGACGGCAATGTACTGCATCGCATCGGCGATGGATGCCACCAGATCGGCCCGCCGGATGATCCCCCCTGTCATGCGGCCCCGGCCGAAACGGCGACCCGGTTGCGCCTGTCCATATCCAGGAACGCCTCGGCAAGGGCGGACGCGCCCGCTCTGCCCAGCACCGGCATGGCGAGGGTATCGAACTTGCTCCGCAAGGCCGCCGCATCGGGAAAGGTTTCAGGCTCGCCCGAAGGATCGGCGATCCGCCGTTCGATGGTTTCCCCGCCCTGCATCTCGACGACCAGCGTCGCGCCGAAGGGATGTTGCAGCCCCTCCAGCGTCTCGTCCCGCAGGACGTCGACGCGGTCCGCCAGCTCGCACAGGGACGCATCGCCAAGGCGTTTGTAGTCGTCCCAGCCGAACGAGCCCTGGTCCAGCATCACGGCGGCGGTGAAAGGCATGGAGAACTGCCCGTCCACGACCGAGCCGGGGCGACGCTTCTCGTCCAGCGGCGCGCCCGTCAGCACGATGCCATTGCGGTGCAGGCCGATGGTGACGCGCGAAGCCTTGTCCGCCGTCAGGCCGGCCTCTGACCGCAGCGCCTTCAACCCATCCAGCGCGGCGTGGGTGTAGCGGCAACTGGGATATGGCTTCACACCGATACGCATGGTTTCCCACACGACGCCGAGATCGGCGGTGGCCCGTTCGGGCCTTGCCCCATCGGTATAGCCGACCAGCAACCCGTGCCTGCCTTCGATCGGCTCGTCTGCCGCAAAGAAGCCGTCTGCGGCCAGCGCCCCGGCCATGACGCCGTTCATCGCGGCCTGCCCCACCTGCCATCTCTTGTTCCAGCCGCCATTCCGCAGGAATTGCAGCGAGCCGGCGGCCTGGCTCCCGGAGACGCCGAACGCCCGGGCGATGCCCTCGGCGTCCAGCCCGTACAGCCTTGCAGCGGCGGCCGCTGCCCCGAAGGTGCCCGCCGTCGCCGTCGGGTGGAAACCGCGCGCGTAGTGCGCGGTCGGATCCAGCGCCATGCCGAGCCGGCAGCAGACTTCATATCCAGCGACGATGGCGGCCACCACTTCCGCGCCGCTGGCACCGACCGCCTCGCCCACCGCCAGCGCCGCCGGCACGACGGGGGCGGAAGGATGCAAGGAGGAGTCCGCGTGGGTGTCGTCGAAATCGAGCGAGTGTCCGAGCGCGCCGTTCAACAGGGCCGCCACGGGCGGCGCGTAGAAGCGGCCGGTTCCGACGACGCCCGCGCTGCCTGCCCCGTCCAGCCCCATCCGCTGGACGGCGGCCAGGATGGCCGATGTGGAATCAGCCTCGCTACCGGCGCGCACGATGGAGCCGGCAAGATCCATCGACAGTTCCTTGGCGCGGGTCACGACATCGGGCGGCAGGTCGTCAAAGCGGAGATCGGCCACGAAACGGGCCAAAGTCATCGTCAGATCGTGCACGCTGTTCCTCCCCATGCGCGAAACATCAAGCCATTTGAGCGGCACAATCGCCGCCGCCATTCACGCGCTCCAATACAGCTTCACGATGGCCGCCAGCACGTTTCGCGCTGCCCCCTCGACTTGGCGGGTCCGGTTGACATAGGAAAGCAGCCAATCCAGCACCATCGCAACCGGGATCGCTTCATTTGGATCTAAGGCAGCTTCGTTATTTCATCGGCATCGTCGAAGCCAAATCCTTCTCGCGCGCCGCCATTTCGCTGCGCGTTGCCCAGCCTGCGCTGTCCCTGCATGTGCGCAACATGGAAGCCGATCTCGGCACCGAGCTGCTGCTGCGCACGCCACAGGGCGTCGTGCCGACGGCGGCGGGCGAACTGCTCCTGGAGCGGGCAAGGCGTCTGGTGGCCGATTTCGAGGACATGAAGCGCCAGATATCGGAATCCGACAACGAACCGGCCGGCGAAGTGCGCCTCGGCCTTCCCGGCACGATCGGCGAATTGCTGTCGGTGCCGCTGATCCTGAAGACGCGTCAGGCCTATCCCCGCATCCATCTGACGGTGGCAGAGGCGATGAGCGGCTTCGTGCTGGAGTGGCTGGCCGAAGGGCGGGTCGACCTCGGGCTTCTCTATATCCCCGTCGACAGGCACGGCCTGCGCTCCGTCGCGCTGATTTCCGAAGAGCTCTGTCTGTTCGGCCCGGCGGAAGGCGTGGCAGGCTGTCCGCCGCCACAGGGCGGCACGGCGACCCTCGATGAAATCGGCCGGATGCCTCTGGTCCTGCCGGGTATCGGCCATGGGCTGCGCACGCTCGTGGATGCGGAAATGGAGCGCGCCGGGCTGGAGATCGCCACCGTCATCGACGTCGACTCCTATGGAGCGATCAAGGAACTGGTTGCGCAGCGGGTGGGATATTCGATCCTGCCCTTCAACGCCATCGCCCGGGAGGTCGAGGCCGGGCGCTTTCTGTCGTGGCAGGCCGGCCAGCCCGCTTTGTCGCGCAACGTGCATCTGGTGCAGCCCTTCGACCGGCCGACCGCCAAGGCGGCCGCCGCCATCGAGGCCCTGTGCCGGGAAACCCTTGCCGAACTCGTCGCATCGGGCCACTGGCGCGCCCGCCTGATCCACGGCTGATCCCGGCCGGCACTAACGGCGCAGGAGCTTCCAGAAATTCAGGGCCGTGGGCGGCGTTCGCTGGGCCGCATAGGCCACCGCCAGCGGTATCCCGGCATGGGCGTCGGAAAGCGGCCGGTAGACCACGCCGGCAAGGCCGATGCATCTCATGGATTCCGGCATCAGGGATATGCCAAGCGCCGCGGAAACGAGCGACAGGATCGAGGCGATATGCGGCGCTTCGCGTCCGATGCGCGGCTCGAAGCCGGCTTCGCGGCACAGATCCAGCGTAACGTCTCGCAAGCCCCGCCCCACCTCGCGCGGGGTCAGGATCAAGGGATCGTTCCGCAGGTCGATCAGCCTCAGCGTACTCCCTGAAGCCAGCGGGTGCCCTTCCGGAAGCGCGGCCATCAGCCGCTCGTCGATCACGGTGCGGAGGGTCAAAGTCGGGCGGTCCAGCCCGGCCGGCCGCACCAGCGCGATATCCAGTCGCCCTTCATCGATATGGCGGACCAGTTCCAGCGAATTAGCCTCTTCGATCCGCAATGCCACATCCGGGTAGAGCTGGCCGAAGCACCGGATACCGTCGGGCACGATCGGATTCAGCGCGGCGGTGGAGGTCATGCCGATGGCAAGCCTTCCGCCTTCTCCGCGCGCGGCCCTGCGGGCCGCCTTGGCGGCCTCGTGGGCTCGGTCCGGCATGCCGCCCACGCCATCCAGAAATGCCCGTCCCGCCTCCGTCAGTTCGGCCCCGTGCGGACGACGATAGAACAGGGCGGCGCCTATTTCCCGCTCCAGGTCCTTGATCTGCATGCTCAGCGGCGGCTGCCCGATGCCGAGCCGCTCGGCGGCGCGGGTGAAGTTGCCTTCCTGTGCCACCGCCAGGAAGTAACGGATGTGGCGCAGTTCCATCCCATATATTCCGTATATCGCAAAAACCCTTTCCATATATTAGCCGCATGGAGGCCATCGGGATATACCGGTGACAGAGGTTTCGATGTCACAGCTCACTGCGTCTTCCGTAGTTTCCGTCCAGGCCATGCCGCAGGGCCAGCCGGGCGAAGGCTGGATCCGGTCCGGCACGGTGGAGCATCGCCGCGCCGGAATGGCCCTTTTCCTCGCGGGTTTTGCAAGCTTTTCGCTCATCTATTGCGTCCAGCCCCTGCTGCCTTCCTTCGCCGAGGATTTCGGCATCGGGGCCGCGCGGAGCTCCCTCGCCTTGTCGCTGACCACCGGGCTGCTCGCCTTTTCGATCATGGCCGCAGGCGCCCTGTCGCAGGCCGTCGGACGGCGCGAATTGATGTTCGCATCCATGCTGCTTGCCGCCGCGCTCAATCTGGCCGCGGCCTTCGCACCCGGCTGGAACGGCTTTCTGGCGGCACGCGCGCTGGAAGGGATCGTGCTTGGCGGTGTGCCGGCCGTGGCCATGGCCTGGCTGGCGGAAGAAATACACCCGTCCCATCTGGGACGGACCATGGGCCTCTACGTCGCCGGCACCGCCTTCGGCGCGATGATCGGTCGTGTCGGCATGGGGCTGATGACGGAAATCACCTCCTGGCGCGTGGCGCTGGCAACGCTGGGAATCCTGTGCATTCTCTCGGCCATCGGTTTCCTGATGCTGCTGCCGCGGTCCCGAAACTTCGTTCCACAGCCCGGCCTGTCCCTGCAATTTCACCTTCGCGCCTGGGGCGACCACCTGCGCAACCGCAACCTGTGGCGTCCCTACGCCACCGGCGCCATCCTGACAGGCGTATTCGTCACACTGTTCAACTACGCTACATTCCGGCTGGCAGGCGCACCGTTCGGCTTCGACCAGACACAGATCAGCTTCATTTTCCTGGCCTTCGCCATCGGCTGCGTGTCCTCGACATTGGCGGGGCGGCTGGTAGGCCGGTTCGGCCGCCGCACCATGCTGGTGGCCGGCTTCGCGATCATGCTCGCCGGGGTCGGGCTGACGCTGTCGGCCGCCCTGCCGGTCATCATCCTCGGCATCGTGCTGGTGACCGTCGGCTTCTTCATCAACCACTCGGTCACGAGCAGCAGCGTGGGGCCGTTGGCCGGGCGCAACCGGGGCCACGCGGCATCGCTTTACCTGTTGTTCTACTATCTGGGCGCCAGCATCATTGGCTGGCTCGGCGGGTGGTTCTGGCAAGCGGGCGGCTGGCCCGCCGTCGTCGGACTGACAGCCGCGCTGACCCTGTCGGGCCTCGTCCTTTCCGTCGCTACACCGACCGCCGCGCGCGGCTGAGAAGCGCCTCGGCACGCAGGCGCACGGGCGCGTCGACCATCGCTCCATCGACCTTGGACGCGCCATCGGCGGCAGCGACGACACGGCGGGCCCACGCGATCTCGGCCGCATCCGGCATCAGGCCGGCAAGAGCGGGCGCCACCTGACGCGGGTGGATCAGCAGCTTGCCACCAAAACCGAGTTCTCGCGCGTGGCGGGCATCGCTCTCGATGGCTGAGGCATCGTCGATGGCGGTCGTCACCCCGTCCAGCGGCGCTGCGATACCGGCCAGGCGCGAGGCCAGCACGATCTCGCATCGCGCGGCCGACAGCGCCTCACGCGTATGGGCGCATCCGAGATCGGCGCAGAAATCGATGGAGCCGAACGCCAGCAGGACGACGCTGTCCAGGGCGGCCAGGGCTCGCGCGTCGGCCAGCCCGCGCGCGGTTTCCACCAGCGCGATCACCGGCTTGTCGCCCAACGCGGCGGCAAACCCGCGTCCCATCTCGGCCTTCGGCACCATCACCGCCGCAATATCCAGCCCGGCAACCGCCGCCATGTCGGCGGCGTGCCACTGCGTGCCGGGTGCGTTCACCCGCACGATGATGGGCACGCTTCCGAACCCGGCGCGCAGCGCAGCGCGGGCTGCCTCCTTGTCGTCGGCGGCGACGGCATCCTCAAGGTCGATGATGATGGCGTCGGCACCGGATGCGGCTGCCTTCTCGAACCGCTCCGGGCGATTGCCCGGCACGAAAAGCGGCGCGGCAAGCTGCAGGCGCGTCATCAGAACGACCTCGGCAGGCCCAGGACATGCTCCGCCACATAGGAGAGGATCAGGTTGGTCGAGATAGGCGCGACCTGATAGAGACGCGTTTCGCGGAACTTGCGCTCGATGTCGTATTCGGCCGCGAAACCGAAGCCGCCATGGAACTGAAGACAGGCGTTCGCGGCCTCCCACGATGCCTTGGCCGCCAGATACTTGGCCATGTTGGCCTCGGTGCCGCAGGGCCGGTTCTCGTCATAGAGGCGGCAGGCCTCGAAGCGCATGAGGTTGGCGGCCTCGACCTCGATGAAGCTTTCGGCGATGGGAAACTGCACGCCCTGGTTCTGCCCGATCGGCCGGCCGAAAACGACCCGTTCCTTCGTGTAGGCCGTCACCTTGTCGATGAACCAGTAGCCGTCGCCGATGCATTCGGCCGCGATCAGCGCGCGCTCGGCGTTGAGGCCGGTGAGGATATACTTGAAACCCTGCCCCTCCTCTCCGATCAGGTTTTCCGCCGGGATTTCCAGATTGTCGAAGAACAGTTCGTTCGTCTCGTGGTTCACCATGTTCAGGATCGGCTGAACGCTCATGCCGTTGCCGATGGCGTCCTTCAGGTCGACGATGAAGATCGACATGCCTTCGGACTTCTTCCTGACCTGATCGAGCGGCGTCGTCCGCGCCAGGAGGATCATCAAGTCGGAATGCTGGATACGGGAAATCCAGACCTTCTGGCCATTGATGACGTAGCGGTCGCCCTTGCGGACGGCCGTCGTCTTGATCTTCGTCGTGTCGGTGCCTGTGGTCGGCTCCGTCACGCCCATGGACTGGAGGCGCAGCTCGCCGGCGGCGATGCGCGGCAGGTATTTCTGCTTCTGTTCGTCCGAGCCGTGCCGCACCAGCGTATTCATGTTGTACATCTGGCCATGGCACGCACCGGAATTGCCGCCGGCGCGGTTGATCTCCTCCATGATGACGGAGGCTTCCGTCAGGCCGAGGCCCGAGCCGCCGTATTCCTCGGGGATCAGCGCCGCCATCCAGCCGGCTCTGGTCAACGCATCGACGAAGGCTTCGGGATAGCCGCGCTCCTCGTCGATCTTGCGGTGGTACTCGGCCGGAAACTCCGCGCACAGGGCGCGCACGGCCTCGCGGATGTCCGTAAACTGCTCGCTTCCCACCGTCTTCATGCCGTCTCCCCGCGAAAGGCTCGTGTGTTCGTTGCGGCGAGTGGTATCAAAGGGCGAAGGGCGGCACGAATAGACAATTGCGCGCCGCCATATAACTTTCCGCTATGAAACGGGCCTTCCCGCCTGGTGCTTCGTCCGCCCTCAGATATTGGAGGCGCGGATCGCTTCGCAGACCGCGTCCGTCACCTCCTGCGTCGTGGCGCTGCCGCCGATGTCCGGGGTCATGACTCCGTCGCCCGTTACCGTCTCCACCGCCTGCATCAGGCGGGTCGCGGCCCTGCCTTCGCCTAGATGCTCCAGCATCTGCGCCGCCGTCCAGAATGTCGCAACCGGGTTGGCGATCCCCTTGCCCGTTATATCGAATGCCGAACCGTGGATCGGCTCGAACATCGAGGGATAGCGCCGCTCCGGATCGATGTTGGCAGTCGGCGCAACGCCGAGGCTGCCGGCCAGGGCGCCGGCGAGGTCGGACAGGATGTCGGCATGCAGGTTGGTGGCGACGATCGTATCCAGGCTTCGTGGATTGAGCGTCATGCGGACCGTCATCGCATCCACCAGCATCTTGTCCCAGGTCACGTCGGGAAATTCGGCCGCCACTTCCGCGGCGATCTCGTCCCACATCACCATGCCGTGGCGCTGCGCATTGGATTTGGTGACGACTGTCAGAAACTTCCTCGGCCGGGACCGGGCCAGGCGGAACGCGTATCGCATGATGCGCGTCACCCCGACCCGGGTGAAGATGGCGACTTCCGTTCCCACTTCCTCCGGAAGGCCCTTATGGGCGCGCCCGCCATGGCCGGAATACTCGCCCTCGGAATTTTCCCGCACGATCACCCAGTCGAGGTCGCCGGGGCCGACGCCGGCCAGCGGAGACACGATGCCGGGCAGAATCCGCGTCGGCCGCACATTGGCATATTGGTCGAAGCCCTGGCAGATCGGCAGCCGCAGGCCCCACAGGGTGATATGGTCCGGCACGTCCGGCGCTCCGACGGCGCCGAAGAAGATCGCATCATAGGCTTTCAGCGTGTCGATGCCGTCATCCGGCATCATGCGGCCATTGGCCTTGTAATAGGCCGAGCCCCAATCGAACTGCGTGACGTCGAGCCTGAACGTGCCCTCGCGCCGCTCCAGGGATTCCAGAGCCTGCAATCCGGCCGCGATGACTTCCGGGCCGATCCCATCCGCCGGGATCGCTGCGATCTTGTACGTATTCAACTTGTTCATCCCTCGTCCCTGGCCCTTTACTGGGCCGGCGTTTCCAAAGAGCCGATCAGCCGTGTCCACCGCTCGACCTCTGATCTGAAATGCGTATCCAGCGCTTCCGGCGTGGCCGCCTCGTCGGCTACGGGTACGGTGCCCAGAGCCGCGAAGCGCTCCTTTACGGTGGCGTCATGAAGCGCGGTGCGCAGCGCCTCCGCCAGCCGATGGCGGATATCGTCCGGCGTTCCGGCCGGCGCCCACAGCGCATGCCAGGCGGTGATCTCGAAACCGTCGACGCCGCTTTCCGCAACGGTCGGCAGGTCGGGAAACCGGTCGATGCGCGTACGCGTCGTCACCGCATAGGGCTTTACCTCGCCGCTTTCGATCTGGTTCGCCGTGTTGGTGGTCTGGTCGCACATGAGGTCGATCTGGCCTCCCATAAGATCCGTCATGGCCGGGCCGGTCCCCTTGTAGGGAACGACGACCATCTCGGCCCCCAGCGCATCCGAAAGCAACATGCCGCACAGATCGGACACGGCCCCCACGCCCGCCGTCCCGAAGCTCAACGCCTCTCCGCCCCGAAGAGCCTCGATCAGGCCTGCGATATCGGCGGCGGGCAGGTCCTTTCGCCCGACGATCGCCATAGGCACCTCGGTAATAAGGCCAATGGACGAAAAGTCGCTCGTCGGTTCGTATGGCAGTTGCGGATAGAGCGCCGAGAATGTCGCGACCCCGACATGGTACAGCAGCAGCGTGTACCCGTCCGGAGCGGCCCGCGCGGCCTGCCCCGCCCCCAGGGAGCCGCCTGCTCCACCGAGGTTCTCCACCAGCACCTGCTGGCCGAGCGTTTCTCCCATCGATTGGGCGACAAGCCGCGCCACCGTGTCGCTCGGCCCTCCCGCGGCCGCCGGCACGATGATCGTGATGGGTTTGTCGGGAAATGCCCATGCCGGTCCCGCCAGTACCAGCGCCGCCAAAGCAGAGCCTGCCATTATCGCCTTCATCCATGATCCTCCCGACCCGGAGCCGGTTGTCCGGCTTCTATGCATACTTGCATGCATGTTTGAATTTATGTTGATAGGGATTGCCCGCCGTTGTCAATCCGGTATCGATCCGCTTTGATCCTGCCTTCGGATCCCGGAGCGTCACGGCGCTGCACAACCGATGGAACACAATGCCCCGTCCCCCAAAGTCCGGTTCTGCGTCGCCGCTCTCGTATCGCCTGGGGAAGACGTCGGAAGACACGCCGGGCGCCGGCCTTGCGAATGCCGCCTATACGGCGATCAAGGAGGCGATCCGATCCAACCGCTTCGAACCCGGATATCATGCCGGCGAAGTGGAGATCGCCCGCCAGCTCGGCATGAGCCGCACTCCGGTCCATCAGGCAATGGCGCGCCTTCAGGAAGAAGGTCTCGTGCGGATACAGCCCAAGCGCGGCATCCTGATCTGTGGCCTGTCCCCCGCCGAACTTGCCGATGCCTACGAGATCGTGGTGGCGCTGGAGGGCGCGGCGGCCGAGCGTCTCGCCGGGCAGCCGGTGGAAACCCGGCGGGCAACGGCCGACAAGCTGGCGGCCCTGACCGATCGAATGGAAGCGGCGTTGCAGGACGACGACCTGACGGGCTGGGCGGCCGCCGACGAAGAGTTCCACGAAACCCTTGTCGTTGGCTGCGGCAATACCCGGCTGCGAAGAATGGCCGGCACGATCGAGGACCAGTTGCATCGCGCGCGCATGTTCACCCTGAAACTCCGCCCCTTGCCGGTTGACTCCGCCGGGCAGCACCGCGCGATCGTCGACGCGCTGCGGGGTGGCGACGCCGCTGCGGCGCGGGAAGCGGCGGCGTCGCATCGCCGGGCAGCCTGCGCTGCGATACTGCCGCTCGTGCGCAAACTCGGCCTGTCGCGCCTCTAAGTCCCTTGAATTGTCGACAGTTTTCAATTCATGTGAATCATCGACGAAACTGGAGTCTGACGATGTCGAATGCAATACAGCGGTCTGTTCTGGTCACCGGCGCGTCCCGCAATATCGGGCGGGAGATTGCGCTTGCCTTCGCACGCGACGGCGCTTTCGTACTCGTCCATGCCGGGCAGGACGAGACGGCCGCAAAGGAGACGGCCGATCTCGTCGAGCAGGCCGGAGGCAAGGCGGCAGTCGCCATCGGCGACCTGGCCGACCCTGAGACTCCTGCCAGGCTCGTGCACGAGGCGGTCCAGTCGTCCGGCCGGTTGGATGTCGTCGTCGCCAATGCGGCGATCAGGCCCGAAGCGAGTTTCGAGACATTGCGCTTCGAAGAATGGCGCCGGGTCATGGCGCTTGCGCTGGACAGCGTGTTTCTGCTGGCTCAGGCGGCGCTTCCTCACCTGCGGCAGGGCACCCATCCGTCCTTTATCGCCATCGGCGGCATGACGGGCCAGAGCGGCGCCAAGGGCCGCCCCCACGTCGTGGCGGCCAAGGCCGGCGTATCTGGCCTCGTCAAGGCGCTCGCCCATGAGGTCGGCAACGACGGGATTACGGTCAATTGCGTTTCGCCCGGCCTGATACACACGCAGCGCCAGGGGCCGGAGCCTGCCCATCACGCGGAAAGGCGCAACCCGTTGCGGCGCCTTGGAACCGCGTCGGAAGTGGCCGCGGCCGTCCATATGCTGGCCGGTCCGGAGGCCCGCTTCATCACCGGCCAGACGCTTCATGTGAATGGGGGCGCGTTGATGCCCTGATATACCGCCACCTGCGGTGCACCGCACCACGGCCCGCAAATAGTAATCTGTTGACAGTTTTCAGTGCGAGTCCTAACGTCCCTGTCATGCAACGCCGGAAGAAGCGATCGCATCACGGGAGGCAAGAAATTGGCATTCCTCGAACTTGACAGGCTTATCAAGAATTATGGGGACTTCCAGGCGGTGCGCGGCATCGACCTGGCCGTCGAACGGGGCAAGCTGGTGTGCCTTCTGGGTCCGTCCGGCTGCGGCAAGACGACGACCCTGCGGTTGATCGCAGGGTTCGTGCCGGCGTCGGGCGGCGCAATTCGGGTGGGCGGGCGCGTCATATCCTCGGGCGCGTCCACTGTCGCGCCGGAAGACAGGAATATGTCGATGATCTTCCAGAGCTACGCGCTCTGGCCTCATATGACGGTCTTCAACAACGTTGCCTATGGCCTCAAGCTGCGCAGGATGAAGGGCGACGAGGTGAAGGCCCGCGTCCACGAAATTCTCAACGCCACGAAGCTGACGCCGCTGGCCGATCGATATCCGGGCGAGTTGTCCGGCGGACAGCAGCAGCGCGTATCCCTGGCCCGGGCGTTGGTGATCAAGCCGCAGATCCTGCTTCTGGATGAGCCGCTGTCCAACCTGGACGCCAATCTTCGCGAGGAGATGCGCTTCGAGATCCGCCGCCTGCATGACGAGTTCCGCTACACCACCGTCTACGTCACGCATGACCAGGCCGAAGCCATGACGACGGCGGACATGATCGTCGTCATGAACGATGGTCGCATCGAGCAGGCCGGGTCGCCGGAGGACATCTATGAGCGGCCGGAAACCGAATTCGTGGCCAACTTCATCGGCGGCACGAACATCCTTCGGGGCGATCGTGGGCCGGGCGACAGCGTGATCGGCGATACCGGCATCGTGTTGCGCTGCGGCAGCGGCGAGCGGGCGGCCAATGGCAAGACAGCGGTCTCCATCCGGCACCACAACATCAACCTGTCGCCGCGCAAGCCGGCGGATACGCAAACCAATACCGCCAACGGCATCGTGCAGCGGCAGATCTACCTTGGCTCGCACCGGGACTATCTGGTCTCGCTGCCCAACCAGGAGACGATCCGCGCCGTGGCGCCGGTGGATGTGGAGATACCGGTCGGCCAGGAGGTCTGGCTGGAATTTCCGCCGCAGCACTGCCGCGCGCTGGCGCGCTGAAAACAAAAGAAAATAAGGGAGGAAAGACAAAATGTGGTTGAAGCATCTGTCCGCCACTCTGATGGCCTTTGCCCTGGGCGGCGCATCCGCGCTGGCGCAGGCGCCGGAGCCCTATGAGATCACACCCGAACTGGTCGAAGCGGCCAAGGCCGATGGCAAGGTCGTCTTCTATACGGCGACGGATGTCGCGGTTGCCGAGCAGCTGGCCCAGCTTTTCCGCAAGTCCTATCCGGAGATCCAGGTCCAGGTTGAGCGCGCGGGTTCCGAGCGCGTCTTCCAGCGGATCGGCCAGGAATATATGAGCGGCATCTACAATGCCGACGTGATCGAAACATCGGACTCAGTCCATTTCGAGTATTTCAAGCGGGAAGGCTGGCTCGAGCCGATGGTCCCCAAGTCCGTGGCCGACCTTTGGCCCGAAGAGGAAAAAGACCCGGACGGCAATTTCGCGGCTTACCGCGCCCATCTCTCGGTGCTCGCCTACCGCTCCGATCTCGTCGATGCCGCCGACGCGCCAAAGACATGGACCGACCTTCTGGACCCGAAATACAAGGGCAAGATGGTCAAGGCCCATCCCGGCTATTCCGGCACCGTCATGACGGCCACCTTCGCCCTCAGCGAATTGCTCGGCTGGGAATTCTTCGAGAAGCTCGGCTCCCAGGACGTCATGCAGGTGCAGTCCTCGACGGAACCGCCCAAGAAGCTGGCGCAGGGCGAGCGATCCATCGAGATCGACGGCAACGAGTACAATATCTTCCGCCTGAAGGATGAAGGCGTCCCGATCGAGATCGTCTATCCCGAAGAAGGTACGCCCCTGGCGGTCGGCAACGCGGCCGTCCTGAAGAACGCGCCCAACGCGGATGCCGCCAAGTTGTTCTACGCCTTCCTGTTCTCCAAGGAAGCGCAGCAGCTGAACAGCGATTCCGGTGGCCTGCGCTCCTTCCACCCGGAGGTCGTCGAGAAGGCGGGCAGGACGCCCCTTTCCGATATCAAGGTGCTGCAGATCGATCCGCTGAAGCTCGAAGAGCAGATCGATACGATCAAGGGCAATTACGAACAGTATTTCGGCACGTGAGGGCGCATCGATGACCGCCGTGATCGCGCAGGAAATGCAAGGTCGGCGCAAGCGCGTCGACCTTTCATGGGCCGTCTTCGGGCTGCTGGCCGGACTTCTCAGCGTCCTCGTCCTGCTGCCGCTGTTCTGGCTTCTCTATTACAGCTTCCGCTCCGACAGGGGCGGCGGCTTCACCCTGTCCAACTTCGCCGCGCTGATAACCGATCCGACGCTGACGAAAGCCTATGGCCTCGCCTTGGGCATGTCCCTGGCGGTGGGCGTGGCATGCTGTGCCGTGGCAACGCCCATGGCCTGGCTTGTGGCGAGGACGGATCTTCCCGGGCGGCGGCTCATTCGCATTCTGGTGACGGCATCCTTCGTGACGCCGCCCTTCCTTGGCGCGGTGGCCTACGAAATCATCGCCGCTCCGAATTCGGGCCTCGTCAACGTCGCCTATCGCAACCTGTTCGGCCTCGATCGCTCGGCCCATCTGGTGAACATCTACACCTTCACCGGGCTCGTCTTCGCCATCGCGTGCTTCACCTTTCCCTATGTCTTCACGCTGGTGTCCAACGCGCTCGACAAGGTCCCCTCCGACCTGGAGGACGCCTCGTCCATCCTGGGCGGCCGCGCCATGACCACGCTGCGCAAAGTCACCATACCGATGGTGCTGCCCGCCATGCTGGCCGGCACGCTGATCGCCATCCTGCAGGCCCTGACCATGTTCGGTTCGCCTGCCATCATCGCCCTCCCCGCCGGCTTCCACGTCATCACGACCAAGATCTGGAGCCTGTTCCAGTTTCCGCCCAAGCCGGGGCTGGCAGCGGCGGCTGCCATTCCACTGCTCATCATCACCGTCATGCTGCTGCGGGCGCAGCGCTCCATTCTGGGGCGGCGGGGCTATACGGTCCTTGGCGGCAAAAGCGGCACGCCGCGCATAACCAAGCTCGGCAAATGGAAATGGCTCGCCGTCACCTTCGCGCTTACCGTCCTGTCGCTGACCATCTTCCTGCCCTATGCGGCAATCGTGAAGACGGCTTTCACCAATACCGTCGGAGATTCCCTTACTTTAGAAAACCTGACGCTCCGGCACTGGAACTTCGTGCTCTTCGAATTTTCGGCGACGCAGCTCGCGTTGCGCAACACGTTTTTCCTGGGGGTCGTCACGGCGACGATCGTCACGGGCATCGCGCTGCTGGTTTCCTACCTCGTATCGCGGCGCTCCATGCCCGGGGCCCAGTATCTCGGGGTACTGGCGACGGCGCCGATCGCCATTCCCGGGATCGTGCTGGGCGTCGGATTGTTCCTGTCCTACGCCAACCCGACGTTCCAGCTCTACGGAACGCTCTGGATCCTGCTCATCGCCTTCATGACGATCGAGCTTCCAGCGGGCTACCAGCAGATGTCATCGGCATTTGCCGGTGTCCATCCCGAATTGGAGGAGGCAGGGCGCATCATGGGGGCGTCGCGGCTGAAGACCCTATGGGACATAACAGCGCCCCTGCTCCGCACCAGTGTCGTCGCGGCATGGTGCTTCGTGTTCGTCGGCACGATCCGTGAACTGTCGGCAACGATCCTGCTGACGACGGCCAACACCAAGCTCGTCTCCGTCATCATCTACGATCTCAACGAAAGCGGCGATCTGGGTGCGATCTGTGTCCTTGGCATCATCCTGCTGGTCGCCTCGTTCAGTGTGGTATACGTGGCGAACAAGGTTCCGGTGCTGGGTGGCTCCCAGATGAACGCGCGGGGCTGACGCGGCCGCCGCAACATGCACTAGTATTGCCAAGACTGACTTAGTCAGGCAGGGAGCGGCGTCCATCCGGACGCCGCTCCATCGACCCGCAACCGTTCATGGTTTCCTGATGTCCAAGCTCACCGATACCAATCTTTCCGCCATCGATTTCCTGCGCACGCGCTCCCTTGCGAATGTCGTGCAGGCGGAAATCGAGCGGATGATCATCGATGGCGAACTGAAGCCCAATGAGCGCGTCAACGAAAATGGCCTCTCGCAGCGCCTCGGCGTCAGCCGGGGCCCCATCCGCGAAGCATGCAGCGCGCTGGCGGCCATGGGCCTGATCGAGATCATCCCCAATCGCGGCTTCTTCATCAGGGCCCTCACCAATGACGAGGCGCAGGACCTGTCCGAGGCGCGCGCCAGCGTATTCGGCTGCCTCGCCATGATGGCGGCGGAACGCATCACCGACGACGAGATCGCATCGTTGCGGGTGCTGACGGACCGGATGGACGAGGTGGCGTCCCTCAACGACGTGCACATCTACTACCCGATCAACCTGGAATTTCACCGCCGCATCACCGAGCTCGGCGGCAACAAGCGGCTGGCCCTCATCTACCAGAGCTTCGTTCGGGAATTGCATATCCAACGCTATCGCGCCTTATCCAGCACCGATGTGCTCCAGGTCTCGAACGAAGAGCACAAGGCCATCGTGGAGGCCCTCGCCACCCGCGATCCGGCGCGCGCGCTGAACGCCGCCCGAGGCCACATCATCAACGGCATCACCCGGACGCGGCAGGCCAAGGAACCGCGCTAGCCACCGACGGGGCGCCCGCCAGTGTCAAACTTTATCGTCGTTTGTTGACAATTTACAGTTTTCATCAGAATGTCGATCAACGACAGAGAATCAGGGAGTGAACATGAATCAGATGGCCCCCGTTAAGACCGGCCTGACCGCGGAAGTCGCGGAGTTCGTTGTGCGCACCGACGGCTCGACCCTTTCGGAGGAGCTCGTCGCCATTGGCAAGAAATCCATCCTGGACGGTTTCGGCCTGGCGCTTTCCGGCTCCGTGGCGCGCTCCGGTGCCCTGGTCCGCCGCCACCTGGACGACCTGTCGCTCGGCGAAGGGCAGGCCACGGTCATCGGGGCGGGACGCAAGGTCGCGCCCCGCTTCGCGGCTTTCGCCAACGGCGTCGGCATCCATGCGGACGACTATGACGATACCCAGCTCGCTGTCGCCAAGGACAGGGTCTACGGCCTCCTGACCCATCCGACGGCGCCGGCGCTTCCGGCGGCGCTGGCCATGGCCGAAGCAACAGGTGCATCCGGCGCGGATTTCATGCTGGCCTATCATCTGGGCGTCGAGGTGGAGTGCAAGATCGCCGAGGCGATCAACCCCCGGCACTACCAGACCGGTTTCCACGCAACGGCGACCTGCGGCACCTTCGCGGCGGCGGCGGCGGCATCGCGGCTTTCAGGCTTCGACGTGGAAACGACGCAGCGCGCCCTGTCCATCGCGGGCAGCCAGTCGGCCGGGCTCCGCGAGAACTTCGGCACGATGACCAAGCCCTTCCATGCCGGCAAGGCCTCGGAAAGCGGCGTCGCGGCGGCGCAGTTCGCGGCCTATGGATGGACGGCGACATCGAAGATCCTGGAAGCGCCGCGCGGCTTCTTCTCGGCGGCAGGCGGCGGCTACGACCCGGCGGCCATCGAGGGGCGCCTCGGCAAGCCGTGGACCTTCGTAGACCCGGGCGTATCGATCAAGCCGCATCCATCGGGCTCGCTGACCCATCCAGGCATGACGGAGATGCTGCGCCTCATCCGGGAAAACGGCATTCGCGCCGAAGATGTGGTGCACGTTCGCGTCGGCACCAATTCCAACATGCCGAACGCGCTGATCCACCATCGGCCCACAGATGAGCTTCAGGCGAAGTTCTCGATGGAGTTCTGCATGGCGATCCTGCTTCTGGAGGGGCGCGCCGGGCTTGCGGAATTTACCGACGAGGTCGTCGCCCGCGAGGACGTCAAGGCCATGATCGAGAAGGTCGATTTCGTCGTCGACGACGAGGCGGAGGCCGCCGGCTACCATCTCATGACGACGATCATCGACATCGACCTGAAGGACGGCCGACGCATCTCCGGCCGCGCGGATTTCGGCAAGGGTTCGCCGGCATTTCCGATGAGCTACGACGAGGTTGCGGACAAGTTCCGGGAGAATGCGGGCTTTGCCGGGATGAGCCGGCAGAAGGCAGACGAGATCGTCGGGCTCGTCCGCGATCTGGAGACGCTGCCGAGCGTCGATCCCATCACCAGGCTGCTGATAACGGTCTGATCCGCCGCATGGGGCGCGGCATCGGACGCGCCCCTCCCGCCGCGCCCAAAATCTCGGAAACATCATGGAACAGACAGACGTTACCCGCCAGCTCGCGCGCTGGATCGTCGGGCTCGATGCCGATGCCATTCCCGATACGGTACGCCAGGAAGGCGTGCGGACATTCGTGAACTGGTTCGGCTGTGCGCTCGGGGGCGCTTCGCATGAAACGGTCGACAGGGCGCTTGCGGCCGTCAGACCGTTCTCCGGTCAGGCGAGCGCCCAAATTATCGGGCGAAGCGACCGGCTCGACGCGCTCCACGCGGCGCTCGTCAACGGCATCTCCTCGCATGTGCTGGACTATGACGATACCCACCTGAAGACGATCATTCATCCGGCCGGCCCTGTCGCCTCGGCCATCCTTGCGGTGGCGGAAGGGCGCGGCGTCAGCGGACGGGACTTCCTGACCGCGCTGATCGCCGGCATCGAGGTGGAATGCCGTATAGGCAACAGTGTCTACCCCGATCATTACGACAGGGGCTGGCATATCACCGGCACGGCCGGCGTCTTCGGCGCGGCAGCGGCGACGGGCCGGCTCCTCGGTCTGTCGGAGCGGCAGATGACATGGGCTTTGAGCCTGGCTGCGACACAGGCATCGGGCCTGCGCGAGATGTTCGGCACGATGACCAAGAGCTTCCATCCGGGGCGTGCGGCGCAGAACGGCGCGATGGCTGCCTTTCTGGCGGCCGCCGACTTCGATTCCTCGGAACGCGGCATCGAGGCGCCGCGCGGCTTTGCCAATGTCCTGTCCACGAAGCAGGATTACGACGAGATCCTCGGCGGCCTCGGCGAGCGGTGGGAAGCCGCGCTGAACTCCTACAAGCCCTTTGCCTGCGGCATCGTCATCCATCCGACGATCGACGGTTGCCAGCAACTGCGCGAGCGGCTGGCGCAGGACGGCGGCGACATCGCCTCGGTTCATCTGCGCACTCATCCGCTCGTGCTCGAGCTGACCGGCAAGAAGACACCGCGCACCGGGCTGGAAGGAAAATTCAGCGTCTATCACGCGGCGGCGGTGGCGCTGCTGCACGGCGACGGATCCCCGACAGCCTTCACCGACGCCATCGTGGCGGATCCGGAAGTCATCGCCCTGCGCGACAAGGTGGAGGCCGTCGCCGATCCGGCGATGCCCGAGGACGCCGTCTTCATCCGCATCGCCCTGGCCGATGGCCGGACGGTCGAGCTGGATGTGCCCCACGCCATAGGCAGCATCGAGCGGCCTTTGTCCGACGCCGCGATCTCGGAGAAATTCGACAGGCAGGCCGCTCTGGTGGTCGGCGCCGACAAGGCCGACAGGCTGCTGCAATCGGCCTGGCAGATCGGCTCGAGCGCGGATGCAGGGTCCATCGCGCGCGACAGCGCCCACTGAGGAGGCAGTCTCATGACGCAATTGAAGATCGGCATCCTCGAAGGCGACGACATCGGCCACGAGATCGTGCCGGCCGCGGTGGCGGCGGTGAAAGCCGCCGCGCGCGCCAGCGGCCTGGCGATCGATTGGCGGCCCTTCCCGATCGGCCGGCGCGCGCTGGACACGCTCGGCACCACGCTGCCGCAAGACACGCTGGAGGAACTCGCCAGGCTCGACGGATTCATCCTCGGCCCGATCGGGCATCAGGCCTACCCCAAGGTCGACGGCGCCATCAATCCGCATCCGATCATGCGAAAGCACTTCAACCTTTTCGCCAATGTCAGGCCGACGCGGGCTTTTCCCGGCCTCGGTGCGCTGCGCGACGATATCGACCTCGTGATCGTGCGCGAGAACAACGAGGGCTTCCAGCCGGACCGCAACGTGGTTGCCGGCTCCGGCGAATTCCGGCCGACGGAAGACACCACGATCTCCGTCCGCGTGATAACGCGCCAGGGCTCTGCCCGCGTTGCCCGCGCCGCCTTCCAGATCGCGCGGCAGCGCCCCCGCAAGCATCTGACGGTCGTCCACAAGAACACGGTCTTCAAGCTGGGCTGCGGCATGTTCGTGGAAGAGTGCCACCGCGTCGCCGCCGAGTTTCCGGATGTGCGGATGGACGAGGTGATCGTGGATACGATGGCCCTTCGGCTCATCCGCGATCCGCAAAGCTTCGATACGATCGTCACCACCAACATGTTCGGCGATATACTGACCGACGAGGCGGCGGGGCTGGTCGGCGGCCTGGGAATGGCGCCCGGCCTGTGCATCGGAGAAGGTGCCATCGCCATGGCGCAGGCCACCCATGGCTCGGCCCCGGATATTGCCGGCAAGGGCATCGCGAACCCGTTTGCCATGATCGAATCCGCGCGGATGATGGTGGAATGGCTGGGGCACGATCGCGGCATCGGCGAGGCCGTGGAGGCCGCACGCCGGTTGCAATCGGCGATTGCGGTCGCGCTATCCGAGCCTTCCACCCGCACACGCGACATCAACGGCACGGGCGGAACGCAGGACATGCTGAACGGCATCGTCAGGGCCATCGGAAAGGAAGCCGGAGCGGCAGCCGCCTGATCGTCAGAATGGCGAGGGGCCGATGCGGAACTCGGCCCTTTCCTCCGCATCCAGCCGGCCGACCAGCCCCGTTTCCCATGCAAGATACCGCCTTGCCGCATCCAGGCTGTCATCCTGCGGAAGAGGTGGCGGAACGGCCCGGTCGTCCAGCGGCCTCGGCGTGGCCGACATCTCGGCCCCGATCAGCACATGCACTTCGAAATTCATCGCCGACAGGAACACGGCCGCCACCGCCGCACGCAGGCCCGTATCGTCCACCAGCACAAGCCGCGCCCGCCGGACGCCGATAAACCGGTCGGTCGCCTGCACCAGTTGGACGAGGGGCGCATGGACCCAATCGGCACCGCTGCCGGCCTCGAACTCCTCGCGCGAGCGGACATCGATCACGAAGGTCGTCCGGCCGGAGTCCGCCTGCATTGCCGAAACATCACCGGTTTCGATGCAGGACAAGCCTCTGCGGCGGATCAGATCCTGCGCCCTGGCGCGGCTGGCCCGCACGCCCTCGGCACCGAGCGGCGGGAGAGCCTGTGCGGTTGCGCCGCGTGTGAGGGAACGGCCCGACAGGAGCCACCCCCTCGTACCGTTCTCCAGCGCGTAAACCGGCTGCCGGAACCCTGCCAGCGCCACGCTGGCGGCCCCGACGATGCCCCGGGTCCGCCCAGCGCAGCAGACGACGACCGGCGCCTCGTCCGAGAGAAATTCCGCCGCCCGATGGACCAGCTCGCCATTCGGTGCGTTGCATGCGCCCGGTATCGTCGTGCGGCTGAAATCGTCGGCGGGGCGACCATCGAACAGATGAAACGCCCTGCTTTCAGATTGCCAGTCCGCAAGTGTATCCGCCCCTATGCGAGGCACCCGCCATTCGGCGTACAGAAGTTCGCCCAGCGTCTTGCTCGGCACGTTCACGCCCTCGTAGAGCGTGTAGCCGGCGTCGGCCCATGCCTGTACGCCGCCCTCGATCCACGAGACGTCACAATATCCGAATGCCGCCATCCGGTCGGCAGCTTCGGCCGCCGTGCCATCGCCTCCATCGACAAGCAGGACGGGGCAGTTGCGCCGGGGCGCCAGCCATCGCAGGTCCGCATCGAACCGGCCGACAGGACAGGGAGCCGCCAGGAGGGGATGGCCGGAGGCAAAGGGCACGGCATCGCGAATATCCAGAAACGCGATTTCGTCGGCGCCATGCACCCGGCGCTTGGCCTCGCCCGCGGAAATCGCACCGGCCATCGTTCAGGCAGCCGGATCGAAGAAGTCTGCGAAAGCGGCAAGCACGAGATCCGGCCTTTGCTCGGCCGGGTAATGACCCGTCTCGATGGCGTGGCCCCGCAGATCGTCCGCCCAGCGGCTCCAGCTTTCCAGCGGCTTCAGATGCCGGCCGACATGGCTGTTGCTGCCCCAGAGCACCAGGACGGGGCAGTCGATCTTGCGGCCGGCGGCCCTGTCCGCCGCATCCGTCCGATGGTCGACCGTCACCGTTGCGCGATAGTCCTCGCATACGGCGTGGATCTGCTCATGCGTCGTGCATCGCTTGTACTCGGCGAAGGCTTGCGGATCGAAGATCGAAAGACCGACGCCTTTCTTGTTGAGCTTATAGTCGATGTAATAATCGAGATCCGCTCCGATGAGCCGCTCTGGAAACGGCGCCTTCTGGGCCATGAAGAACCAGTGATAACTCTCCAGGCCCCACCCCAGCGTCACATCGGACAGAAGCTCATAGGTGGGCACGATGTCCAGTGCAGCCAGCCTGCTCACCGCCTCGGGTGCGTCGAGCGCCATCCGGAACGCAACGCGGGCGCCGCGGTCGTGGCCCGCAACCTGGAAGCGATCGAACCCCAGACTGCGCATCACCTCGATATTGTCCTGCGCCATGGCGCGAAAACTGTAGGCGGAATGGTCTTCGCCTCCATCGGGCTTGGAGCTGTCTCCGTACCCGCGCAGATCCGGGAGGACGACGGTGAACCGTTCCGCAAGCGAAGGCGCGACCTTGTGCCAGCTGACATGCGTCAGTGGATTGCCGTGCAACAGCAGCAGCGGGGGCCCACCTCCGCCGATGGCATAGTTGATGTCCGCTCCCGTCGTACGCAGCCTTCGGTGGTCGAAGCCCGGCAGCAGGCTGCCGGACGGATGGACCGCCGATTCCGCTTGTTGAGACATTGCTGTCCTCCGGATTTGTCGCCGACACCATCTTGCTTTGCTGTCCAAAATTGTCAACAGTTGATAATAGACAGTTATGGGAGGATTTTATGCCGCATCGACCGATCATCGCGCTTACGGCCGGCGACTGTACCGGGATCGGGCCGGAGCTCGTCGCCACGATCGTCGCGGAGCGAAGGGTCGCCGAGGACGCCCGCCTGTTGCTGATCGGAGATGCAAGGGTTTTCGAGGAGGGCCAGCGCCGTGCGGGAAAACCCTTCAGGATGCAGCCATGCCTCCACCCGGCTCAAGCGGACTGGAGCGGTGAGGCCATCCCGACGATCGATCTTGCAAACACCGATCCGTCGCACTTCCCCGTCGGGGTCGCGGATGCCAACTCCGGCAAGGCGACCGGCGATACGCTGAAGGCCGCGATCGACCTCGCCATCGCCGGTTCGGTCGACGCGGTCAGCTTCGCTCCCCTGAACAAGCGCGCTCTCTACGATGGCGGCTGGCGCTTTCCGGACGAACACAGGATGTTCGCCCATCTGCTGGGCCATCGCGGCCATTTCAGCGAGATGAATGTCCTCGGCCCGTGGTGGATGTCGCGCGTTACGTCGCATGTCTCCCTGCGGCAGGCGCTCGACCAGATCGACGCGACATCCATCCGCAACGCCATCCGCCTGGCGGTCGATACGATGCGGCGGGCCGGCATCGAGCAGCCGCGCCTTGCCGTTGCGGCACTCAATCCGCATGCCGGGGAAAACGGGCTGTTCGGCAGCGAGGAAATAGACACGATCGCGCCGGCCGTCGCGGCCATGGCGGCGGAAGGCTATGCCTGCGAAGGCCCCTTCCCCGCCGACACGGTCTATCTCAAGGCATTCGGCGGCGTATATGATGGCGTCCTTGCGATGTATCACGACCAGGGACAGATCGCGACCAAGCTGAAAGGCTTCAACCAGGGCGTGACGGTCACCGCCGGGCTTTCCACCGTCTTCACCACGCCGGCCCACGGCACGGCCTTCGATATCGCCGGCACGGGCAGCGCCGATGCGGGCGCAATGGAAGCCGCGCTGCGTCTCGCGGCGCGGCTTGCGGCACGACAGACCGCGGCTGAGGCCGCGGCCTGACGCTGAGCCCTCAACCGGCCACGAGCTGCCAGATTTCGTTGAGGCAGAGCACGATGAAGAGCGCCGCGGAAAGGCCGAGCAAGCCGTTCGAGACCCACCCGCTGCGCCATTCCGCCGGCATGCGGCTGGAATTCAGGAGTACGATCAGCGTCAGCGCAAGGAACGGCATGAAGAAGGCACCCAGTGCCCCATAGATGATGACCAGCAGGAATGGCCTGCCGAAGGCCAGAAGCACCATTGGAGGGATGGTCAGCCAGAACAGATAGAAGCGGAAGGCCGGGCTGGTCTGCAGGTCGGCGCGTTCGCCGGAGCCGCCGCGCAGGTTGCGCCAGAAGTCGGCGAACAGCAGCGACACGCCCTGCCACACCCCGAGAACGGAGGAGATGGCCGTGGCGAAGAAGCCGACCAGGAAGAGCTTCGACACAAAGACGCCGAACCGCTCTTCCAGCACCGCGTCGAGATCCAGCAACCCCCGGTCTCCCTCGGTCAGCGCGATCTGGGCCGTGTACAGAAGTTCCGCGCCGATGATAAGCATGGCAATGACGAACAGGCCGGTGACGCCGTAGGCGACCCGGTTGTCCAATCGCATGACGCCCATCCATTTCGGCGAACGCCAGCCTTTGGCATTCACCCAGTACCCGTAGGACGCCATGGTGATCGTGCCGCCGACGCCGCCGATCAGGCCCAGCGTATAGATGGCTGAGCCCTGCGGAACGCTGGGGATGAGGCCCATGAACGCTTCGCCGACATTCGGCGCCACCAGGATCGCGATGCCGATGACGATCACGAACATCACGCCGATAAAGACCTTCATGATGTTTTCGAAGACCTCGTAGCGGTTGAGCGCCACGAAGATCGCGCAGGAGATGCCGGTGATCATCGCCCATGCCCACAGCGGCAGGAACGGGAACAGCGCGGCCAGCGGCAGCGCGCTCGCACTCATGGCCGTCGCGCCGTAAACGAAGCCCCAGATCATGATGTAGATGCCGAAATACCAACTCGTCCATCGGCCAAGAGACCGCCACCCATCGAGGATGGTGGACCCTGTCGCCAGATGGTAGCGCGCCGATCCCTCCGCCAGGGCGATCTTGACGATGCAGCCGACGACAGCCGCCCACATCAAGGCATATCCAAAACGCGAACCGGCGATCAGGGTGGCGACCAGGTCGCCGGCGCCCACGCCGGTTGCGGCCGCCACGATGCCCGGGCCGATCAGTTTCCAGCGCCCGCGCCGAGGCGGGTCGCCGGCATCGGGAAATCCGGTCTCGTCGACCACGGCTCTGCTTTCCGACATCAGCTCTCGCTCACTCCAGTTTGACAAGTTGGTGACCTCAACCTAGAGCGGCGAGGGAGGTATGGAATGTCAAAAGACGATGTCGCGCGGCCGCGCGCCGCCCGGCGGCGCCTCCAGATCGCGCCGCTGATCCTCCTGACGCTGGCCGCCTGCTTCTGGGGCGGCAACGTCATTGCCGGCAAGCTCGCAGCCGGTACGCTGGGGCCGCTGTCGCTTTCCACCATGCGGTGGGCCCTGGCAGCGCTGGCCATTCTGCCCTTCGCGCTGCCGGGCCTGCGGCGGGACTGGCCGCACATTCGCGCCGGCATGGGCTGGCTTGCCTTCTACGGCATCATCGGCTTCACCAGTTTCAATGCGCTGCTGTACAGCGCCACGCTCTACACGTCCGGCATCAACGTCGCGATGATCCAGGCGGTCATCCCCGTCTTCGTGATGATCGGCAGTTTCTCGCTCTTCCGTGTCGGCAGCTCCGCCCTCCATCTGCTGGGCGCCGCCCTGGCGATCTACGGCGTTCTGCATGTCGCGTCCGAGGGCGCTCCTCAGCGCCTGCTCCAGCTTCATCTCAACATCGGCGACGTCATGATGGTACTCGGGTGCCTGTGCTATGCGGCGCATTCGCTGTGCCTGCGCTATCGGCCGCGCATCGGATGGCAGAGCTTCCTTCTGGTCACCAGCCTGTTCGCCGCGGTCTCGTCCCTCATCCTGCAGCTTCTGTTCGGCGGCGGCATAGGCAGCCTGGTATCCGATGTCGCGCGGCTGGATGGGGCCGGATGGACGATCGTCGCCTATACGACGCTTTTCGCCTCGATCCTGGCACAGATGTTCTACGTCAGCGGCGTGGAGGCGGTCGGAGCCAACCGGGCCAGCCTGTTCATCAACCTCGTCCCTGTCTTCGGCGCCCTCATGTCCGTCGCCATTCTGGGAGAGCGTATGGCGCCTTATCAATTCGTCGCGGCGCTTTTTATCGTTGCAGGCATCGGCCTTGCCGAATACTCCGCCGCACGCCGAAGGTGAGACTACGGCGCAACATTAGTTGCATTATTATCACGACTGTTACGTTCTGACACATACATGGCCTGAAAGCGGCAACTTCAAACTTGCTTGTGACGACGCAAAACATAACCGTCGGTTGCGGAAACCAAAGACAATAACCAAAGGTTTTCGACCGCCGAATCATAATATAAGGCGTCCTTACAAAAAATGTTCTGGAGTTCCTCTATGAGTATCAAGGGCCTTCTTCTTGGCTCCGCTGCGGCTCTCGTCGCAGTATCCGGTGCGCGCGCGGCCGACGCGATCGTGGTCGTCGAGCCCGAGCCTGTGGAATATGTTCGCGTCTGCGACGTGTACGGCACGGGCTTCTACTACATCCCGGGTACCGAGACCTGCCTGAAGGCCAGTGGTTATCTTCGTTTCCAGTACAACGTCGCCGGCAGCCCGGTCACGAACTCTGAAGGCGACGACTATCAGGCCCTTTCGGCCGTCCGCGCCCGTATCAACCTCGACGTTCGCGAGGAAACGGACCTTGGCACGCTGCGCGCCTATTTCCGCATCCAGGCGCAGAACAACGGAGCATCGGTCGAGGACGAGTTCGCGATGATTCGCGGCTTCCTGCAGCTCGGCGGTTTCCTCGCCGGCTACCGTGACACGCTCTGGTCGTCCGACGTCGCGGGTATCGAAGATGGCCTGCCCACCGACGACGACCTTCCGGTCGGCGACATCAACACCAACCAGGTGTCCTACACCTTCACCACCGGCGGCTTCGCAGCCACGCTCGGCCTCGAAGACGACGGCACCGGCGACATCGCGCCCGACGTCCATGGCAAGCTGACCTACACGGATGGATGGGGCGGCGTATTCCTGTCGGCCGTCTATGACGAAACCTTCAACCGTGAGGATCTGGGTCGACTGACGTCGTTCTTCCCGCTTGTCCCGACACGCGACATCGACGGCAGCAACGACGCCTTCGCGCTGAAGGCCGGCCTGACCCTGAAGGATGTCCTGACCCAGTCTTCGGTCCTCAAGGTCGACGGTCACTGGGCATCGGACCCGACGAGCTACGCCATCATCAGCGGCTTCACGACGGCCGGCGGACTGATCCCGAGCAACCCGACGCTCGACAACCCGACGCCCGGCTCGTTCCCGCTGGTTCTGGAATGGTCGGTCGGCGCCGGTTATTCGCAGAAGTTCAACAAGCTGACGGCAGGCCTTTCCGGCCGGTACGGCGAGACCTTCGACTACCTCTTCATCGACACCGCCTCGCCGACGGGCTTCAGCTCGTCGTCCGCCGAGTACTGGGCAGTCGTCGGCGATATCGGCTACGACCTGACCAAGAACATGAATGTCCTGGCCGAGGTGAAGTACCAGAACATCGACTTCGGCGGTATCGCCTCCAGCGACCAGACCTCCGGTTTCCTGCGTTTCCAGCGCAACTTCTAGAACGCGCGAGGAGGGCCGCCCAAAGGCGGCCCTCCAAGACCCTGATCATCAGACGGACTTGCCCGCCTGACGGTTAATCGTCATAGGCCGGCAATGCGGCCAGTTCTTCCGGCGTCATGTTCACGGTCAGGACGCCGTTCGTATTCTGGAAGCGCTCCAGCGGCACGATCACGTCCAGGTCGGAATTCTCAAGGTCGATGACCAGCGCCGTCGGGCCGTTCTCAGCGGTCCCGATGACCTCCTCGATATCGCCGATCCGGTTGCCGGCGGCGTCGGTCAGGGCCTGCTTCTCCAGTTCGCCGACGCTGATGTTGAACGCCGGCACGATGACGTTGTCCTCGAGCTCGATGATCCTGACCACCTGCGCCTGGGCACTCGCGCCGAAGGTGAAGGCGGCGAGCGTCGTGGCGAGACCAAGTGTTCGAAATGTCATTTCGGTATTCTCCTGTTTCAGGCTTTCGCGGCACCAACGGGCAACAAGGTTGGCGGTTCCGCGCCTGAACAGGCACCGAAACGTAAAAAGGGGCCTTGCGGCCCCTTGTAAAAAGCAGCCTGGTTTGTCTGACGCTACAGGATGCCAAGCAGCCGCGCCGCGGGTTCCGGCTCGTGCTTCTTGTGCGACCCGCCGACCGCCGGCGCGGAGACATAGGCAGCCACGCTCATCGCCTCGCCCCAGCCTTCATTCCAGGCGGTGAATTCGGGCGTGCCCGGCTCGTAGGCGCATGCCGTGCGCGGCAGCCCGCGCCCATGGTCCTTCTTGCCTTCTTCGAATGCCTTGCCGCTCATCGTCGCCTCCATGCCGTCTGCGCGGGCCACCGGCCCGTACCGACAGGATGGCACAACCGCCGCCAAATACCAGTGCTGTCACACAAGATTCATCTAGAGCAAAAGGCGGTGGAGGCCCTTCGACGGGCGGGGGACGGACGCTGCCGCCTTGCGCCCGCGGCGTCGCGGCGTTACCTCCCCTGCGAGCGAACCGGCAAAGGATGCGACATGACTGTGAAGGCAGCGGTGGTCGGCTGCGGCCAATGGGGCCGCAACCATGTGCGGACACTGGCCGGCATGGGCGCTCTTGCCGCCATCAGCGACAACGATCCCGACCGCGCGGCTGCCCTTTCGGCCGAGCACGGCGTCCCTGCCCTGCCACTCGACGATATTCTGCAGCGGCCCGACATCCAGGCGGTGGTGCTGGCCCTGCCACCGCGCCTCCACGCCGAGATCGGGCAGAAAATCCTGTCGGCCGGCAAGGACGTGCTGATCGAGAAGCCGATCGCCCTGGCTCCCGCGGACGCGGAAGCCAGCGTCGCGTTGGCCGAAAAGGGCGGACGGGTGTTGATGGTCGGGCACGTCCTGCGCTTCCACCCCGTCTTCGAGGAATTGGTCCGCCAGGTGGAAGCCGGACGCATCGGAACGCTGCGCCATATCGTGGCCACGCGTCTCGGGCTTGGCCGCTTTCTCGGGATGGATGCCGTCTGGGACCTTGCCCCGCACGACCTGTCGCTGGTGATCGCGCTTGCCGGCACGTACGACGTCGAAATGCAGACGCTGCGCCAGACCGTCCTGTCCGATGAAACGGATGTTGCCGATCTTCGACTTGCCTTCGGCAACGGCGTAACGGCAGAGATTCACGTATCGCGCATATCCCCGTTCCGGGACCGGCGTCTCAGCGCCATCGGCACGGATGGCATGCTGACCTTCGACGATCTGCAGCCGGATGGGCAGAAGCTGGCGTTCTGGGGGCATCGTGTCTGGCGGGAAGCAGGCGGTTTTTCCTTTACCCAGGCCGAACCCGAATTTCTGCCGACGCCGGCCGGCCTGCCGCTGGACGCGGAACTGCGCCATTTCCTGCACTGCGTCGAAACGCGGCAGGCCCCGCGCACCGGCCCGCAGGAAGCGGCCCTGGTGGTGCGCCTTCTCGAGCAGGCTTCGCCGCGTCAGGGCTAAAGCGCCGCCGCCATTTCCGTCGGCGTTTCCAATGCCGTCTCGACCCGCTCGGTAGCGGCTATCACGCCGCCGCCCAGAACCTTGGCGCCGGCGCCATCTCCCTTGTAGAAGAAGGCGGTTTTTCCTTTACCCAGGCCGAACCCGAATTTCTGCCGACGCCGGCCGGCCTGCCGCTGGACGCGGAACTGCGCCATTTCCTGCAATGCGTCGAAACTCGGCAGGCCCCGCGCACGGGCCCGCAGGAAGCGGCCCTGGTGGTGCGCCTTCTCGAGCAGGCTTCGCCGCGTCGGGGCTAAAGCGCCGCCGCCATTTCCGTCGGTGTTTCCAATGCCGTCTCGACCCGTTCGGTAGCGGCTATCACGCCGCCGCCCAGAACCTTGGCGCCGGCGCCATCTCCCTCGTAGAAGACACAGGCCTGGCCGGGTGAGACGCCCTCCTCGCCAGCCAGCAGCTCGACGCGGATGTGGCCATCCACGAGCGTCAGCCGTGCCGGTGCGGGCGGCCGCGCCGACCGCACCTTCACCATCAGTCCATCGATTCCGCTTGCTGCGGTTTCCTCGATGCTCCGGTCTCCCAGCCAGTTGACGTCGCGCAGGCGGAGATGGCGCGTCTGGAGGGCGCTCCGCGGTCCTACGGTGACGATCTTGCGGCGTGCATCGATGGAGACGACATAGAGCGGCTCTCCGGTCGCGACGCCGATGCCCTTGCGCTGCCCTACCGTGAAGCCGACGACGCCGTCATGACGGCCGAGGACGCGGCCATCCAGATGGCGGATATCGCCCGGCTCCCCCGCATTGGGGCGAAGCTTCTGGATGACATCGGTATACCGGCCGTTGGCGACAAAGCAGATATCCTGGCTGTCCGGCTTGCTTGCGACACCCAGACCGTGCGCCTCCGCTATTGCGCGTGTTTCCGGCTTGGTCAGTCGTCCGAGGGGAAAACGCAGGAAGTCCACCTGCTCCTGCGTCGTCGCATACAGGAAGTAGCTCTGGTCGCGATTCAGATCGACGGGACGATACAGGCTGCGATGCGCGCCGTTGGCCCGGCTTTCGATGTAGTGGCCCGTCGCCAGGACGTCCGCGCCGAGGTCGCGCGCGGTGGCGAGCAGATCCTTGAACTTGACGGTCTGGTTGCAGGCGACGCAGGGGATGGGCGTCTCGCCGGCCATGTAGCTTTCGGCGAAGGGATTGATGACCTGCTCGCGGAACTTGTCCTCGTAATCCAGCACGTAATGCGGGATGCCGAGGATCTCGGCGGTGCGTCGCGCATCGTGGATGTCCTGCCCCGCGCAGCATGCCCCGGCGCGGCGCGCCGAGGCGCCGCCATCATACAGTTGCAGCGTGATGCCGATGACCTCGTAGCCTTCCGCCTTCATGATGGCGGCGACGACGGACGAATCCACGCCGCCCGACATGGCGACGACGACGCGGGTTTCCGACGGCGGCTTTGAAAGGTCGAGACTGTTCGGCATGGCGTGGTTCGAATTCAGGTTCCTGTCTTCTCGGCCGACATATAGGCCATTGCGCCGCGAAATGCGAACGCAGCATCCGGTTAAGACAGGTTAGCGATTTGTTACGAGTGGGTTAGCGAAATTTTTAAAGGCAGTGGTCTAGCTTGATCCGGCGATTGGGTCCTTGCAATGTGTAGAGAGTACAATGACCGATCAGGTTAGACCGAGAGTGAAATACGTCATCGGGCCGGATGGCAGCCCGCTGACGGTGGCGGACCTGCCGCCGTCCAATACGCGCCGCTGGGTCATCCGGCGGAAGGCTGAGGTGGTTGCCGCCGTGCGCGGCGGGCTGCTGAGCCTGGACGAGGCATGTTCAAAATATACCCTGACGGTCGAGGAGTTCCTCTCCTGGCAGGCATCCATCGACAGGCATGGGCTCGCCGGGCTGCGCACGACGCAGCTCCAGGAGTACCGCAAGAAGGTCGAACTCCGGCATTAGGCGTCCCTAGACGCCTGGAGCGAATCGATAAGGCGCCATCTTCGGGTGGCGCCTTTTTTTATTGTCCGCCGGCCGGCCGACAATAAAAAAGGGCCCCCGGTTTCCCGGGAGCCCTTCCTGATCGAGAGCCGTTGCCGGCCCTGCCGATCTTAGTTGAAGCGGAAGGAAGCCTTCGCCCAAACGGTGTGGAAGTCGAGATCCGTGCTGGACGACGTCGACAGGACATCCGTCGCGCCACCGCCAGCCGGCGTATAGGCGACGTCGAGCTTCGAATCGCCGAGGTCGGTGTAGAGGTACTCGACACCCAGCGAGAAGTTCTGCGTCACCAGATAGTCGACGCCGGCGCCGACCGAGTAACCCACGTCGTCCGTGTCTTCCGACACCGAG
The DNA here is from genome assembly GCF_014844055.1 of Aureimonas sp. OT7. Taxonomy (NCBI): domain Bacteria; kingdom Pseudomonadati; phylum Pseudomonadota; class Alphaproteobacteria; order Hyphomicrobiales; family Aurantimonadaceae; genus Aureimonas; species Aureimonas sp. OT7. The sequence goes on from NZ_CP062167.1 coordinate 3,433,617, forward strand.
ACGTTGTAGGCCGTGCCGCCGATGGTGGTGACCGTATCGCCGAGGTAGCTGTTCTTGGTATCGCCATAGGCGAGACCGCCCGTGGCATACACGGCAAAGCGGTCGGCCGCATAGCCGAGCTTGGCGCGGACGGTGCCGACATAGTCGATCTTCTGCTCGGCGCCGTAGATGGTGGTGCCGCCGAACGTGTAGTCGGAAGAAGACGTCGCGTCGATGTAGCTGAGGTCAGCCACGGCGCCGACCAGGAAGTTGCCGACCTGGTAGTCGTAACCGATGTGACCACCGCCGATGAAGCCCGACTGGCCGTCATCACTGCCACCGGTGAAGCCGGAGCTGTCCGACGAGAACAGGCCCGAGTCACGGTTGAACGCGACACCGGCCTGGCCACCGACGTAGAAGCCGGTCCAGGTGAAGGCCGGCTCGTAGGCGACGACCGGGGCGGGCGCGACCGGCTCTTCGTAGATGACGTCCGCGGCCATGGCGGGCGTGACGAAGGCTACGGAGCCGAGAAGAAGTGCAAAACGGTTCATGAGAAACCCCTCAATACTCTGCATTACCGCCGAACCATGAGCTTGGGAGCTGCTTGGGTTCGGTTGACGCGTCAGTTGCGTGACGTCGATATGGATGCCGCTTGGGGCCGAACAATGGCCTAATTCAGGATAGTCCCCGACTGTCGCAAATCGGCCACAGACGCCATCAGGAGGCGATAAGTCACTCGCTGAATCAGCGGTTTGAAGGCACAATCGGTAGCTGCATCTACTAAGATTCGGACAACCGCGAGTGCCAGACCTTCGCCATATTCTCCTCTGTTTCGCCGCGCTCGTCATCGGCGCGACGGCCAATCCTGCCGAGTCGGCCAGCGGCGGCATCCATGCCGGGCGGGTCGAGATCGTCGATGGCGATACGTTGATCCTTGCGGGCACGGCGGCGCGTATCCGCCTTTACGGCATCGATGCACCCGAGGGCCGGCAACGATGCAGGGATGCCGGCGGCGCTCCCTATCTGTGCGGCGCACGGTCGGCCGAGCATCTCCATCGTCTCGTCGGTCGCAATGGCCGCCTCTCCTGCGTTGAAATGGACAGGGACCGGTACGGCCGGATCGTTGCCGAATGCTTCCGGCCGGACGGCGTCAGCGTCAATGCCGCGATGGTGGCCGACGGCTGGGCCGTGGAATATGCGCGCTACAGTGACGGCCGCTACGGCCGCGCCGAACGTGAGGCCCGTCGTGCGGGCCGCGGACTTTGGGGTGGGCATTTCACGCCCCCGGCGGAGTGGCGACGCGGCACGCGCCTTCCCGCCGAGGCGAACGCCGGCGGGCTCAAGGGCGGTTGAGCGGATATCGGTTCACGATGGAGCCGTCGCGCCGATCGAAAAGGATGATCTCCTCCCCTTCCGGCATGAAGACGCGGACGAGGATCGTATCCCCGGACAGCGACGTTTCGGCCACCTCGGAGCCGGCGGGCAAGGCCAGCGCGATTTCGGCGCCATGCTCCGGACCGGCCGAATCGCCGGTTCGGTAGACAACAGCGGCCAAGACGGCCATAACCCCGACGAACATGATGCCGATGGAGACCGCCAGAAGGCGCACCATCTTGCGGCGCAGCCGTTCCGTGGCTGGGTCGATCACGCCTTCGGCTTCCGTGTTCGCGTCCGTCATATTCCTCAATCGCACTTTCGGTCCATGGCTATTTCGCACCTGAGTACAGAAGAAGAAGAGGTCGAGGCAACCCGCTTCGACGTCCCGGCGGAAGCCGTCGGCAAACGTCTGGACCAGTTCCTCGCGGAAGCGATGGGCGATGACGTCTCGCGCAACCGGGTGCAATGGATCATCGCGGGCGGCGGCGTGACCCTTGCCGACGGACAAGCCGTGGGCCAGGCCCGCCGCAAGGTCGCGGCGGGCGAAAGCTTCTTCGTCATACTGCCGGAGCCTGCGGATGCCGATCCACAGCCGGAGGCGATCCCGCTGAACGTCCTTTACGAAGACGAGGCCGTCATCGTGATCGACAAGCCGGCCGGCATGGTGGTCCACCCCGCGGCCGGCAACTGGTCCGGGACGTTGGTCAACGCGTTGCTGCATCACTGCCGCGACAGCCTGTCCGGTGTCGGCGGCGTACGGCGACCCGGCATCGTCCATCGTCTGGACAAGGATACGTCGGGCGTGATGGTGGTTGCCAAGTCGGACGTTGCGCACACATCCCTTGCCGCGCAGTTTGCCGCCCATGGCCGTGACGGCCGCATGGAAAGGCGCTACCGGGCGCTCGTCTGGGGCGTGCCCTACCGCCGCGACGGCACTGTCGACGCGCCTCTGGGCCGCTCCGCGACCGACCGTATCAAGCGGGCGGTGGTACAGGCCAGCCGTTCGGATGCGCGGCACGCCGTCACGCATTATCATGTCGAGGACATCTTCGGCGACGACGCCGCCCTGGTGGAATGCCGGCTTGAAACAGGGCGCACCCACCAGATCCGCGTCCACATGGCGCATATCGGCCATCCCCTGCTTGGCGACCCGCTCTACGGCCTCGGGTTTCGCAGCAAGGCGGAGCGGCTCAAAGAGCCTGTCCGCACGATGGCCCTGTCGTTTTCGCGGCAGGCGTTGCATGCCGGGTTTCTTGCTTTCGAGCATCCCGTCACCGCCCGGCCGATGCAATTTGAGTCCCCCCTCCCGGACGATATTCGGGAACTCGTCGCCGCATTGCGGCGTTGAAGCCGTGCGAATGTGACATCCTCTAGTCGCGGCTGTTTCCGTCGATAGGGTGAGCGGCTTTCGGTGAACGGTGCGTTTCACGCGGCCGTATTAGTCGCTGCCGTGCATTCGCCTCGAAGAATACCCATATTACTCTGGAGCTGCCCCGGCTGACTGGCGGGCGGCCCGTACGGTTGGCCTCGATGGCGACCGTCATATCGGAGGGCTATCCATGGCAAATGCCAATTTACCCAGTATCGCTTCCGGCGAAGGCGGCCTGTCCCGCTACCTGGAGGAAATCCGTCGCTTTCCCATGCTCGAGCCGCAGGAAGAGTACATGCTCGCCAAGCGCTACGCGGAGCATGACGATCGCAATGCGGCCCACAAGCTGGTGACGAGCCATCTGCGTCTGGTAGCCAAGATCGCAATGGGATACCGCGGCTACGGGCTGCCGATCGGCGAGGTCGTGTCGGAAGGAAATGTCGGCCTGATGCAGGCGGTCAAGCGCTTCGACGCGGATCGTGGCTTCCGGCTGGCGACCTACGCCATGTGGTGGATCAAGGCCTCCATACAGGAGTATATTCTGCGGTCGTGGAGCCTCGTGAAGATGGGCACCACGGCCAACCAGAAGCGGCTGTTCTTCAACCTGCGCAAGATGAAAAGCCGCATCCAGGCTTTGGACGAAGGCGACCTGCGGCCCGATCAGGTAAACCAGATCGCCACGCAACTCGGTGTCAGCGAAGAGGAAGTCGTCTCGATGAACCGGCGTCTTTCGGGCGACGCCTCCCTGAATGCCCCGATCCGGGCAACCGAGGGTGAGTCCGGCGAATGGCAGGATTGGCTCGTGGACCAGAGCGAGAGCCAGGAAGAGGTTCTGGTGCGCGAAGACGAGCTGGACCAGCGGCGCGCCATGCTGGAAAGCGCCATGGACGGGCTGAACGATCGGGAAAAGCGCATTTTCCAGGCTCGTCGCCTTTCGGAAGATCCGCTGACGCTGGAAGCCCTTTCGGACGAGTTCGACATCAGCCGCGAACGCGTTCGCCAGATTGAGGTCCGGGCTTTCGAGAAGGTCCAGAAGGCCGTTCGCGAAAACGCCGAGGCCGCTGAGCGCGCTTTGCGTGCCCCCGAGCGGGAGCGCATCTCCGCCTGACGGCAGAACGGAATTCCGTTTCATGAGAAACCCCCGCGGCCTGGGCCGCGGGGGTTCTTTTTTGGCCTTAGACGGGCAACACCGTCAGCGTTTGCAGCACATAAACCGTTCCGAGCGCGGTGTTGTGGTTCCACGCATCGTAGGTGCCCCCGGCGTAGTCGACCGTTCCGGACTTGGTCCAGCTGGTAAGGCCCCCCAACTGCACCGTATCGCCCGCATCGCCGGTCACCATGAGCTGGTGGCGTCCAGTGGTGGCGAACAGGTTGGCCTCGCTCATGTCCAGGACATCGTTGAGCGACAGCTTCAGCGTGTTGTTGCCGGTGCCCGTCAGGTCCACGCGTTCGACGCTCGTGATCTGGAAGCCCTGTCGGACGAGTTCGACATCAGCCGCGAACGCGTTCGCCAGATCGAGGTCCGGGCCTTCGAGAAGGTCCAGAAGGCCGTTCGCGAGAACGCCGAGGCCGCCGAGCGCGCTTTGCGTGCCCCCGAGCGGGAGCGCATCTCCGCCTGACGGCAGAACGGAATTCCGCCTTATGAGAAAACCCCCGCGGCCTGGGCCGCGGGGGTTCTTTTTTGCCTTACACCGGCATCACCGTCAGCGTTTGCAGCACATACACCGTGCCGAGCGCGGTGTTGTGGTTCCACGCGTCATAGGTGCCCCCGGCGTAGTCGACCGTTCCGGACTTCGTCCAGCTGGTAAGGCCCCCCAACTGCACCGTATCGCCCGCATCGCCGGTCACCATGAGCTGGTGGCGTCCAGTGGTGGCGAACAGGTTCGCCTCGCTCATGTCCAGGACATCGTTGAGCGACAGCTTCAGCGTGTTGTTGCCGGTGCCCGTCAGGTCCACGCGTTCGACGCTCGTGATGCGGCTGGAACCGTTGGGCAGCGAGGCCGACGCATTGCTGACCTGGGTCAGGTCGAGGGTCAGCCCCGCCCCGTCGAGCGTCAACGTATCGACACCGCTGCCCCCGCCGATCGTGGCGAGTTGTCCCAGATTTCCTCCGGCGCCGTACTTGGCCGTAAGAGCCGAGATCATTGCGCCATTGATGTGGATGACGTCGTTGCCGGCGCCGGCATAGGCGATGCTGCCCGCCGCGCTGAGCGTGACGACGTCGTCGCCCGCTCCGGCGACGATCGTCATCGCCGCGCCGCCATCCCCAAGTGCGTTGGCAGAGGCGTCTCCGAGAACATCGACGGATGTCCCGCCCATCGCGCCATCGGTCCGTCCGAGGATGAGATAGGCGCGTCCGGCGTTGGTGGCGGTGGTGGCGTTGTTCCAGGCACCGACCAGCAGGTCGCCCAGTCCATCGCCATTCACATCGCCTGCGTTGGAGACGTCGAACGAGAACTGGTCGCCCGTACGCTCACCGGTGATGGCGAAGCCGCCGGAATTGCGCGCGATATCCGTCAACTGGACGGTGGCTGTTCCGGACTTTCCGTACACCACGTAGGCACGGCCTGCATTCGATCCGCTGAAGTCGTTGTAGCGGGCGCCCACCAGGATGTCGGACAGTCCGTCACCATTGACATCGCCGGCGGCCGAAACGCTGACGCCCTGCGGCCAGCCTGCGGCATCGCCCTCGATCGTCATGCCGGCCGTACCGAGGCCGGATAGCTGGAGCGGCGTATTGCCACTTCTTCCGAAGATGACATGCACGCGCCCTGCAGAACCGGATCCCGGCACTGCCACGGCAATGTCGGAAAGGCCGTTGACGTCGGTGTCGCCGGCGGCGACCACATACTTGAACCGCAGCGTCGTGCCGGTAGAGGACGCGGCATCGTAATCGGCGAACTTCGTTTGTCCACCAACGTTGATCGCCAGCCTTGGCGTGCCGCCAGCCGTGCTTACGGTGACGGCACTTTTCATCGCGACGTCGAAAACGACAGTATCGCCGGCGTTAGCGATGCCGTTGGTCAGGCCCGAGCTCTGACCGCCACTGAAGGTGACGGATGAAACGTCGGAGAGGAAAGGCGTCGTTGTCGTGGAATCGAAACCGGTTACGGCGTCGATGGAGACATCCAGGTTCGTTCGAAGCGCTGCGTTGACGTTTTGGGTCAGCACGGCACCATCGGCGAATACGAGCTTGTCTCGCGTCAACGCGGAAACACCATTGCCGACTGTGACGGTTTCAGTACGACCGCCGATACTCCTCGTAAATTGAATGCTGCCGGAGACCACGGTTGTGCTCTTTGCGTATTCCGACCAGTTCCCGGTGAAATAGATGATGTCTTCGCCACCAAGCAAACTGCGCGCATCTACAATCGAGCCAGCCTTGACGTAGACCTTATCGACGGCGTTCGTGCCGGTATAGACGCTCTTCTGGCCAGCCTCGCCGATCGCAAATGTCGCACCGGACCCGTCTGTTCCGCTTCCCCCAGCCGCAACGGAATAGACACTGTCGGCGCTGGTTTGCGTGACGACGTTGAGGTTCGTCAGGGCGACATCATATCCCGCAACAGCCGACATCGCGGCGTTGATGTCGGCCCGGAGCGCCGAGTTGGCGTTCTGGGTCAGGACGGAACCGTCGGAGAAGATCAACTTGTCGCGCGTCTGACCGCTGACGCCGTTGCCGACGGCTACCCGTTCGGTAAGGCCGCTGACGGAATCTGTATATGTAAACAGAATACCGCCCGGAACCGCTGAAACACTTTTTGTATAGTCGGACCAAGCGTGCGTAAAGATGATGACATCTTCGCCGCCGGCAAGGTTTCTCGCATCGAGGCTTACCCCCGGCGCTGTATAGACAGCATTGCTTGCCGACGAGCCCGTCACCACGATCTCTTCGCCAACCAGATCGAATTCTCGACCTGGCGTGCGCAGGTCGAGAAGATCTGAGGCGGTTCCGCGAATAGAATACTTAATAACAATAGACATAATTCACCTTGCGCACGCTGAAATCGTAGTATTTCATAATTATTTATCGACTGATGTTAGATCCATCAGCCCATCGTAAACATATCCCGGATCGTCGGGATGTAGTCCACCAGCCAGTTGGGGGTGGCACCGCCTTGGAAATCGGCCTGCAGAGCAGTCTCGAGAACAATGTCGATACTGGCCTTGTCGCTTTGCGATGTGCCCGCAAAACCACCAGAGAACGGCCACAAAGACGTCCCATCGCCACCTGTGAAGATGTTATCGTCAAATTGTGCGAGTGCGTCTGGGAGATTGAACTTATCGTCCAGATAGAAAGTATCCCGCAAGCCGAAGTTCTCGATTCGGATAAATCCGTCTTCGAGCACATAACTAATAAGTTCCGGATCCTTATCCGAGAGCACAAAAGCGTAGTTGTCGGGCAGCGCATTGAACGTCTGCGGAGTTCCGTTTGCCACGTCGTCATTGGCGGGATTTGTCATGTCTAGCCACTTCTGCGTAGCGACCAGGGCGCCAGTGGTATTGTCGACCTTCTGTGCGAGAACGCCACCGCTGCCCTGGTTCCAGACGCCTGGCGTCACCGTGGAAAAAGTCGTTGAGAATGCCGTATTGGCGACGCCGGATGTCGCACCGGTCAAGGCGCCGGCCGATACTTCCAGCCGGTAGTTGGAAGACAGGTCAAGATCGAAGGTCGGGTCGATGACAAGCAGGACGTGTCCATTGACATGCTGGATACTGACCCCGGGGAGTGAACTTGTCAGGGAGAAAATCTGCGTATGGTTCTCGTTCTCACCCTGATAGCCCGAGCCGGCCGGACCGGAGCCGCCCAGATCGGTGATCGTGATCGTGCCGGAGCCGCTGAAAACGACGTCCTGATCCAGAGTGAGGACCAGATTGCTGCGCACGTCGAAGTTCGTGATGCCCGAGAAGGCTGCACTCAGCGTCGGCGCGGACTGAAGGTTCAGGGAGAACGTGTCAGCCACCGTCAGCGAGCCGTCCGACGCAGTGACCTTTATGTCGATGGCACCGGAAGCACCGCCAATGGACGTTGAATGGAACACGCCGGTTGACGAGTTGAATGTCAGCCAGGCCGGCAGCGGCGATCCGTCGACCAGCGTCGCCGAATAGTGGAATGTCGTTGCGTTATCCGGATCGGCGAACGTGTTGGCTGGAATGGTGAAATCGAAGGCCTGACCGATAACGGCGGTCTGGTCCAGAAGCGCGTTGGCAACAACGGGGGCCTCGTTCACATTCGTCAGATGAACGATGATGTTCTGCGTTGAATGGTTGCCGGCAGCATCGGTTGCATTGACCGTGATCGTGTAATTGCCGTCCGTGTCGGCATCGCCCGGATTTTCGAAGTTTTGAGGTGAGACGAACCGCAGCGTGCCGTTGCTCGTCAGACTAAAGAGTGCACCGTCGCCGGAGAGGGGGTTGAGTATCCAGGTAACGTCGTGCGAATCCGTAGCCGCCAGCACGCCGACGACGGTGCCGTTTTCAGCTGCGTCAAGGCTGGTCGTCGTGATCACGGGCGCCGTGTTGTCCAGATCATAGGCCCCGGTCGCACTCGATGAGCCGACCCAATTCTGGTGACTGATATTCCCCGTAACCGCGCCGGATATGGTGGAAATTGAGAATTGTGCCCCATTCACGGTGCCCGGCGCCGTGCCTGTGAAGTACAATCTGTCGGTATCGCTTCCGGTGTCATAACTTGCCGTGACGGCCACACCGTTGATCATAAAGGTGATCTGAGGAGTTCCGGTAACGGTCACCGCTTCCGTGAACACGACTTCAAACGTCAGAGGGTCGCCGCCTCTGCCAACATTGATATCGCCGTCGGCATCGTAGACGGTGAAACTCGAAATCGTCGGCGCGGATACAACGGCGAGGTTGAAGGTCTGCGAGGCGGACAGGCCACCCCGATCGGTCGCCGTGACCGTATAGGAAGCAGAGGCTGAAGCCACTGTCGGAGTGCCGGAGATGACGCCGGTCTGCGCGTCGAGCTGGAGACCCGCAGGCAGCGTTCCGGATGTGATCGAATAGGTCAGAATGTCCTGATGATCGACATCGGTAAAGTAATCCGCCAGCGCGAGGGTCCAACTGTTTTGGTTCGTGACGGCCGTTTGCGCGCTGAGGGTGCCTGTGGCGTCCGGAGCCTCGTTCACATTCGTCAGTTGGACGGAGATGGTCCGCGTCGAGCTGTTGCCGACAGCATCGGTTGCGGTCACATCAAGCAAATATTCGCGGTTTGCGTTCGCATCCGCTGGGGCCTCGAAGTTTTGTGGAGAATTGAACGCCAACGCACCCTGGCTCGTCAGATTGAAAAGCGCGCCATCCCCAGCCCCTGAGTTAAGCGTCCATGTGACGTTATGGGCGTCCGTTGCAGTCAGTTGCGCGACGACGGTGCCGTTTTCAGCTGCGTCAAGGCTGGTCGTCGTGATCACGGGCGCCGTGTTGTCCAGATCATAGGCCCCGGTCGCATTCGATGAGCCGACCCAATTCTGGTGACTGATATTCCCCGTAACCGCGCCGGATACGGTGGAAATCGAGAATTGTGCCCCATTCACGGTGCCCGGCGCCGTGCCTGTGAAGTACAATCTGTCGGTATCGCTTCCGGTGTCATAACTTGCCGTGACGGCCACACCGTTGATCATAAAGGTGATCTGAGGAGTTCCGGTAACGGTCACGGCTTCCGTGAACACGACTTCAAACGTCAGAGGGTCGCCGCCTCTGCCAACATTGATATCGCCGTCGGCATCGTAGACGGTGAAACTCGAAATCGTCGGCGCGGATACAACGGCGAGGTTGAAGGTCTGCGAGGCGGACAGGCCACCCCGATCGGTCGCCGTGACCGTATAGGGAGCGGAGGCTGAAGCCACTGTCGGCGTGCCGGAGATGACGCCGGTCTGCGCGTCGAGCTGGAGACCCGCAGGCAGCGTTCCGGACGTGATCGAATAGGTCAGAATGTCCTGATGATCGACATCGGTAAAGTAATCCGCCAGCGCGAGGGTCCAGCCGCTCTGGTTCGTAACCGCAGTTTGCGCTTGAATCGGGCTCAAGGTGGTAAATGTGGGCGCGTCGTTCATGTCATTGATGCCGACCGTGACCGTCTGCACGGAAGAATTTCCGAGCGCGTCACTGGCCGTAACCTGCACCGTATAGGAGCTCTTAGCTTCGAAGTTCGGATTGGCGACGAAGGTCAACGTGCCATCGGAAGTGAGCGTAAACGCACTGGCATCGGCTCCGGAAAGGCCGCCCCAGGTGACGGGGCCATGAGCATCCGTTGCAGTCAGCACAATGCTGGCGAGTGGCGCATTGCTCACCGTGACTTCGTTCACCGGATAGGAGGCATGGACGGTAGGCGGGGTCCTGTCGACCGTGAAGCCGAGCGAGCCGCCATCAGCGCCCAAAGCACCCCCGACGACCTCGATACGGGCATATACAGAGTGCGTGCCATCGGTCAGGGAGACTGTCGGAGAGAAACTCCACGCGTTTCCATTGACAGAAGCCTCGCCCAGACGGGTCTGCCCATCGTAAATTACAACAGACATACCTGCGACGAGTACGCCCTCGATGGTACCCGATATCGTTGGCACGGAATCATCGGTAGCACCATCGTTGCTGACCGGGCCGGTCTCTGTGCCCGCGTGATCGGTCACCGCCGGTTGCGCGGAGGCGTGGGCGATCGCATCGATCTGGTCTGGACGCAGCCCCTCTACTTGCGACATCGTCATCGCCAACAATTGTGCGCTTGTCATCTCATGCAGTTGCGCCGGGGAGAGAGCCGCGATCTGTTGTGAACTCAGGTGCGAAACGGTCGCTGTTGGAAGGCCCGCGATCTCGGACGCCCTTATCGCAGCGATCACTGGTACGCTAAGCGCAGATATCTCCTGGTCGGAAATGGTTGCCAGTTGCGACGCCAAGAGACCGACCGCTTGCACCGCGGTGATTGCCTGAAGGTGCGTCAGCGTGAATTCCGAGAACTGCGAGACATCGAGCGATGCCATCTGATCCGCTGTCATGTGCGCGACGGCACCGTCGGAAATGTGGGATATCAGTGACGAGGAAAAATGATCCAGCTGCGTCACCGAGAGGCTCGCGAAGGCCAACGGATTCAGGGCAGCAACCTGGCCAGCCGTAAACTGTTGAATCTGCGAGCCTTGGAAGCCAGGCAGCTGCGCAGCGGTGAGCGCAGCGAACTGACCGGTCGTCATTTGTAGGATCTGGGCATCCGTAATCGATCCGATCGCCGACACGGAAATATGTGAGATGATGGACGGAGCGATCGCGGCGAATGCGGTCGGCTGCAGTTCGACGATCATGTCGGACGTAAGGACCGCAACCTGCGCGGCGCTCAGGCCGCCGACCTGCCCCGCCGACAGGGAGTTGAGCTCACTGTCGGAGAGGGTCGCGAACTGAGCGACGGGGATACGCCCCATTTGCGTATCAGCGACGGCACCCACCTCACTGACGTCGAAAACGAGCGCATCGCCCACGCTATAGACCGGCCCGCCCGGAATGACGGCCTTGACGGTCAGGGTATGGCGACCGGCAGACATCGCAACTGCAGGCGTCAGGCTCCAGGACGTTCCATCCGCGGATATCGTCGCCTGACCCAGATCGACGTCACCCTCGTAGATATGGAGCGTGACACCGGCGGCGATCTTGGAACGGATCTGGCCGCTGAAGGTCGGCATGTCCCTGATCGATATGGCCAGTTGGGGGATCGTGACGTAGGAGGTGTCACTGTCGGAATAGGTCGACCAGAACTGCAGCCTGCTGAGGGCGGCAATCTGGGCATCGCTGAATAGCGATGTGTTGAGTGCGGCGAGCGCGGACGGCGACATGACCGAAAGCTGGTCCGCCGTGAAGGCCGCCGCCTGCGTTGCGTTCAGCGCGCGAACGGTATCGGCGGACAGGGCCGCGACCTGCGAGAGGGAGACCTGCGCGATCTGGCCGACCGTGCTTTGAGAAAGTGTCTGCGTCGCCTGGGTGGCATTCGAAACGGCCGACGCGATCGCCGCGTCCGTCCTAGCCAGGCCAGCAAGCAACTGGCCGGATGCATCGGCAACCGTCACGCCGGCGATCCTTAGCGCCACTATCCGGTCCGTATCACCGGAGGCAACCGCGGATGCGACCTTGGCGAGATAGTCACCACCGGAATACAGCTTATCCAGACCGGACAGGGCGGCAAGGGCAATGCCCACTGCGTTGGCACTGGTATTCGGCGTACCGTCCTGGTTGATGACGGCGATCGCCGGCTGGGTCGCGTCCCCATCGAGACCAAAGGCTCTGGCCACCTTAAGGTTGGCGGCATTCACCTGGGCCGCGGTCAGATTGCTTGCCGTGACCGACGAGTGCCCGTCGTCTCCCGAAGACAAACCGAGTTCGCGAACAGCCAGCTCGGAGATCGGGTTGACCGAGATCCTGATCGTCTGGACACCGGAAGAGGAGACGAACATGGTTCGCAGGTCGCCGACAAGGTCCTTCTGGGTGCCTGTCGCCTCGTCCGCATAATCGGTGCCGGCATCCCTGTCGATGACGCGCGCAAGAACGGGGCCAATATAGCTACCCGAATAGCTGAGCACGAATGTCCCATCCGAAGCCACGGCCACAGGCCCGGCAAGGACCGCCCCGTCCGCGCGGTAGAGGGTGACCGACAGGCCGTTTCCGCTGACGACCGGACCCGCCACGACCGAACCATAAACCGTCACGGTCTGGTCCACCGGAGTCGGCAGGGGCGTCGGGGCGGGCGCCGAGCCTCCCGAGCCACCGCCGCCTGCCGCGACTGCGACGATACCGCCGACCGCGGCGAGCAGGCCAAGAGGAAGAGCTGGCCCATGGGACATGAGTCCCGCAATCCCCGAGTCGGTCGCCGAATGCGTTTCGACGGCGTGCGCCGCCTGCGCCGGTTCGCTGCCGAAATAATGACCATAGCTTTCCACGAGTTCGGCGACCGCGCCGGATCCGCCCAGCGAGTAGACGAGACGCGCATCGCCGCCACCGATGGAATGACCCTGCGTCGCGGTTCCAAGAACGGTCCAGCCGCCGGTATTGCTCGGCAGCTCCAGCCCGCACAAGCCTTCGTCGCAGACGGAATAGAATTTATCGAAGACGATGTGCGTATTCTTGCCGAGCATCACGATGAGGTCGGAGTCCGCCTTGCCGTCGGCCCGGACCACGGCGGCTTCGGAAATATCCTCGATGATCTTGTCGCCGCCGACGAGCTTGCGCTCCATGATCCGGTAGCGACGGCCAGCTATCGGCTTGACCGTCCTCGCCCCGCCTGCCGCAACATCGATACTGTCGACACCGTCGAAGACGACATATCCCAGGACGCGAACCGCGTTCGTCGGAGCAGCGCCATCAACGCGATTCGCGCCCGCGACGGAGCCGTCCATCGTTGAAGTTGAACCACTTTCTCCGACCGAGGTTCCACCACTGGTTCTTTTGGAATTAGCCATCTTCAACTCGCGATCCATAAGTTACACATCATCGTAATCATAAGCAGATATACAATTGTTTTTCAACCTAGTACATATTTTTGATATCATATGTATCTATTGAAAATGTTGAGTGTGTGTTCGCGCGCCAGAAGGCTGGACGTGCGAAAACGGGCCCGCCGACGCGCCTCGGTTCGAAGCGCGTCAGCGGGCCCGTGGCCGCTCATCTATTCTGAAATCAATGCAGGGACTTAGGCGGTCCTCAGGTCCGCGCGTCCCAGGCCGCGAGGGCGTCACGGAAGGCTGCTTCGCCGTCCGCTCCCTTTTCGATGGACAGGAGCGCCCGCTGCCCCGTCTCGTAGGCGAGCGGCACGTCGATCCACTTTTCGTTCGCCATCAGCGACAGGTTGTCCTGAACCGCCTGCTGCAGGTCGTTCAGCGCGATCCAGAAGAATCCGTCCGATATCTTGCCTGCGACACCGATCAGCGGGCGCCCGCGATCCTGCTCGGTCGGCTTGAACGCCAGACGCTGGACGTTGGCGATCTCACCCCCGGGAAAGTTCTCAGGCACGTCGAACATCATTTCGATGACATGACTGGCCGGCAGGGTCGCGTCGGCGTTGCGACGGATCGTCATCGTCATGGTGACGCCGGAGTCCGGAATCTGGACGATCGCGCGAACCGCAGGCTCCGGCGGCTGCCCATCGGCGGGCGCCTCCTCGACGACGCTCCAGCGAACATTGCCCTGATGCTGCGCACCAGGCGTATCGTTGAACCGCTCTTCGTAGAACACGGCCACTTCGGCGCCGTCGGGAACGTCAGACCCTGCGGCGGGCGCCGGTTGCCCAGGTGGGCTCGCCGATGGCGCGGCAGCGGGCGTCGCTTCGGAAGCCGGGGCCACATCGGTGCCTTCATCGAAGGCATTGGCCGTCGATGTACCTGGGCCCGGATCGGTCTCTGTGCCGTCGGGCATCAGGCGTTGCGTATACTCGCGCGCTCCGGGCTCCTGCGTGACGGCGGCCGGCGGCGCCTCGGCGGCGCCCTCGCTCGGTGGCGTCGCCTCGGGCGGCGTCTGAGCCACCGATGCGTCGGGCGCCTCTCCGCTGTCCGTCCCCTCGATGGGCTGCTCCGCCGTCTGGACAGGCTCCCCGCCCCGTGGCAGCAGCCCACCGAACTCGTAGCCGGAAATATAGGCGGCGCCCGCACCACCGGCGATCAGCAGCAGGGCGACACCGGTGTAGAGGCCCGCGCGCGACTTCTTCTCGGGCACCGAGGCCCGGCGCGCGCTCGAATATCGCGGCGCGGCCATGTCCGGAGCGGGGATGGCCGTATCCTGCCCGTCCCTGTCCGGTTTTTGATCCGCAAGCCGGGAGTCGCCAGTGGATGGAGAGGATGGTCCAATTTCACCGACGGATTCCGCGGTGTGACCCGCCGGCGCGGCCGGCGTCATCGGCTCGGCCGCATAGGGCTCGGACGCCGGTTCCGGATCGTCGCCCCCGGCTATGTCGGGTTCGGCCTCCAAAGCGGCGTAATGCGCCTCGGTGCGCCGGATCGCATCTTCAAGTGAGTCGCGCCTGGCCTGCGCCGCCTCCTCGCCAAGCGGGGGATTGGCGGCGGCGATCTGCCTGTCGATCGCCGAGCGTGCCTTGTCGTAGACTTTGGCACGCAGCTGCGGGCTCGAGCCGGGCAGACCATCGATGGTCTTTCGAAGAACGGCGCTCAAATCCGCCATGGCAATGAGGTACTCTCAGCTCGAATGGGCAATCGTGCTGGAACTTAGTCCTGAAAAGGATCGCGAACAAGTATCGTGTCGTCACGCTCGGGCGAGGTCGACAGAAGCGTGACGGGCGCCCCCACGAGTTCCTCGATCTCGCGGACATACTTGACAGCCTGCGCCGGCAGATCGCTCCAGGAGCGCGCGCCAGCGGTGGTGTCCCGCCAACCCTCGAAGCTGCGATAAATTGGTTTGACGCGCTGCTGTGCCGCGAGACTGGCAGGGAAATAGTCGATCTGGTGACCGTCCAGTTCGTAGCCGACGGCGATCTTGATCTCGTCCAGGCCGTCCAGAACGTCGAGCTTGGTCAGGGCCAGGCCGTGAATGCCGTTGATGGCCACCGCCTGCCGAACCAGCACCGCATCGAACCAGCCGCAGCGGCGCTTGCGCCCCGTCACCGTACCGAACTCGTGCCCGCGCTCACCGAGAAACTGACCGACCTCGTTATCCTGTTCGGTCGGGAAAGGCCCTTCTCCCACGCGGGTCGTGTAGGCCTTGGTGATGCCGAGCACGAAACCCGCGGCCGAGGGACCGAGGCCCGAACCGGCGGCCGCCTGCCCGGCAACGGTGTTGGACGATGTGACGAAGGGATAGGTCCCGTGGTCGATATCCAGGAGGGTCCCCTGCGCGCCCTCGAACAGGATGCGGTCCCCTGCCTTGCGGCGCGCATCGAGAAGCCGCCAGACGCGATCCATGTAGGGCGTGATCTCGGCCGCGACCGAGGTCAGCTCATCCAGAATGGCGGATGCCTGGATTTCCGGCTCGCCCAGACCGCGCCGTAGCGGGTTGTGGTGCGCAAGCAGACGCTCGATGCGCTCCGGCAGGGCATCGATCTCGGCCAGGTCCATCACGCGGATGGCGCGTCGACCGACCTTGTCCTCGTAGGCAGGGCCGATGCCGCGCTTGGTGGTGCCGATCTTGGTGCCGCCGGCCGCGTTCTCGCGGATGGCGTCCAGTTCGCGGTGAAGGGACAGGATCAAGGCGGCATTGTCGGCGATACGCAGCGTCTGCGGCGTGATGCTCAGCCCCTGCCCTTCCAGACGTTTCTTTTCCGCGACGAAGGCGTGCGGATCGAAGACGACGCCGTTGCCGATGATGGACAGCTTGCCGCCTCGTGCGACACCGGAGGGAAGCAGCGACAACTTGTAGCTGACGCCGTCGACGACAAGCGTATGCCCGGCATTATGGCCGCCCTGGAAACGCACAACGACGTCGGCCCGCTCCGAGAGCCAGTCGACGATCTTGCCTTTTCCTTCGTCTCCCCATTGGGAGCCGACGACAACACAATTGCCCATAAATTCTCCTGCGGGGGCGAGAGCCCCTTTCGATCCCGTCGCTGCCCAAGGTTGATTGACCCCGCCGACAGCGGGTCAGGCGCTGCCCGGCGACAGCCCCCAAGCAAACGCGCGCGACTATAGAGAAACCCGGCCGGCGATGCGAGAGCCGACGGCCGGGTTTCCGCTTCAAATACGACGAGCCGCCTCAGACGTCGAAGGTCAGCAGCTTTGCCTGCCCGATCGCCTTCAGCGCCCGCACCTCGTCGAGGAATTCTTCGCTCAGCGGCCCATCGAGATACAGGAGTGCGATGGCGTTTCCGCCCTCGTGATCGCGGCCGAGATGGAAGTTGGCGATATTGATTCCCTTCCGGCCGAAGGTCATACCGAGTTCGCCGATGACGCCCGGAATATCCTTGTTGGCTGTATAAAGCATGTGGCTGCCGACATCGGCCTCCATGTTGATGCCCTTGATCTGGATGAAACGCGGCTTGCCATCCGAGAAGCAGGTTCCAGCGACCGACCGGCTCTGCTTCTCGGTCCTGACCGTCAGCTGAACGTAACCGTCGAAGACGCCGCTCTTGTCGCGCCGCACTTCGGAAACGGCGATGCCGCGCTCCTTGGCCATCAGCGGCGCAGACACCATGTTGACGCTCTGCATCTGGGGCTTGAGAAGGCCCGCAAGCGTCGCCGCGACCAGCGCCCTCGTGTTCATGCCCGCCGGCGCGCCGTCGAACAGGATCTCGACTTCCTTGATGGGCTCTTCGGTCAGCTGCCCCGCGAAGCTGCCCAGGATTTCGGCCAGCTTGACGTAGGGCGTGAGGATCGGGGCTTCCTCGGCGCTGATGGACGGCATGTTCAGGGCATTGGACACCGCGCCCTGGACCAGATAGTCGGCCATCTGCTCGGCAACCTGCAGCGCGACGTTTTCCTGCGCCTCGGATGTCGAAGCTCCGAGATGCGGCGTGCAAACGACGTTATCGAGGCCGAAGAGCGGCGAAGCCGTTGCAGGTTCCGTCTCGAAGACGTCGACGCCCGCGCCGGCCACCTTGCCCGAGCGGATGGCGTCGGCAAGGTCCTTTTCGACCACCAGCCCGCCACGGGCGCAGTTGATGATGCGGACGCCGTCCTTCATCATCGCGATGGCGGCGGCATCGATGATGTTTCGCGTCCGGTCGGTCAACGGCGTATGCAGGGTGATGAAATCCGCTCGCCGGAACAGCTCTTCCAGTTCCACTTTCTCGATCCCCAGAGTTGCGGCGCGCTCGGGGGAAAGGAAGGGGTCGAATGCGACGACGCGCATCTTCAGCCCCACCCCGCGTGACGCGACGATGGCGCCGATATTGCCGCAGCCGATGATGCCCAGCGTCTTGCCGGTGATTTCCACGCCCATGAAGCGGTTCTTTTCCCACTTGCCGGCCTGGGTGGAGGCATCGGCCGCGGGAATCTGGCGCGCCACCGCGAACATCAGCGCGATGGCATGCTCTGCGGTCGTGATCGAATTGCCGAACGGCGTATTCATCACGATGATGCCCTTGCGGCTTGCGGCCGGTATGTCGACATTATCGACACCGATGCCGGCGCGCCCGACGACCTTGAGCTTCGTTGCGGCCTCGATGACCTTCTCGGTCACCTTGGTGGCGGACCGTATGGCGAGGCCGTCATACTGACCGATGACTTCGAGAAGCTTGTCCTTGTCCTTGCCCAGATCGGGCAGGTAGTCCACCTCGACGCCGCGATCCTTGAAGATCTGGACGGCGGTCGTGGACAGTTTGTCGGAAACGAGAACACGGGCCATGACAATACCTTGGGCTGCGGGCGGCGCAACGCGCCTGCCCGGAAGAGAAAGAAAGGGGATGGAGCGGTTGGCCGGGCATCCTTCAACGGACGCCCGATCAGGTCAGGCCGCTTCGGCCAGCGTCGCCTTCTGCGCCTCGTAGGCATAGGCAATCCACGGCAGAAGCGCCTCGATATCGGCAAGCTCGACCGTGGCGCCCGCCCAGATGCGCAGGCCGGGAGGGGCATCGCGATAGGCGCCGATATCCAGCGCGACGCCCTCTTTTTCGAGCTGCGAGGCGACGCCCTTGGCAAAGGCATCCTGCGCCTCTTTCGGAAGCGCGACGATCTCCGGGGCCGTGAAGCACAGGCAGACCGAGGTGTTCGACCGCGTCGCAGGATCGCGCGCCAGGAAGCCGATCCAGTCATGCGTGTCGACGAAGCGTTCGATCGCTTTCAGATTGGCGTCGGCACGGGCCTTCAAGGCCGGAAGACCGCCGATCTGCCGGGCCCAATCGAGAGCGTCGAGATAATCCTCCACGCACAGCATCGATGGGGTGTTGATGGTCTCGCCTTTGAAGATGCCCTCGCTGAGCTTGCCGCCTGAGGTCAGGCGGAAGATCTTGGGAAGCGGCCAGGCCGGCTTGTAGCTCAACAGGCGCTCGACCGCGCGCGGGCTGAGGATCAGCATGCCATGCGCACCCTCCCCGCCCAGAACCTTCTGCCAAGAGAAGGTAACGACGTCGAGTTTGTCGAACGGCAGGTCCTGTGCGAAGGCAGCGGACGTCGCGTCGCAGATGGTCAGCCCCTGGCGGTCTGCCGGGATGGCGTCCCCGTTGGGGACGCGTACACCGGACGTCGTGCCGTTCCAGGTGAAAACGACGTCCCTGTCGAAATCGACGGTCGCAAAGTCGACGATTTCGCCGTAGGGCGCTTCGAGGACGCGGGCGTCCGGAAGCTTGAGTTGCTTGACGACATCGGTCACCCAGCCGGAGCCGAAGCTTTCCCAGGCCAGCATGTCGACGGGCCGTGCACCGAGAAGCGACCAGAGCGCCATCTCGACGGCGCCCGTATCGGATGCGGGCACGATGCCGATACGGTAATCGGCGGGAACGCCCAGAATGTCGCGGGTGTCTTCGATGGCCTTGAGCAGCTTGGCCTTGCCAAGCTTGGCACGATGCGAGCGACCAAGCGCGGCATCGGACAGCGCATCCAGCGTCCAGCCAGGACGCTTGGCGCAGGGGCCAGACGAGAATCGAGGATTGGCCGTACGAACGGCGGGTTTGGCAAGCGGAGCCATAGAGCTACCCTTTCAGATAGAAGCGCCTCGTTGGGGAGGCGTGTCCCACTGACGGTGCTATCCGTGCCGCCATCGCCCGTCAAGCGGCAATAGAGTCATCATTCGTATTTTTCCACCAAGGTGGTAGCCTCTCAGGGCAGGCGGAATCGAAGTCCAACCGTTACGAGATGCCGGTCCGCGCCCTTGTCCTGCACCAGGATATCGCCCTGCGCAAACCCGGCCTCGAACGCATCGCCACCGCCGGTATGAGTATAGCGATACCCGGCATCGACCGAGATCGTGCCCGAAAGGGCATAGGCCGCGCCGGCCATCAGCGAATAGCTGGTGCGCCATCCGTCGTGCCCGGCAATGTCGCTCGCCGCCACACAGGCTCCACCGCTGCAAACGGAGGCGGCGACCGCCTCGTACGAAATGTGGCTGGCCCCTATTCCCGCTCCGACATAGGGGGTGATGCCCATGATCGTCCCCAGATCGGCATACAGGTTCGCATCCAGATCCACGACATCGCGCCGTCCGGCCATGTCGAGGCGGCATCCAACGCCGCAGAAGGCATTGGCCTCGGCTGCCCCGGCCGCATCATAGCTGCCGTATCGCGCCGTGACGTCGGCCCGGAGAATGTCGTTGAAGCGATAGCCGATGCCGGCGCCGCCGGAGAAATCTTCCGATTCCCGGAGATATCCACCGCCGACGTCGCCGGAGAGGCCCAGGACCCGGGCCCCCTTGCCGCCATTGCCCACCGAATGCGCCGCGTCGATGCGCGCATACCAGCCGCTGTCCGGCTGTATCGAAGCGGTCGTTATTTCCGGCGCATCGACAAGGTCGCTTGCCGACGCCGGCAAAACCACTGCGGCGACGAGCAAGGAAGCGAGGCGGGACAGCAGGCGCATTGCGGACATCCAACTTCTGGCGCTTCGGCGTTTCCGTAACCGGATATCCGACGCGCGGGAAAGGCCGGGCCGGTTGTCGCCCGATGAAGGGCGAACCGGTCCGGGGGTGTTTCCGCACTTTATTAACCATTACCTGCGCCAGGCTTTCGCCTTCTGCGTTCAGGCCGCCTGCTGATGACGAAGAACACCGATGATGTCGTCGACAACGGAGTTGACAAGGGAAAGGTCATCGCCCTCGGCCATCACGCGGATCAGCGGCTCGGTTCCGGATGGACGGATGACGAGGCGCCCGCTCCCGCCGAGGCGGGCGCGCCCCGCGTCGATGACGTCTCGCACGTCGCTGCGTTCGAGTGGCTTGCCGCCCGCGAAGCGGACATTCTTCAGGACCTGCGGCACCGGGTCGAACTTGCGCGCGGCCACCGAGACAGGCTCGCCGCGCCCACGCATGACGGCCATCAACTGCAGCGCCGAGATCAGCCCGTCGCCCGTGGTACCGTAATCCGACAATACGATATGCCCCGATTGTTCGCCGCCGACATTGTAGCCATGTTCGCGCATGTGTTCGACCACGTAGCGGTCGCCGACCTTGGTGCGCGCCAGCTCGATTCCCTTGCCGGACAGGAACCGCTCGAGACCAAGGTTCGACATGATGGTGGCTACGATGCCCCCCGCCGCGAGCCTTCCCTCGTCTGCCCAGGACTCGGCGATGACCGCCATCAACTGGTCGCCGTCGACGATGTCGCCATGTTCATCCACGACGAGTACGCGATCGGCGTCGCCGTCGAGAGCGATCCCGATGTCGGCCCGCACTTCGCGGACCTTGGCAGACAGTGCGACGGGGTTGGTCGACCCGCAGTTGAGGTTGATGTTGACGCCGTTCGGCTCCACGCCGATGGCCACTACCTCGGCGCCCAGTTCCCAGAGCACCTCCGGCGCGACCTTGTAGGCGGCGCCGTTGGCGCAATCGATGGCAACGCGCAGTCCATCAAGGGTGAAGTCCTTGGGCAAGGTCCGCTTGGCAAACTCGATATAGCGGTCATGCACACCGTCGATGCGCTTGGCACGGCCGAGTTCGTGGCTGGTCGCCAGTTGCCTGGACAGATCCTCTTCGATCAGAAGCTCGATCTGGTGCTCCAGTTCATCCGAAAGCTTGTAGCCGTCCGGTCCGAACAGCTTGATGCCATTGTCTTCGAACGGGTTGTGCGAGGCGGAAATCATGACGCCGATATCGCATCGGAGGGAGCGGGTCAGCATGGCGACCGCCGGTGTCGGCATCGGACCTACAAGGAAGACGTCGACGCCGGCGGCCGTGAAGCCAGCCACCAACGCGTTCTCGATCATGTAGCCTGACAGACGCGTATCCTTGCCGATCACGACCCGGTGCCGGTGGCTGCCCCGGTTGAAGGCGATACCGGCGGCCATGCCGACTTTCATGGCGATCTCGGCCGTCATCGGATGCGTATTGGCGCGCCCGCGAATGCCGTCGGTTCCGAAGTAGGATTTCATGCGTCTCTGTCCATTGGATGGTTGCGCGCATCTAGTGCGACAGACACTGCCACAAAAAGTAAAAAATAATATCACCGGGAAAGGTCGAACCCGCATCCCCAAAAGGAAAGTGCCGCATCCCTTGTGGGATACGGCACCTCGATTATCCAGAGTGACCTGCGGTTCAGGTCGACGGCTGCGGCTCCAGGCCGTCTTCCTTGCCGGATGGCTTGGAAGACCCGGCCTTCGGCACCGCGGACCCGCGCGACGGGGGCGTATCGTCCCCCATGTCGCGGGAAAGCGGCTTGCCTGCCAGAAGGTCGCGAACCTCATCACCCGACAGGGTCTCGTACTCCAGCAGCCCGTTGGCGACCGTGTGCAGATCCTCGATATGATCGTTGAGGATCTTGCGCGCCCTGTTCTCGGCGACCTCGATGATGCCGCGCACTTCGGAGTCGATCAGCCGCGCCGTTTCCTCGGACATGTTCTGCTGCTGCGAGACCGAATGACCGAGGAAGACCTCTTCCTGGTTCTGTCGGTAGCGAAGCCGGCCCAGCTTGTCGCTCATGCCGTATTCCATCACCATGGCGCGCGCCATGTTGGTGGCCTGCTGGATGTCGTTGGACGCGCCGGTCGTGACGTTCTCGAGACCATAGATGATCTCTTCCGCGGCACGTCCGCCGAAGATCATGGCAAGACGCGCTTCCATCTCGTTCTTGCGCATGCCGTAGCGATCGCGCTCGGGCAGATTCATCGTCACGCCCAGGGCGCGGCCGCGCGGAATGATCGTCACCTTGTGGAGCGGGTCGTTGCCCGGCTCGTAGATGCCGACAAGGGCGTGTCCGGCCTCGTGATAAGCGGTCAGGCGCTTTTCGTCCTCGGTCATGGCCATGGAGCGGCGCTCGGCGCCCATCATGACCTTGTCCTTGGCGTCCTCGAATTCCAGCATGGTCACCAGCCGCTTGGAGCGACGGGCGGCCATCAGGGCAGCCTCGTTGACGAGGTTGGACAGGTCCGCACCGGAAAAACCGGGGGTGCCGCGGGCAATGGTCTTCAGGTCGACATTGGGCGCCAGAGGCACATTGCGAACGTGCACCTTCAGAATCTTCTCGCGGCCACCGACATCGGGATTGGGCACCATGACCTGCCGGTCGAAACGGCCCGGACGCAGCAATGCGGGGTCAAGCACATCCGGGCGGTTCGTGGCGGCGATCAGGATGATGCCCTCATTGGCTTCGAAACCGTCCATCTCCACCAGAAGCTGGTTCAAGGTCTGCTCGCGCTCGTCGTTGCCACCGCCGAGCCCGGCCCCGCGATGGCGGCCGACCGCGTCGATCTCGTCGATGAAGATGATGCAGGGGGCGTTCTTCTTGGCCTGCTCGAACATGTCACGCACGCGGCTGGCGCCGACGCCGACGAACATCTCCACGAAGTCCGAACCGGAGATGGTGAAGAAGGGAACGTTCGCCTCGCCCGCGACGGAGCGGGCCAGCAGCGTCTTGCCGGTGCCCGGAGGGCCCACCAAGAGCACGCCACGCGGGATCTTGCCGCCGAGCCGCTGGAACTTCTGCGGTTCGCGCAGAAATTCGACGATCTCTTCCAGGTCCTGCTTGGCTTCGTCCACGCCGGCGACGTCGCCGAAGGTGACCCGGCCATGCGCCTCGGTCAGGAGCTTGGCCTTCGACTTGCCGAAGCCCATGGCCTTGCCGCCGGCACCGCCTTGCATCTGCCGCATCAGGAATATCCAGACGCCCAGGATCAGAAGGATCGGGCCGAACGACAGAAGCATCGACCAGATCGGGTTGCTGTTGTCGGCCGGCGGGCTGGCGCTGATCTGCACCCCCGAGTCACGCAGGCGGGTGACCAGCTCCGGATCGTTCGGCGCGTAGGTCTGGAACGGGTTCGTATTGTCCGTGTAGGTTCCGGTGATGCGCGGCCCCTGGATGGTTACCGAGCGAACGCGGTTGCCTTCGACGTCGGAGAGGAACTGCGAATAGGGGATTTCCCGCGATGCCGCTGTCTGCGAGCCGTTCGAGAAAAGCTGGAACAGCGCAATCAGCAGGAGCGCTATGATCGCCCAAAGGGCAAAATTCCGGAAATTCTGATTCATTATCCGTCCTGGATGTGCGCCGCAGCGTCGCCGCAATCACGACGATACCGGAAACGACGGCAAGTCCGTCAGTGGTCAAGATAGTAATCCGCCAAATGCTTGCCAACAGGCAAGGGCGGATTTGCGGCAAAATCACCCCCTCGCCTGAATTTTCGGTGTTTGGCATACCGCTAAAGGTCGGCCATCAGTCGCCAGCCTACACTTTCCCGGGCATACAGCACGTTCGACGGCCCGCCGCGCCAAAGGCGGATCGCGGGATGGCGGGCCAGCGCCTCGCCGGTCGGCGAGACCAGAACGGGCAGGCAGCGTTCTGTGGCGTTCCCCCGGGCGAAGGCCCCAAGGGCAACCATCGTCCCGGCATCCAGCCCCGATACCACGAAGCGCCGGTCGAACCATGCCCGGCCCTCCGTGGCCTCGGTCGGGCCGATTCCCTCACGGCCGTACTCGCGGCCGATCGCGACACGGCCGTCCCGCCACTGGAGGCGTGCGCCGCCAAGCGTGGCATACCCCTTGCCGGCATAGGAACGGTCGGCCAGCCGGGCCAGCTTGTCGGACTGAGGCGGGTACAATCCACCGCCGGCCGCCGTAATGGCCCGTCCGATCACCGCCCGCCTGAGCTCCGGCTCAAGCACGGACATTGTTTCCGCCACGATGTCGATCGAACCGCTTTCGTCCACCGTGATGCCCGCGCTTCGGATCGCCGATCCCACTGCGCGGTCGTAGGCGACCCGCTCCCGGCCGGCCTTCTCCAGGGCGCCGGGCACCTCTTCGGCATCCACCGTGCCGTCCTTCAGCGCGGCACGCAGCCGGGCGCGGGCATAGTGCATGTTACGGTTGGTGGGGTCTTCGCACCATGCGATCCCGGCTTGCGAAAGGGTTGCCCTCAGCCGCGTGCCCGCAATGCCGAGGAAGGGGCGCGCCAGCACCACGCCCGGCCGCAGCGCCCGAACCGGCCGCATGCCGGCAAGGGCTCGTCCCTCCGCGCCCCTGGCCCTGGCAAGCAGATACGTCTCGATCTGGTCGTCCAGTTGATGCCCCGTCACGACCGCGCCCGCCCGAACGGTCCAGGCAAACCGGCCGAGAAGGTCGTAACGTGCTTCGCGGGCCGCCGCCGAAAGGTTGCCGCTGCGCCCGCCGCGGTGATGCCAGCGCAACGTCCGGTGCGGAAGGCCATAGGAGCGGCATAGGCGTTCGACCGAGCGCGCCTCATCGGCGGACTCGGCTCGAAGCCCGTGGTCGACGGTCACGACATGGATGGCGGGATCGGCCAGATGCGCCCGGGCCATGGCGGCAAGATGAAGGAGTGCCGTGGAGTCCGCGCCGCCCGACACGGCCAGAACCAGCCTTGCCGCGTCCACCGTATGGGGGGAGGAGGCAAGGAGCGCCGCGGCCTCGCAAACGCCGACCGGGCTGTCGTCGCCTAGCTGCAGCGGGATGACTGCTCTTCCGTCTGCAGCTTGCGGCGGACATTGTCGCTCATCTGCGGATACCGCTTCTCCACCTCGGCATAGGTGGCGCAGGCCGTATCGCGATTGTCCAGCGCGGCAAGCGACATACCGAGCTTCAGCAGCATCTCCGGTCCCTTGGAGCTGGTTCCATGCTGCTTCTGCGCCGTCAGGAACACTTCAGCCGCTTCGCGATACTTTTTCTGGGCATAGAGGCTCTCGCCCAGCCAGTACTGCGCATCGCCTGCGTTCTCGGCGCTCGGATAGGTCTGCGTATATTGCCGGAACGTCTCTTCCGCCCGCACATACTCGCCAGCCAGCAGGTAGTTGTAGCCGAGACTGTAGAGGTCGGACTCATTGTGCGGCTGGATCGATGCCACGGTGTCGGAGCCCCCGGCCGGGGCAGTCTGGAATGCGCCGCTGTCGATGCTGGCGCCGAGGATCGAGCCGATCTCCTCCGAGCTCGCCGAGCTGATCTGCGATCCTGAAGAGGACGGCGGCGTTGCCGAAGCGAAATCCCCATCGCCGCTTCCGCCAGCGGGAGGCGTCGTCAACGCGCCGCTGCGCTGGCCGCTCTGGCCCGAGCCGCCGCCACCGCTGCCACCCTCCAGATCCTGGAAGCGCATGTCGTTGTCGGCCTGCGCGTTACGCAACTGCTCCTGCAGCTGCAGCACCAGAAACGACATTTCCTCGACCTTGCCGGTCAGGCGGCGGATCTCATCTTCCATCTGCGACAGGCGCACGGATGTATCGCCGGCCTGCGCCATCAGGACAGGCGCCTGCTGCGTCCGCTGGCCGCCGAAAATGTCGATGGCTGCCGCCGGCTGCACCACCATGAGGCCCGCAGCGAACGCCAGAATGGAAAGTCCCGCAAAGCGGGTCCCGGGTGACGTGGTCATGACAATTCCCCTGAAGTGTCGCAGCCGATAGTAAGGGGCCGCTTTTACGCTTCTTTTACGTTCTGGAGAATGGCAGTTCGGCCAAATTTTGGCATCGCACGCCGCAGGCGGCAGAAACGCGAGACGGCCCCTGTGGGGCCGCCTCATTTCATCGTGAGTGTTGCGCCTGCGCCAGTGGGCAGGCCGGCCGGACGCTCAGCTTCCAGCGCCGCTCAGCACCGTGACCGCACGGCGATTCTGGGACCAGCAGGAGATGTCGTCGCAGACGGCGACCGGGCGTTCCTTGCCGTAGGAAATGGTGCGCATGCGCTGGGGCTGCACGCCCTGAGCGGCCAGATAGTCGCGCGTAGCGGCGGCACGGCGGGCGCCGAGGGCCAGATTGTACTCGCGCGTGCCGCGCTCGTCGGCATGGCCTTCCACCACGATCTGGTAGTTCGGGTAGCGGTTCAGCCACTGGGCCTGCCGCGCCAGGGTCTGCTGGGCGTCGGCGCGGATGGAGGTGGAATCCGTATCGAAGAAGATGCGGTCGCCGACATTGACGGTGAAATCCTGCTGCGTACCGGGTGCGGCGCTGCCGGCGCCATAACCGCCGGCGCCGCCAAGGCCGAGGCCGCCGGCATTGTCCGGCAGGCCTTGGTTCTTCTTGGCGCAACCGGCAAGAGCGAGTGCGGCGACGAGGGCCAATACGATCCGGCCCATTGGTACGCGGCTATCTGTGCGGCGCATGGCCGACTCCTTCGAATTTGATCGATTCTGGTGATCTTGCATTTACCCTACGCGGGTTAACGCAAGGTCAATGAAAAAAGACGCCGCGTCCGTCAAGACGCGGCGCCGGATGGCACCGCCTATTCCAGCGAGGGCGACCACGCCGGGTCGGAGCCGAAGTTCGGCGTGGCGACCCGTTGCTCGTTACGGCCGGTCAGGTCGATCGAGTAGAGCTGGGGGCCACCGCTGCCGCGATCGTCGCGGAAGAACATCAGGACACGACCGTTGGGCGCCCAGGTCGGCCCCTCGTTGTGGAAGCCGGAGGTGAGGATGCGCTCGCCCGAACCGTCCGGTCGCATGACCCCGATCTGGAACTGGCCGCCCGTCTGCTTGGTGAAGGCGATGAGGTCGCCGCGCGGCGACCAGACCGGCGTCGAGTAGGACCCCTGCCCGAACGAGATCCGCGTCTGCCCGCTGCCGTCCGCGCCCATCACGTAGATCTGCGGCCTGCCGCCGCGATCGCTTTCGAACACCACTTTGGACCCGTCCGGCGAATAGGAGGGCGAGGTGTCGATGGCGTTGGTGGATGTCAGCCGCGTCGTCGCACGCGAGCGCAGGTCCAGCGCATAGATGTTCGAGGAGCCGTCCTGCTGCAGGCTCATGATGACGCGCTGCCCATCGGGCGAGAAGCGCGGAGAGAACGTCATGCCGGGGAAGTTGCCCACGATCTCGCGCTGGCCGGTTTCGAGCTGCAGCAGATAGACGCGTGGATCGCCCTGCCCGAACGACATGTAGGTGATCTCCTGCCGGTTGGGCGAGAAGCGCGGCGTCAGCACCAGGTCGTTGCCCTGCGTCAGGTAGCGCACATTGGCGCCGTCCTGGTCCATGATGGCAAGGCGCTTGCGCCGCTGGTCCTTGGGGCCCGTCTCGTCGACGAACACGACGCGGGTATCGAAATAACCCTTTTCGCCGGTCAGCCGCTCGTAGATGGCGTCGGAGATGATATGGGCGATGCGCCGCCAATTGTCCGGGTTGGCATAGAATTGCTGGCCATCGAGCTGCTGGCCGGCATAGGTGTCCCACAGGCGGAATTCGACGCGCAGGCGCCCGTCGGCCTCCGGCGTCACGCGGCCCACGACGAGCGCCTGTGCATTGATGACGGTCCAGTCCTGGAAGCGCGGCGTCGCATCCGGCCCGGCATCCTTCTGGATGAAGGCGGCGGGCGCCACGGGTGCGAACAGGCCGGACCGCTTCAGGTCCGCCGTGACGACTTCGGTGATCTGCTGGCCGAGCTGGTTGCCCGACTGGAATGCCGGCAGGGCGATCGGCAGCGGCTGGACGTTGCCCTGCGTGATGTCGATCTCCACCTGCGCCTGGGCAGGCGCAGTCATGGCCACCCCGCTCAAGGTCAGCGCAAGAATGGCCAGCATCGGTTTTAGAATGGATTTCATGACTCGGGACCCCTCCGGTTCCGGGAAGAATTTCGGGTAAGACGGCTCGGGCTGCGGTTTTGGCTCATGCGCGCCCTCAGAACATCTGGCTCGGATCGAAGTTGAAGGTGACGTCTTTCCACGTCTCGTATTTCTCGGGCGGCAGCGAATAGGGCGCACACCGCCGCACCGCGCGCACGGCAGCCTCGGCGGCGACCCGCTGCGCGGTCGATCCCGAGCCGCCCTCGACGATCTCGGGCAAACCGATAAGCTGCCCCGCCTGGTCCAGTTGCAGCCGCAGCGAAACGCGCAGCGAACCGGCATCGGAAACGCCCGACGGCGGCGACCAGCAGCGGCTGACCTGGCCGCGCAGGGCATCGTATTCGGACTGGCTCAGCCGCGCGCCCGTCGTGTGGGTGCCACCCAGCGACGCCTGCTGTTGCGAACGCCGCGCACCACCGCCCGCCGATTGCTCGCGGTTCAAAAGCGCGGCGATCTCATCTGCATCGAACTCGCGCTCGCGCGTATCGTTTGCGGTTTCGCGCGGCTTCGGCTGCGCCTCGGCGGTGCGTGTCGGCTGCTGGCGCGGCGTTTCGGGCGGGCGCGGCGGCTGCGGCCGCACCTGTGGCAGCGGAACGTTCTGCGGCAGTTGCGGCGCGGGCTCCACGGCGGCTTCCTCTACCGGAGCCGGTTCCGGCTCGGGTTCCGCCTCGGCGGGTGGCTCCGGCTGTGGCGCGGGCTCGGGCTCCTCGGCGGGTGGCGGCGGCGTTTCCTCTGCCGGTTGCGGTGGGGCAGGCGGCGGTGGCGCATCGGCGGTTGCCGTCTGCACCGTTTCCCGCGGGGCGGCGACCGGCTGCGGCGCGCTTTCCAGGTCGACCTCGTTGTTGCCGACATTCTCGGCCGGCATGGGCAGGCGCTCGGGCGCTTCGGTCGGCGTCGGCGCCGGCGTATCCGCCATCTCGGCATCGGCCTCGCCTTGCACGACCTGGCTGTACTCCTCAATGGGAACCACGGATACCGGCATGGCTTCGCCCTGCGTCATATCGAGCGGCCGTGGCGAGCCGAACGACACGAGCATGGCCGTCAACAATGCCGTATGCAGGGCCGCTGATGTGGCGAGGGATTTCATCGCGGTGCGCTCAGCTCCGCGTTTCCTGAGCCGTCACCAGCCCGATATTGCTGTAGCCGGCGGCGGATATGCGCGCCATGACGCGCGCGACGGCGCCATAGTCGGCAGCCTGGTCGGCGCGGATGAAGATGCGCTCCTCGTAGCCCGTCTGGGCGATGGCCTGGAGTTGGGGCACGAGCGCCTCGGGCTCGACTTCCGTTTCCTGGATGAAGACCTTGCCGTCCGCCTGGATGGCGATGGTGATCGGCTGCGTATCCGCGTTCAGCGCGCGGGCCTGCGTCTTCGGCAGGTCCAGCGGCACACCCACCGTCATCAACGGGGCGGACACCATGAAGATGATCAGCAGCACCAGCATGACGTCGACCATCGGCGTCATGTTGATTTCGCTCATCGGCGCGCGCTTTGCGCGTCCGCGCCTGCCGCGGCTGGAGCCGGAGGGCATTCCGGAAATGGCCATGTCGCTTGTCCTCCGTTCCGGTCCCGCTCAGCGCGATGCCATCTTCTCATCGATCTGCCGCGAAAGAATGGCGGAGAACTCGTCGGCGAAGGTCTCCATCCGGGCGCCCAGCTTGCCGGCGTCGGCCGACAGCTTGTTGTAGGCGATGACGGCGGGAATAGCGGCGACGAGGCCGATGGCGGTCGCCAGCAGCGCCTCGGCGATACCGGGCGCGACGACTGCAAGGCTTGTCTGTTCGGAGGCGGCGATGGCCTGGAACGAGGTCATGATGCCGACCACGGTGCCGAACAGGCCGACGAAGGGTGCGGCCGAGCCGACCGAGGCGAGAAAGCCCAGGCGCGATTCCAGCCCCTCGACCTCGCGTGCGATGGACACGTCCATGGCCTTCTCGATGCGGGTCTGAAGGCCGATCGGCGAGCGCGCGCCCTTTTCGAAGCTCTTCTTCCATTCACGCATGGCGGCGACGAACAACGCGCCCATGCCGGTGGTCTTGCGGTCGGACAGGGTGTGATACAGCTCTTCGAGGGACTGGCCCGACCAGAAATTGCTTTCGAACTGGTTCAGCTGGCGGCGGAAGGCGGCATAGCGCG
Organism: Aureimonas sp. OT7; assembly: GCF_014844055.1. Taxonomy (NCBI): domain Bacteria; kingdom Pseudomonadati; phylum Pseudomonadota; class Alphaproteobacteria; order Hyphomicrobiales; family Aurantimonadaceae; genus Aureimonas; species Aureimonas sp. OT7. The sequence goes on from NZ_CP062167.1 coordinate 3,464,027, forward strand.
TCACCTTGTCGAAGATGATCGCCCAGCTCCAGACGGAGGCGACAAGAAGCCCGAGCATGACAAGCTTGACGATGATGCCGGCCTGCCAGAACAGGTCCATCAGTCCGACGCCGTGAGCCTGCGCGGCAAGGCTCGTCTGGGCGACTTCGTTCATGTGCTTTGACCCTCGAATGGCCGCGGCTCGCACGAGGCGCGGCTGAGCTATCCCTGAAATTGCCTGAAGCGGCGGACACGAAGCGTCCGGCCGCCCCTTCCCCCAAGCCGCCCTTTCACCCATAGAATCAGGTAAAAGAATGGCGTAGAGGCGTCTGAAGCAGCCTGCCGACTATGGGCTTGTTAAGGTTAACGCCGCGTTACAAGGCGCGCTTTCAACCTTCGGATGCGCCCAACAGGCGCGCCACCGCAGACGGCATGCGGCGTGGCTTGCCCTCCGGCGAAATCACCGCAACCTTGACTTTCGCTTGCACCAGAAGCGCGTCGCCCCGGCTGATCCTCTGGTTCAGGACCACGCGCGCGCCGCCAAGAAGCGCTGTCGATGTTTCGACGCTCAGTATGTCGTCGATCCGTGCAGGGCGCAGAAAATCGATATCCATATGGCGCACGGCAAAGGCCATCGGCTCGCCGAAGCGGCCGTCCATCAATTCCCCGTGCCCGATTCCGTGAAGGCGCAGATAGTCCGTGCGACCCCGCTCCAGGAAATGGAGGTATCGGGCATGGTAGACGACGCCCGAAAAGTCCGTGTCCTCGAAATAGACGCGCACCATCAGCCGGTGCCCGGTCGGCGTCAGTTCTCCGGCAAGTCCGGGCACGCCCGCATCGCCGCTCATGCATCCGGCTCGTCGAACAGGGTAGACTGGGCGCCTTGATAGGTCGATGGCACGGCAAGCCCGAGATGGCGGAAGGCATGGGCCGTCAGCAGCCGGCCGCGCGGCGTGCGCTGGATGAAGCCCTGCTGTAGCAAATAGGGCTCCACGATATCCTCGATGGCGTCGCGGGGCTCCGACAGGGCGGCGGCGATCGTCTCGATACCGACCGGGCCGCCACCGAAATTCAGCGCGATGAGGTCGAGATAGCGCCGGTCCAGCGGATCCAGCCCCAGGCTGTCCACCTCCAGCCGGGTCAGCGCCTCGTCCGCCACCCGCCGGTCCACACGGGCGGCATCGGCCATGGTGGCGAAATCGCGCACGCGGCGCAGAAGCCGGCCCGCGATACGCGGCGTACCACGAGCCCGCCGGGCGATCTCGCGCGCGCCGTCGTCGGCCATCTCCAGCCCCATCAGCCGCGCACCGCGCCGCACGATGAGTTCCAGTTCCTCGACCGTGTAGAAGTTCAGCCGGACCGGAATACCGAACCGGTCGCGCAGGGGCGTCGTCAGAAGGCCGATGCGGGTGGTGGCCGCGACCAGGGTAAACCGCGAAAGATCGATCTTGACCGAGCGGGCCGCCGGCCCCTCGCCGATGATGAGGTCGAGCTGGAAATCCTCCATCGCCGGGTAGAGGATTTCCTCGACAGCGGGATTGAGGCGGTGGATCTCGTCGATGAAGAGAACGTCGCGCTCTTCCAGATTGGTCAGAAGCGCGGCCAGGTCTCCGGCCTTGGCGATGACGGGACCGCTGGTGGAGCGGAAGTTGACACCCAGCTCGCGCGCCATGATCTGCGCCAGGGTCGTCTTGCCGAGGCCGGGTGGTCCGACGAAGAGAACATGGTCCAGCGCCTCGCCGCGCGCCTTTGCCGCCTCGATGAAGACCTTCAGGTTGGCGCGCGCCGCCGCCTGCCCGACGAAATCCTCCAGCCGCTGCGGCCGAAGCGTGTTGTCGTCCTCGCCCCGGCTGTCGGGCGAAATGAGGCGCCGTGCGTCGCTCATCGGCTCAGCGCCTTCAGGCCGAGGCGGATCAACCGGGCGGATTCCGCGTCCTCGCCCGCCTCGCGCACGGCGCTTGCGATGGCGCCGGCCGCCTGGTCGCGGGCGTAGCCCAGATTGACCAGCGCCGACACTGCGTCGGCCACCGCCCCGGCGGCCACGCCGTCGCCAAGGTCGCGCTTCAGGGCAAAGCCATCGATATCGCCGGCCGTGGCGAAAGCCGGGGCCTTGTCCTTCAACTCCGCCACGATGCGGGCGGCGACCTTGGGGCCCACACCCGGCGCGCGTGCCACCATGGCCTTGTCCTGCAGGGCCACGGCATTGGCGAGGTCGCCGGCCGACAAGGTGCTCAGCACGGCCATGGCCACCTTGGCCCCGACGCCCTGCACGTTCTGCAGCAGGCGGAACCAGCCGCGCTCCGCATCGCTGGCGAAGCCGTAAAGGCGGATCATGTCCTCGCGCACGATGGTCTCGATGAACAGCGTCACCGCTTCTCCCATGCCGGGCAGGTTCGACAGGGTGCGTGCGCCGCAGAATGCGACATAGCCGACGCCATGGACGTCGACCACCACATGGTCACCGCCGATCTCGTCCACCGTACCCTTGAGTTTACCGATCAAACCCTGCCCCCTGCCAGGACGCCCCTGTCGCGTCCCGCTTCCAGTGCCGCAAGCCGCGCCGTCGCCGACTGGCGTTGATGCGTATGGCATATGGCGATGGCCAGCGCATCGGCGGCATCGTCCGTATCGAAGACGGCTTTCGGCATCAGAACCCTGACCATCATATGAATCTGGGTCTTCTCGCCATGGCCGACACCGATGACCGCCTTCTTGACGGCGTTCGGGGCATATTCCGATACCGGCAGGCCGGCAAGGGCTGGCACCAGCATGGCGATGCCACGCGCCTGCCCGAGCTTCAAGGTGGCCGTCGCGTCCTTGTTCACGAAGGTGTGCTCGACGGCGGCCTCGTGGGGGCTGAAGCGATGGATCACCTCCGCCAGACCGTCATGAAGCTGCCGCAGGCGCGAGGCGAGATCAAGCTTGTTGTCGGAGGTGACGGTGCCGGAATCCACGAAACGAAGGCTGTTTCCAAGGGTTTCGACGATACCCCAGCCCGTACGGCGCAGCCCCGGATCGATGCCGATGATGCGAATGACGCTCTCCTGCCTCGGGCGGACCATATCTTCTCCATTCATAGGCACATCGGTCGATTCGATAAAGCGCAAGAGTGAACAAAAGAGAAACATTCATTCGGGCGGTCGCAATGCCGCCGGACAGACGACATATGCCGGGTCGGAACTTGCCGAAGGACGACGCCCCATGCTCCCGACGATCCGCACGCTCGCCATCGCCGTCATGCTGGCGTCACCGCATGCCGCCGCCGCGCAGGACGCCGTGCCGGACGACGTGCGGGAGGCAAGGCCGGCCACGGCCGCCCCCGGCATTGCCGATCTGTCCGGCGCCTTCGAGGCCCTGCAGCCCCTGGAAACAGTCGTGATCGCCCGCAAGGGCGAGATCGTCCTGGACCGCGGGTTCCGGGGCAACCGGACCGATCGGGCCACCAACATCAAGTCGGCGTCCAAATCTGTCATCTCGGCCCTTGTCGGCATCGCCATCGACAAGGGCATTCTGGAGGGGACCGACCAGAAGATCGCGACCGTGTTGTCCGGCTCGTTCCCCGCCGATCACGACCCGCGCCTCGACGATGTCACCATCGGCCATCTCCTGTCCATGCAGGCCGGGCTGGAGCGAACCTCGGGCAGCAACTACGGCGGTTGGATCGCCAGCCGCAACTGGGTTTCCGACGCACTGGCCCGCCCCTTCACGGACGAGCCGGGCGGCGCCATGCTGTATTCCACCGGCTCGACGCATCTTCTGTCCGCAATCCTGACGCGCGCCAGCGGCAAGCCCACGCGGCAACTGGCGCGGGAGTGGCTGTCACCGGCAGGAGCCACCGTCTCGGGTTGGGAACGCGATCCCCAGGGGATCGACCTTGGCGGCAATCAGACGGCCATGACGCCGCGCGCCCTTTTGGCCTTCGGCGAAATCTACCGGCGCGGCGGGCTGGATGCGGAGGGCCGGCGCGTCGTCTCGCAAGGCTGGATTAACGAAAGCTGGACGCCGCGCACCCGATCGCGCTTCACCGGGGAAGCGTATGGCTATGGCTGGTTCCTGTCCCGCTTCGCCGGCCATGACGGCACCTATGGCTGGGGCTATGGCGGCCAGATGATCTATGTCATCCCGGACCTGGAGCTCACCATCGCCATCACGTCGGACGAGTCCCAGCCTTCGGGCCGCAGCGGCTATGTGCGCCAGCTTCACCGCATCGTGGCCGAGCAGGTGGTGCCGGCGGCCGAGGCCGCCATGCAGGCGGAGGGTGGGGAGGCCGGCTGAGCCGGCCCTGCCTCACGCGGCCGACAGGCGCGCCAGGACTTCTTCGTCCACTTCGAAGTTGGCATAGACGTTCTGCACGTCGTCGTCGTCTTCGAGGTTGGCGATCAGCCTCAGGATCGACTGTGCCTTTTCCTCGTCCACCGGGGCGCTGGTTTGCGGACGCCAGATGGCCTTGACGCTTTCCGCCTCGCCCAGCGATGCCTCGAGGGCGTTGGCCACATCGCCGATATCCTCGAAGGCGGTGATGATGCGGTGGCCGTCCTCGTCCGACTGGACATCGTCGGCGCCGGCCTCGATCGCCGCTTCCATGACGGTGTCGGCATCGCCTGCCGAAACCGGATAGACGATCTCGCCGACACGGTCGAACATGAAGGCGACGGAACCGGTTTCGCCAAGGGCGCCGCCCGATTTGGTGAAGTAGGACCGCACGTTCGAGGCGGTCCGGTTGCGATTGTCGGTCAACGCCTCGACGATCACCGCCACGCCGGCCGGCCCATAGCCCTCGTAGCGGACGGACTCGTAGTTGTCGCCCTCGCCGCCCGCGGCCTTCTTGATGGCGCGCTCGATATTGTCCTTCGGCATGGACTGCGCCTTGGCATTGTTGATCGCCAGGCGCAGGCGCGGGTTCATGTCGGCATCGGCCAACCCGCTCTTGGCGGCCACGGTGATTTCACGCGCCAGCTTGGAGAAGAGTTTGGAGCGGACGGCATCCTGCCGACCCTTCCGGTGCATGATGTTCTTGAATTGTGAATGACCGGCCATTTGGCACCTGTTTCTTGTCGATTATGCACTGGGTTGGGCGGACATATAAAAAAACGCGAGCCCTGCGTAAAGTTGGACCCCTACCAGAAGTCCGGCACGCATTCCGCCAGGCGCGGGCCGAGCCGCACCGGTGACACATGCTCGGCCAGCCCGGTGCGATCCGATATCTCCACGGCCAGCCCGCAAAGCGTGCCGGGGCCGGACGCCGCCTCGAAGCGGCCGCGCGGCACCTTCGTCACGAAGCGGTTGAGCGGCTCCTCCTTGTCCATTCCGAGCGATGAGTCGTAGTCGCCGCACATGCCCGCGTCGCTCTGGTATGCGGTCCCATGCACCAAGATCTGCGCATCCGCCGTCGGCACATGGGTATGCGTCCCCACCACGACGCTGGCCCGCCCGTCCAGGAAATGTCCCATCGCCTGTTTCTCGCTTGTGGCCTCGGCGTGGAAATCCACGATCACGGCGTCGGCCTGCTCCCCCAGCGGGCTGGATTCGACCAGATCGGCGGCACAGCGGAAGGGATCGTCGAGGTCGGGCGACATGAAGACGCGCCCCATGATGTTGGCGACCACGATACGCGCGCCGTTGCGCGCGATGAACAGGCCACTGCCGCGCCCCGGCGTGCCCTGCGGATAGTTGGCCGGCCGCAGGAAGGCATCGTAGCGCCCCGCGAAGCCCAGCGCCTCGCGCTGGTCCCAGACGTGGTTGCCCGTCGTCATGACGTCGGCGCCGGCTTCCAGCGTCGCCTCCAGTATGTCTTCGGTGACGCCGAAGCCACCGGCCGCGTTCTCGCCGTTCACCACCACGAAATCGAGCTTCCAGTCCGAAATGAGACCGGGCAGCCGATCCAGAACGACGGTGCGGCCGCTGCGTCCCACAAGGTCGCCGAGGAAAAGAAAACGCATGCCACCCCCTTGCCCGATTCGTGTCATTCTTGCCTTCCAGTACGCCAGATAGGAGGCAACGTGAAAGAAACAGATTGGTCGGCGTTCGGCGGCATGTCGCGGCGCGCCTTCGTACTGGCGGGCTGCGCCGCCCTCCTCGCCGGCTGCGCGGGGCCCATGGCAGGCGGTTCCAATACGGTCGCACTGCCGATCGCGGACGGCGCGGCATTGGCCAGCGCCAACCGGTTTCGTGCCGCCAACGGCCTGCCGCCCCTTTCCATCGATGGGCGGCTGATGCAGGCCGCACGCATCCAGGCCGAGGCGATGGCCGCCTCCGACACGCTCAGCCACACAGCAGGCGGACGCCTGCCAGGACGCGTCTCGGCGGCTGGTTACGAGTGGTCGACGACCGCGGAGAACATCGGTCGGGGATATGCCGATTACGAAGCCGCCATGCGTGGCTGGATCGGCTCGCCCGGACACCGCAGGAACCTGTTGAACCCCAATAGCGTGCATATCGGATTTGCCGGCGCGCGCCGGGCGGATGGCGGCCGGAATTACTGGGCGCAGGTGTTTGCCGCTCCACGGCCGGAGGCGGCGGCGGGCGGCGTTGCCTTCAGGGGCCAGGTGCTGTCGACGGGTGGTGTACTGCGCTTTCCGTGACGATCATGTCCAGCGCACGATCATGCGCGTCCATCGGCACGTGATCCACCCTCTGGGCGTCGAAGGCCACGCCGATGGCCAGAAGCCTGCCGCCTTGCGCCAGGCGGGCGATGGCCCTGTCGTAGAAGCCCTTGCCGTAGCCGCAGCGCCCGCACGCCCTGTCGAAGGCGGCCAGGGGAACGATCAACAGGTCCGGATGGAGTTGCTCGGCGTCCGGGCCGGGGGCATAGGTGCCGAAGCCCTGACGCTCCATGCCCTCGGCACCGTCGAGGCGGCGGAACACCAGATCGCCATCGACGATGGCCGGTACGGCGACAGGTATGCCGCGCGCCGCAAGCTCAGCCATCGCCGGTTGCGGATCGACCTCCGAGCGGATCGGCAGGTAGCCCGCTGCGGATAAAATCCGGCGGTCGCCGAGCATGGTCAGAAGGCGGTCGTTGATCGCGGCGGACGCCAAGGCCCGCGCTTCGATGGACAGCGCGTCGCGGCGTCGAAGGCCGAGTTCACGCACGATCGCCTTTTCTTCACGCAAGGATTGCCGCACGCCGCATCACCGCTCGTCGGATGGAAAGAAGATGAGGGAGTGACGAGCCACCTCGGCCGATGAGAAAGTCGATCCCGGGAACCTACAGAGTAGGTGGGCGCCGTGTGCCCCAGTCCACGGACCAGGGCAGGGACAGCTCCCTTCGGAATGACTAAGGCCCCGAGGAAAAGTTATCCCTGTCGTACCGTGCAGCCCGTCGCCAACCAATATAGCGGTGCCGCGCGCAGCTTGCCAGTGGGTGCCGGCTGGCGGTCATCGTTTTTCGCCGGCGCGCTCCAGCTTCAGCGCCACGCGCTCGATGGCTTCCGACATGCCGTTCATGGTTTCGATCAGCACTTCCCGGCCGTTGCGCGATTTATCCTGCGCCTCGCGCAGCGATGCCATCTCGGATTCGAGCGCGGAAAGGCGGGCCCTGGTCTCGGACAACTCGTCCATCGTCATGATGGCGGCCATCACGGTCAGGCGCTGGTCTCCGATCTCGCCGAAGCTCGACCGCAGTCCCACGACGCGCTCGTCCAGCTCCGCGCCGAGCGAAAGAAGATGGTCTTCCTCGCCTTCCGCGCAGGCCATGCGATAGGCCTTGCCGTCGATGGTCACCACGATCTGTGGCATCGTCATCCCCCGTTACGCAAACGACACTGTGCGGCCGTGCCGTCAGCCGCGCCTCTGTTCCATGACCTGCCGGATCGCCTCCATGGCGGCCACGAGCCGCCGGGACACTTCGCGGTTCGCCTCTTCCAGCCGCCCGGCCTTCAACATGCAGGCGTCCAGTTCCCCTGCAAGGCGACCGCGATCGGCGGTCATGCGCTGGATTTCCTCGTCGACGGTCATGGAAGCGCCGTTCTCGATGACCCTGTCGCTCGCCTGCTCGAGGCGCTCCAACGCCCTCTGCAATCGTGCCGAGGCGCCCGCCAGCGTCGTCTGGTCCTCCATGTGCGTCAAATACCCCCTCATGCCCGCGACGTCGTGGCCGATGGCCTTCATGAATGCCGGGCAGCAAGCCGATGGCAGATTTGTAAATCACCTGAGGCGCGATGAGAAGCGCGCCCTTTCGACAAGCGATTCTTTTGGACGGTCCTTGGACGCGGTAAATGCGGCGAAAGGCCGGAATAAGTCAGGCTTTCCGCGCGGCGCTTCCTAATCGGTTGAATGGATGGAGTGCCGCATTTTTCCGCCGCGAGCCCAGAAAAACCCGCAATTTTGGTTCCCACCCGGCGCTCGAATGCTCTAAGAAGCTTGGCGCTACGGGCCGGCCATCCACTGCGCCGGCATGCTCCGGTTTCCGGGGCGAAGGTTCCAAGGAGGACAGACATGGCAATTCGCGTCGCCATCAACGGATTTGGCCGCATCGGTCGCAACGTGCTTCGGGCGATCGTCGAATCGGGCAGGACCGATATCGAGGTGGTCGCCATCAACGATCTCGGCCCGGTCGAGACGAATGCGCACCTGATCCGCTTCGACTCCGTGCACGGACGCTTCCCCGGCGAAGTCAAGGTAGACGGCGACACGATCGATGTCGGACGCGGCCCGATCCGCGTGACCGCCGAGCGCGACCCGAAGAACCTCCCCTGGAAAGAGCTCGGCATCGACGTCGCGATGGAGTGCACAGGCATCTTCACTGATCCGGCGAAGGCCGGCGCGCACCTGGAGGCCGGCGCTCGCAAGGTGCTGATCTCCGGCCCGCTTTCCGGCACTGCCGGCGCAGAGAAGACGATCGTGTACGGCGTCAACCACCAGACGCTGACCGGAGACGACAGGATCGTCTCCAATGCCTCCTGCACCACCAACTGCCTCGCCCCCGTGGCCAAGGTCCTCAACGATGCCATCGGCATCGACAAGGGCTTCATGACCACGATCCACTCCTATACGGGCGACCAGCCGACGCTGGATACGATGCACAAGGACCTGTATCGCGCCCGCGCCGCGGCGCTGTCCATGATCCCCACCTCCACCGGCGCGGCCAAGGCCGTCTCGCTGGTGCTGCCCGAGCTCAAGGGCCGGCTGGATGGCGTCGCCATCCGCGTGCCGACGCCGAATGTCTCGGTGGTGGACTTCAAGTTCGTGGCCAAGCGCGCCACCACGGTGGAAGAGGTGCAGCAGGCCATCCGGGCCGCCGCCGACGGGCCGCTCAAGAGCATTCTGGGCTACACCGACTTCCCCAATGTCAGCCACGACTTCAACCACGACGCCCACTCCTCGGTCTTCCACATGGATCAGACCAAGGTCATGGACGGCACGCTGGTCCGCATCCTGTCCTGGTACGACAATGAATGGGGCTTCTCCAACCGCATGTCCGATACGGCCGTGGCCCTCGCCAAGGCCTGATCGTGTTCGCCCCGCCGCGCGCATGTGACGTTCGCTGGCGCCCGCTCGATGGAGACGGGCTGGAGCAGCTCAGCCTGCGGCCCGCCGCTGCCGGCGGCATCACGGCGCGCGGCGTCGTCATCGGCGCGCGCGGTGGCAAGACCTACGGCGTGTCCTACCGGATCGACTGCGATGCCGGCTGGACGATACGCCGCCTCGGGCTGGCGGTCACGGATGGCCGCCGGCTTGCACTGGAGTCGGACGGGAACGGCAACTGGCGCACCGCGGACGGCACGGCGCTGCCCGACCTCGCCGGCTGCATCGACGTCGATCTGGCTGGAACGCCCTTCACCAACACGCTGCCCATCCGCAGGCTCGGGCTGACGCCCGACCATGGCACGGTCGAGTTGTCCATGGTCTACGTGCCGTTCGACAGCTTCGAGCCGGTCGTGGACGGCCAGCGTTACACCTGCCTGACGCCGGCGCGCCTGTATCGTTACCAGGCTGCGGACCGGACATTTACCGCGGACCTGCCCGTCGACGAAGACGGGCTGGTGCTCGACTACCCCACCTTGTTCAAGCGGCTCGGCGGCTGAGGCCGGGCCCGACGGAGGACCGCATGACCCTTTTCAAGACGCTGGACGACGTCGACCTGGCGGGCAAGCGCGTTCTTGTCCGCGTGGACCTGAACGTGCCCATGCAGGACGGCAGGATCAGCGATACGACGCGCATCGACCGGGTGCTGCCGACCATCCAGGAGATCGCAGGCAAAGGCGGCAAGGTCATTCTGCTTGCGCATTTCGGGCGTCCCAAGGGCAAGGTCGACAAAGCCCAGTCGCTGGAGCCGGTTGCAGGGGCCCTGTCCGACAAGCTTGGCAAGCCCGTGGGCTTCGCCGAAGACTGCGTTGGGCCGATCCCCGAAGGCATCGTCGCCAACATGGCCGATGGCGACGTGCTGCTGCTGGAGAACACGCGCTTCCACCCCGAAGAGGAAAAGAACGACGACGCCTTCGCCGCCAGCCTCGCCAGTCTTGGTGACCTTTATGTCGACGACGCGTTCTCGGCGGCGCATCGCGCCCATGCCTCGACGGAGGGCATCACCCATCATCTCCCCTCCTACGCCGGCCGTGCCATGCAGGCCGAGCTGGACGCGCTGGAAAAGGGCCTCGGCGATCCGGCCCGCCCGGTGGTCGCCATTGTCGGCGGCGCGAAGGTCTCCAGCAAGATCGACCTTCTGTCCAACCTCGTGACCAAGGTGAACTGCCTCGTCATCGGCGGCGGCATGGCCAATACCTTCCTGGCCGCGCTCGGCAAGGATGTCGGCAAATCCCTGTGCGAGCATGACCTCACCGATACCGCCCGCTCCATCCTGAAATCGGCCGAAGGGTCGGGATGCGTGGTGCTATTGCCGGTGGATGCGGTCGTCGCACGCGAGTTCAAGGCCAATGCACCAAGCGAGACCGTATCGGTCGACAGGGTGCCGTCCGATGCCATGATCCTGGATCTCGGGCCGGCCAGCACCGGGCAGATCAAGGAGTGGATCTCCAAAGCCCGCACCCTGGTCTGGAACGGTCCTCTCGGCGCCTTCGAGATCACCCCGTTCGACGCAGCCACCGTCGCGGCGGCCAGGCACGCGGCCGAGCGGACACGCAACGCGCACCTGGTTTCCGTCGCGGGCGGCGGCGATACGGTTTCGGCCCTCAACCATGCGGGCGTCGTGGACGAGTTCACCTATGTTTCCACGGCAGGCGGCGCCTTCCTCGAATGGATGGAAGGCAAGCCCCTGCCCGGGGTCGACGCCCTCAAAGCCTGATGGCGCCTGACGGAAGTTTCATGCACCCGTCATGCAAATGAAGCCTATACTGTCGGGGTCGGCCTTGCCGGCCCCGTTTTCGTGCCGCTCGATACAAGGAAGTCACTGATGTGGAAAGCCTTTCTGACGTGGCTGATGTTTCCGGTCTATGTCTGGCAAGGCGCCCGGATCCGCCGGCGCATCGAAAGGCTGCGTCCGCCGGAGGGGCCGTTGGCGGGCTATTTCGGGCCGCATGCCGAAAGCCCGCATATAAGGCTGCTGGTGCTTGGCGACTCATCCGCCGCGGGCGTCGGCGTCGACCGCATGGAAGACAGTCTGGCCGTGCGGCTGGCCGAGCGCCTCCATGCCGTGTCGGGCCTGACGGTCGCCTGGCGTGCGATCGGTTCCAACGGCGCGGTATCGGCGGAGCTGCGCGACTATGTCGTGCCCAACATCGCCCGCGAGGCCTTCACCCACATCGTGCTGATGGTCGGCACCAACGACGTCAAGAATTTTCATGGCCTGCGACGCTTCAAGAAGGGTTTCGGCGGCCTCCTCTACGCGTTGCGGGCCCGCTGGCCGCAGGCGCGGATCGTGTGGTCTCCACCGGTGGACATGCGCCGCGTGCCCGCCCTTCCACGCGGCATCGGCGCCGTCTTGGAAATGCGGGCGGACATGTTCCGTCGGCTGGGTACCCGCCTGTGCCACGAGCGCGGGGCAATCCCGTCCATCACCCTGCCCCGCGTCGAGCCGGCGGGGTTCTCGCGCGATGGGTTCCACGCCTCGGCGGAGGGGTCGGCATACTATGCCGGCCATCTCGTCTCCTATGTGATCGGGGATCACGCCACCATCAATCTCGCGACCACCGGGTCGGCCGGCTCTCAGTCACCTTCATCCTCGTAGCCGACGAGGTGAAGCGGGCGGGCCCGCATCCCCTGCAACTCGCACCAGCGCACCAGGGCTTCCTCGCGGCCATGGGTGACCCATGTTTCATCCGGCTTCAACTCTGACAAGGTGTCGGTCAGCTCGTCCCAGTCGCAATGGTCGGAGATGACCAGCGGCAGCTCCACACCGCGCTGGCGGGCCCGCTGGCGCACCTGCATCCAGCCGCTGGCGAAACAGGCGACCGGATCGGGAAAGCGCCGCGCCCATCGGTCGGCAAAAGCCGAGGGCGGGCCCACCACGATGGCGCCGGCGAATTCGCCCTTCTGCCCCTTGCCGAGCGTGGCCGGCAAGAGCGGACCGAGGTCAATTCCCTCCTGCGCATAATACTCGCATAGCCGCACGAGCGCCCCGTGGATGTAGATGGGGGCGTCGTACCCTTCGTCGCGGATCATGCGGATCACGCGTTGCGCCTTGCCGAGGGCATAGGCACCGACGACGTGCGCGCGCTCCGGAAATTGCCGCAGGGACTCCAGAAGCCTGCCGATCTCGTGCCGGCCGGAAGGATGGCGGAACACCGGCAGGCCGAAGGTCGCCTCGGTGATGAAGACGTCGCATGGTACCGGCTCGAAGGGTTCGGACGTCGCATCCGCCGTTCGTTTGTAATCACCGGAGGCGACGATGCGGGTGCCCTTGTGCTCCACGGCGATCTGGGCAGAGCCGAGGACATGTCCGGCCGGGTGGAAGGTCACGGTGACGTCGCCGATGGTGATCGGCGTTCCCCAGTCGGCGACCTGTCGCTGGCCGGCAAAATCGGCGCCGTAGCGCAGCGCCATGATGTCCAGCGTCCGGCGGGTGGCCAGCACGGCCCCATTGCCCGGTCGCGCGTGGTCGGCATGACCGTGCGTGACCAGCGCACGGGCAACCGGACGCACCGGATCGATATGGAAATCGCCGGGTGGGCAATACAGGCCCTCCTCCGTCGGCCTCAGCAGGGTCTCGTAGGCCGCCATGCATACTCCCGGTTCGTATCCGACCATTTGAAATTGCTTGCGCCGGACAGCGCGCGCACGCCATATGCATCACGTCAATTCTTTCGACAGAGCCCGTGTTCCAACACCGTCATCGCTCCGGCGACGCGCGCGCCGACCGCCGTGCCGAATATGCAGAACATTATGCGCAGGCGGGCGATGTCCACACTGCGATGGAGTTGATGCGCCAGGCGCTCGAGTTGACCCCCCGCTGGCCGCTGGGCCGGCTGCGCCTCGGCGAATATCTGGAGATCGCCGGGCAGCACGATGCGGCCGCCGACATCTACCGGGAACTCCTCTCCGATGGCGGGGAAGATGTCTACGGCGCCGGGCTGAAGCTCGCCGCGCTGGGCCAGGCGCCCGTTCCGGACAGCCCGCCCCCGGCCTTCGTCGCCAGCCTCTTCGACCAGTATGCCGACCGTTTCGAGACGGCGCTGGTGGACCGGCTGTCCTACAGCGTTCCCGAGGCGATCGTGGCGATGCTGGCCGGTGCGGACCCCCTCGGCGCAGTCCTGGACCTCGGTTGCGGAACCGGCCTCATGGGGGAGCGGATCGGTGCCCGGGCCAGCCGCCTGGACGGCCTCGACCTGTCCGATCGGATGCTGTCGCATGCGCGGCAGAAGCACATCTACGACCTGCTCTGCCAGGCCGATCTCTGCGACCCGCCGGCCGAAATCCGCGCCCGGCGCTACGATCTCATCACGGCTGCCGACGTTCTCATCTACATCGGCGACCTTGCTCCGGCTTTTCGCCTGGTGCGCTCGCTGATGACGGCGGGCGGCCGCTTCGCCTTCTCCGTGGAGGCGGGAGCCGAGGGCACCGGCTACAGCCTGTGGCCAACGCTGCGCTACTCCCATGCGCCCGACTATATCGAGGCGGAATTGACCCTGGCGGGCATGCGGGTGGTGGAAACATGCCGGACCGTCCTTCGCCAGGACAGGGGAGCCGACGTTCACGGCATCCTGTATTTGTGCGGTTGCGCCTGACGGCCATATTGAACAAATGTGCATTGCGTTATAGCCTGTTCGCACGTGCGAAAGAGGTGGAGCATGGCGACGCTGGATACCGATCGTCCGCCTGTCGTTCAGGAAGCGCAGCGGGCCCACCGCTTCGGCAACTGGAGCCCGACGCCCACCCGCCACACGATATGGGAAGATGCATTCGGCATCCTGGCGGGGACCGTACTGACCGCGCTCGGCCTGTCGATGCTGGGGGCACTCGGCTTCCTGACGGGTGGCACGGCAGGACTGGCCTTCGTCATCCATTATGCCGGCGGCTGGAATTACGGGCTCGTCTTCTTTCTCGTCAATCTTCCCTTTTACGCACTCGCCGTCGGCCGCATGGGCCGCGCCTTCACCATCAAGACGGCCTTCGGCGTGGCGCTTCTGTCGCTCATGACGGCCGTGGCGCCGTCCTATCTGCGGTTCGACCATATCCAGCCGCTGCTGGGCGCCTGCCTCGGCGGCCTTCTGGTCGGGTTCGGGCTTCTGGCGCTGTTCCGCCATCGGGCCAGCGCGGGCGGCGTCGGCATTCTTGCCGTCTATCTCCAGGACAGGTTCGGCTGGCGCGCCGGCGTGACGCAGATGGCAACCGACCTTCTGGTCCTTGCCACGTCCTTTGCCGTCATATCGCCCCGGGCCATCGCCTACTCGGTTCTCGGCGCCATCGTGCTGAACGCCTTTCTGGCGATCAACCACCGGACCGATCGATACCTCGCCACCTGACTTGGCGGCATCGCTGCCCGATCCTATGTTGAGGCGGTGACGATACACCCCGCCAACGACGCCGGCCTGCGCCTGCCCGAAACAGTCCGCGCATGGTTTGCCGGCAAGGGCTGGACACCGCGTCCCCATCAGCTGGACCTTCTCGGCCTGGCCGAGAATGGGCGATCCGTGCTGCTGATCGCGCCAACCGGGGCCGGCAAGACGCTGGCCGGCTTCCTACCGTCGCTGGTGGACCTGTCGCGCCGCACGCCGCGCAAGCCGGGCACCCGCGCACCCGGCATCCACACGCTCTACATCTCGCCACTCAAGGCGCTCGCCACGGACATCCAGCGCAATCTTGCCGCCCCGGTGGAAGAGATGGGCCTCAGGATCGAGATCGAGACGCGCACCGGCGATACCAGCCAGCACCGTCGCCAGCGCCAGAAGCTGCGTCCGCCGGACATCCTCCTCACGACGCCCGAGCAATTGGCGCTGCTGATCGCATCCAAGGACGCGGAAGCTTTCTTTTCCGATCTGAAGACGGTGATCTTCGACGAGTTGCACTCGCTGGTTACGTCCAAGCGCGGCCATCTCCTTTCGCTGGGCCTTGCGCGGCTGCGCAAGCTGCGTCCCGACCTGCAGACGATCGGTCTTTCGGCCACCGTTTCCGAACCGGGGGAACTGCAACGCTGGCTCGTCGGCCAGCGGCCCGGCAGCGAAGCGCCCATGGCCGATCTCATCACCGTTGCGGGCGGCGCGCGGCCGCAGATCACGATCCTGCAGTCCGAGACGCGCATTCCCTGGCAGGGGCATCGGGCGCGCTACGCCATTCCGGAAATCTATGAGGCCGTCCGGCGGCACAGGACGACGCTGCTCTTCGTCAATACGCGCAGCCAGGCCGAGCTCCTGTTCCAGGATCTCTGGCGCATCAACGAGGAGACATTGCCGATCGCGCTGCATCACGGCTCGCTGGACGTGCAGCAGCGCCGCAAGGTGGAAAGCGCCATGGCGGCCAACCAGTTGCGCGCCGTCGTCGCCACATCGACGCTGGATCTCGGCATCGACTGGGGCGATGTCGACCTCGTCATCCATGTCGGCGCGCCCAAGGGCGCCAGCCGGCTTGCCCAGCGCATCGGCCGCGCCAACCACCGCATGGACGAGCCGTCGCGCGCCATCCTGGTGCCGGCCAACCGGTTCGAGGTCATGGAGTGCCAGGCGGCGCTGGATGCCAACTATCTGGGGGATCAGGACACCCCGCCCCTGCGAAGCGGGGCGCTGGACGTGCTGGCGCAGCATGTTCTGGGCATGGCCGTTGCGGCGCCGTTTCATGCGGACGATCTGTTCGACGAGGTCCGCAGCGCAGCTCCCTATGCGGCACTTGACCGGGAGACATTCGACCGTGTCGTGGATTTCGTGGCCACCGGCGGCTATGCGCTGAAGGTGTACGACCGCTATGCGCGCATTCGCCAGACGGAGGACGGCACCTGGCGCATCACGCATCCGCGCGTCGCCCAGGATTACCGCCTGAACGCGGGCACAATCATCGAGGCCAACAACCTGAAAGTGCGCGTCATCAGGCGCCGTACGCGCGCCGCCATCGCGCGCGGCGGGCCGGTGCTGGGCCAGATCGAGGAAAACTTCCTGGAGACGCTGTCGCCCGGCGACACGTTTCTGTTTGCCGGCACGGTGCTGCGCTTCGAGGGTATCCACGAAATGGAGTGCCTCGTCACCCGGGCGCCCGATGGCGAGGAAGCCAAGATTCCCTACTATGGCGGCTCCAAATTTCCGCTCACCACCTTCCTGGCCGCCCGGGTGCGCGAGATGCTGGCTGATCCCGCCCGCTGGCGCGCCTTGCCGGAACAGGTGTCCTCCTGGCTGGAAATCCAGAAGACCAAGTCCCTCATACCCGGCCCGGACGACCTTCTGATCGAGACGTTTCCCAACGGCAACCGCTTCTATCTCGTCGCCTATCCGTTCGAGGGGCGCCTCGCCCACCAGACTCTCGGCATGCTCCTGACACGGCGCCTCGAACGCGCACGCGCCAAACCGCTGGGCTTCGTCGCGACCGATTATTCGCTGTCGATCTGGGGCGCCGCCGACATGGGCCGGATGATCCGTGGCGGCCTGCTGGATCTGGCCGACCTCTTCGACGAGGACATGCTGGGCGACGACCTCGAGGACTGGATGGCCGATTCCTGGCTGCTCAAGCGCACTTTCCGCCAATGCGCCGAAATTTCCGGGCTCATCCACCGGCGGCAATCCGGCGCCGAGAAGACGGGGCGGCAGGTTACCGTTTCGGCTGACCTCATCTACGATGTCCTGCGCGGCCACGAGCCGGACCATATCCTGTTGCGCGCCACCTGGGAGGACGCGGCGACGGGCCTTCTCGACGTGCGTCGCGTCTCCGACCTCCTTGGCCGTATCCGCCACCATATCGTGCATCGCGACCTCGACCAGATATCGCCGCTGGCCGTCCCGATCATGCTGGAGATCGGCCGCGAGCGCATCGAGGGCGAAGCGCGGGACGAGGTCCTTCGCGAAGTCATGGAGGCCGAGCTGGTGGCGCAGGCGCTCGGGTGACGCGCGCCTGCCCTCACTTGAGCCGCAAATCCGGTATGGTTAACGCAACGACCGCGAATCACCATGCACGAGCCTTGTCGATGAACATGATCCAGCGCCGCTTCCGACTGGCGGAGCAACCGGGCACCGAGGCAGAGGTGAATGGCGAGCGCCTCGTCTGCGACCCGACGGGCGCGCTTTACGTGCCGGCGCACCGGCTCCTGGTGGTGTCCGACCTGCACCTTGAAAAAGGCGCCGCCTTCGCGCGGCGCGGCATGATGCTGCCGCCCTACGACACGGCGGCGACGCTTGCCCTGCTGGCCGGCGTGATCGCCCGGTACGAGCCGTCGCATGTCGTTTCGCTGGGCGACAGTTTCCACGATACGCACGGCGCGGCATACATGCCGGCGCCGTTCCGGCAGCAGCTTCTGGCCTTGATGTCCGGGCGCGACTGGACCTGGATCACCGGCAATCACGACCCGGAGCCGCCGGCTTCGGTTGGTGGCCGGACGCTGGGGGTTGCCCATGTGGCGGGACTGCATTTCCGCCACGAGCCGGGCATCGCGGCCGGTGCGGGCGAGATCGCGGGGCATCTGCATCCGGTGGCCAAGGTGGCGTCCCGCGGACGCACGGTGCGCTCGGCCTGCTTCGCCACCGATGGACGACGCTTGATCATGCCATCCTTCGGTGTGACGACGGGCGGGATGAACGTCCTGGGACATGCCTTTGCCGGCATGTTCGCGCCGGAGCTCGGCCGCGCCTACGTGGTCGGGCTGTCCGGTATCTTTCCGATTTCCTTCGCCGCGCTCTGTCGCTGAGGTCAGTCCCGCTTGAAGAGGACGCGGCCGAACCAGCCGGTCGCAACGGCAAGCGCCACGGCCAGCAGGCCATAGAGCGCGCCGTAATTGGCGGCGAAGGTCGACACCTCGTTTTCAAGGCCCGTCTTTCGCACCCACAGCTCTTCGCTTCGCTCGCGGATGAACTGCCCTTCGCGGAACAGGTAGGCGCGCACCAGATGCCGTCCCACCGGCAGGTCCGGCGGCAACACCAGCGTTGCCCGGAAAAGCGTCTGGCTGACGAATTCGATGGTGCCGAACGAAACGGAGTAAAGCCGGCTCTGCTCCTTGAGGCGCAGCATGGCGTTGGCGTAGTCGTCGGCTTCGGCCGTCGTGTCGTCGGTGCTGCGTTGGGCACGCAGCACTTCGTTGCGCGGCCCGATGTTCAGCTGTTGCAGTACGCTGGCGGCTGCCGTGTCACGCAGGGGCCGGCTGGACGACAGCGCGTAGGATTGCGGCAGATTGTCGAACCGCTCGGACCCGCGGTTGATCCAGATGCCGAAGACACGGTCGCGCTGGCGCACCACGACGTTGCGCCTCGGCCCTTCCAGCACGACCACGATGTCGTAGCGGCCCTGCCGCAATACCCGCGTGTCGGCATTGTCGAGCGCCCCGAAGACCACGAGCCGCGATCCCCCGAAATTGGTGCCCACGGTGATCGTGTCCGTCGACAGGCCGATCTCGAACCCCTCGGTCGGGGTTTGCGCGGCGGCGGGCGCGGCAGCCGCCAGAAGCAGGGCCAGTGCGGCGAGGATCGCCCTCATTCCCGCACCCCGCTGGGCAGGCTGATGGAATACAGCTCGGCGGGGGTCACGACCAGTTCCACCAGGAGGCGGCCGGCCACGGCGATGACGAGCAGCGCCAGGAGCGCACGCAACTGGTCGCCGCGCAGCTTGCGGCCCGCCTCGACACCGAACTGGGCGCCGACAACGCCGCCGACCATCAGCAGGAAGCCGAGCATGATATCGATCGTCTGGTTTGATGCGGCCTGCAGGACGGTCGTCACCGCGGCGGTGAACATGATCTGCATGAGCGACGTGCCGACGACCACGCTGGTTGGCACGCGCAGAAGGTAGATCATCGCTGGTACCATGATGAAGCCGCCGCCGACGCCCATGATGGCGGCCAGCACGCCGATCACGAAGCCGATGCCTAGAACCGGAATGATGGAGACGTAGAGCTTGGAGCGCTTGAACCGCATCTTCAGCGGCATTTTCTGCACCCAGTTGTGGTGCGAGGCGTGCCGAATTTCCCCCGAACCGCCCTTGTGGACACGCAGCATCGCCTGCACGCTTTCCACCAGCATCAGGCCGCCCACCGTACCCAGCATGACGACGTAGAGCAGCGATACGGCAAGATCGAGCTGGCCGAGGCGTCGGAGCAGCGTGAACAGCCAGACGCCGACGACCGAGCCGGCCGCACCGCCGATCAAAAGCATCAGGCCCAGCTTGATATCGACCGTGCCGCGCTTGTAGTGCGCCAATGCCCCCGAAAAGGACGAGGCGATGACCTGGTTGGCGCCGGTGGCCACGGCGATCGCGGGAGGGATGTTGTAGAAGATCAGGAGCGGCGTGATCAGGAAGCCGCCGCCCACGCCGAACAGGCCGGACAGAAAGCCCACGGCTGCCCCCATGCCGATCAGAATGAAGGCATTGACCGAGATTTCAGCAATGGGCAGGTAAAGATTCAAGACCGGCCCCCAAGCGCCCCTACCTTCGATCCCTGGAGATGCGTCCACCGTCTGGCAGGGCGCCGCTCCGCACTAAGCCGACCCTGAGGGTCGTGTCAAACACGAGATCCGGAATACCGCTCTTCGTTGGCGGCACGGGTCGGCGTCGCGGGCCGCCAGCGCGCCACTTCCGCATCGATGGCCGCGCGCTGCGCCGCATCGAGTTCGGCCCCGACCTCGTCTCGGTTGCGCTGCGCCGTCGCGTCGCCGCCGCGCGCAGCGATGGAAAACCAGCGATAGGCCTGCGCCGGGTCGCGCGGCAGCCCGGCCCCGCGTGCGTACAGGACGGCAAGGTTGAACTGGCTGTCGGCCATGCCCCGATCGGCCGCCATACGGAACCAGTCCGCCGCCGCGCTCCTGTCGGAGGGGCCGGCAAGGCCGGATATATCGATGACCGCCAGATTGTGCATGGCGCGGACATTGCCGGCGCGCGCGGCGACGAGATACCAGTCGCGCGCGAGGGAAAGATCCTTGCTCACGCCGACGCCACGCTCATACAGGCTGCCCAGGCGATACTGCGCCGGTGCGTATCCGCGCCGCGCCGCCTGGCCCAGCCACGACAGGCCCTCCGCCGTAGCCCCACGGTCGATGGCGGCGGCCCCGATGGCAGCCATGGCCGCGGCATCGCCACCGATCGCAGCGCGGGAAAGGGTCGTGTCACCGGCCGGCGGAACCGGCAAGGCCCCCGCCGCCGCTGGCGGAAGATGCGATACCAGACGTCCTATCAGGTCGCCGCTCGTCACGTCGTCGATGGTCTGGCCCGCTGCGAGCGGGCGGGGGATGGAGGCCGTCGTTTCCTGCGTTACAGCCGGGGTCCGCGCGGAACCGTTGTCGGCAATCTCGGCCGGACGCTCGGACTGGCTCGTCTGCAGGCGCGAGATCGGCAGTGCCGTCAGCGCCAGCATGATGGCCCCGGCTGCCATCACCATGGGCTTGCGATACGTGCGATTGCGGCCGGACGGACTTTCGCCCATGCCGTTGCCGGCCCCATTGCCGGCATGCAGGGCTTCGGCTTCCGCCGCGGCCGCCGCGGCGGCGCGCCGTGCCGCCGCAATGAAATCCGCCCGGGTGGAGGGGCCAAGGCCGGCGGCGCGCTCGTGGCGGCGGACCCGCTCCAGGATGCTGCCGAAGTCGGAAACGTCACGCCCGTAGCGTGTCGCGCCATCCGGATCGGCCGTGGCCGCGCCCCCGCCATCCTGCGCTTGCGGCGCCCCGTCGGCGCGCCGACGCTTCAAATGCCGGTCGAGGGTCGCCCGCAGGCTGTCTTCCTGACCGTCTTCGGCCGGTTGCCATGTGGCGAACTCGGCGTCGAAAACGGTGCCTCCGGCGTTTTCCCCGGCCTGCCCGGTTTCCGTTTCCAGATCCGCCAGCCGGTCGGCGATATTCCTGAGAATCGAAAGAAGCTGGGCCTCGGTTTCCGCCGCCCGCTCGTCGGAGCCCTGCCACAGGGCCTCCAACCGCTTCAACTCCTGGGTAAAGGCTTCCGCGTGGCGCAGCGAGCGCTCTTCCTCGGCTTCTTCCAGGCGCTCCATGAAGGCGTCGAGCTGCCCGGACAAAGCGTCCAGGCGCTTCTCGATCCGGTCGCTGCCTTGCTCCGGCCTGTCCAGCACAAGGATCGCGCCGGAAATCTCGTCGAGCCTTTCCTCCAGCGCCGAAAGATCGACGCTGACCGAGACAGCGTCCAGCGCAATGGGGCCGGACGGCGCCGCAAGCGCCTTGAGCCGATCCTCGATGCGCTCGATCCCGAGGGTCTCCGGCAGCCGCGCCAGGAGCGTCTCGATGCTCGACAGCCGTTCGCCCAAGGCGGCGACACCGGCGTCGAAGGCACCGCGGTCCACTGCGGCGGCGCTTGTTTCCAAAAGCGCGTCGAGCCGGCCGGTGACCGACCCCATGTGCCGGGTCAGGTCTTCCTGCGTGGCCAGCCCGGAAACGACCGTCCGCATGCGGTTGAGATCGCTATTGAGTTCGGAGAGGGCCTCATTGGTCGCGCCGCGCTCCTCAAGCGTGGCCATGCGCGTCAGCATGGCGGCAAGCCCGTCGGCGATCAGCTCGGAACTGTCGCGCGCGGCAAGCGAGGCTTCGAGCGTGGCGAAGGCATGCCCCATCGTCGCCTGTCCGGCCTTTGTTCCGGCGGCGATTTCCTTGCGCATCTCGCCTCTCAATGCCCGCATTTCCTGCACGAGTTCGTCGATCGCCTCGCTCGATCGGGCTCGCGCCGATGGAGCCGAGGCCGCATATTCCGCGCTTCGGTCCACGATGCGGCGCAGCCTCTCTGCCGGGGTAGCGCCGGCGCCGACCGGTGCCGGTGCCGGTGCGCGGCTGTCTGCCTGCTTTTGCGTGGACAGACGCGCAAGGCGGCGCTCCAGCTCTTCCAGGGTCCGGGTCAGCGTCGCCACGCTGGGCGCGCCCGGCGGATCGCCGGTGCCTCGTGCCGCCTTCGCCTTGTCGGCTACGCCCATTTCCGTCCCCTCGAACGCTCGGCACAGGCGCAAAGGCCCGCCTTGCGGCGTCTCGTCAATCCCACCGGCATCTTCACGGGTAATGGTTAATTGCGCGCTAATGTATGGGAAAGAGCAGCGCCTCACGCGGAATTTTGCGCCCTGTCCGCTTTACAGGCGACCGCATTTACGTTTACGAAAACGTCAATCGAAGGGAAGGTTTTTCGATGACGCTCTACAAGGCTCCCATTGCCGATACGCTGTTCGTTCTGCGCGAAATCGTCGGGCTCGACGCCCACAACAACCGCCCGGGCTTCGAGGATGCCACGCCCGACACGGTCGCCGCGATCCTGGACGAAGCCGGGCGCTTCGCCGAAGAGGTGTTCCATCCGCTCAACCAGTCGGGCGACCGGCAGGGTTGCACCCGTGCCGCGGATGGCTCCGTCACCACCCCTTCCGGCTTCCGCGAAG